>JBLINB010000016.1:0-32219 GCA_047638975.1 Myxococcota bacterium
CATCAACCGACAAAGCCTGTTGCGCGGCAAACACAAGTACAGCAGCAGCAATCATTCAAATAGCTTAACGCGCTTAAGCCGCTATCGGTTCATATATTATTGCTGCCAACAGTATGTTATTCTTTGAACGTGGACGTCATCCGCCCTCCTAAACTCGAAGTCTATCGAGATGAATCCGTTGCTCAAGATTATGATCAGCGTTGGGCCGGTGCACTAGGTGAAAAGCGCGATTTGCGTAAGGCGCGTGCTATCCGGCGTGCCTTCGAGATACTGCAAAAGCATCACGCGGCCGCCGAGTTGGTTACTGTTCTAGATATCCCGTGTGGCACCGGACGCTTTTCCGATTTGTTCGACCGTTATAGCTGCCAAACATTAGGCGCTGATCTGTCGGTTGAAATGCTGCAACAGGCGAAGCTCAAGCATCCACAACATGCGTTTATCTGTGCCGACATCGGAAAACTACCTTTTCTCGATAATGGCATCGACGTTGGCGCGTGCATCCGCATGTTGCATTTAGTGCATTCTTCCGAATTGCGTATACAATTTTTACGTGAACTCAACCGCGTGTGTAAATACGGTGCCATCATCGATTACCGCCATTCACGCACCTTCAGAATTTTCTCGCGCCGACTGCGTCATCGCTTTGGCCTGTATAAAGAAGCGCCAAGCAATCCGTCTCCGAAGCAGATATTGCTAGAACTAGAACAGGCCGGCTTCAAACCGTTGGCCAAAATTGACGTGCATTTCGCACCTTTCCTTAGTGATAAACTCATTTTCCCGGTAATCTCAAATGACTGCTAGCCCTACTCCACTTAGCCCTTTTTTTGCACAACATGGCGCTGACTTTATTGAGATCTACGATGTGCAAGTTCCATTGCGTTGTGGCGCAGCAGGCCTCGAATATCAGGCGGCGCGCGAAAAGACTTTGATTTGCGATGGTGGCCAACGTGCATGGCTCGACGTGCGCGGCACTGATGTTTGCGATTTCTTTCAACGCACGTTATCAAGTGATGTTGACAAGCTTGCCGTTGGCGAGCACCAGCTTTCGGCAATGCTTGACGGCAAAGGCCGCTGGATTGCTGAATTGATTTTGTACCGTTTTGAAGACGCGGCCGATGGCGGATGGCAATTAGGCGTCGATTTGCCCGTCGAATGCTGCGAAACATTCTTGCAGAAACTCGAGATGATGCATTTTGGCGAAGACATTAGCTTTACGCGCCGCGAATTTGCGCGAGTCAGAATACTCGGAAATCTACCCGACATACAGCACAATGGCCGGTGCATCGTCCGTCCAGATGCCGGCACTACCTGTCACGAAATACTGCTCGATAGTGCAGAAGGCCCTGCTCTGCTCGAACAATTAGTGAGCGCAGGTCACCAACTTGGCGGATGGGTGGCGCAAGACATTTTGCGCGTTGAAGGTGGCTTCCCATTATGGGGCAGCGACTTTGACGGCAACTATACGCTACCGGGTAGTAATGAATGGCGACGCGCTTCTATTACTAAAGGCTGCTACGCTGGGCAAGAAGTTGTGGCGCGCATCAACACTTACGGCCAAGCTCCACGGCAACTAGTACAAGTACATTTCGATGGCCAACCTCAATTCATGCAAGGCGCAACTTTGCAAGATGCTGAAGGCAAAGAAGTCGGAAACGTGAGCAGCTGGGTTTTTTCACCACAGCACGACAAGCCCATAGCTTTTGCCTACATCAAACGTAGCGCGGCACACAGCGGCACCACATTATCTGCGACTTTACAGCAAGCCTCGGCCAACTGCAAAGTGCTCATGCCAGAAAAGATTTTCGGCTAATTAATAAAGAGAAGCGATTTCTTGCGGACGGAAATCTGGGAAAAACTCTTTCGGCGTTTTGTAGTCGCAGTGATTTTTTAAAATGCTGTGATAGACATTTCTGAAATCAGTAGTTACCGCTAAATCACGACCCTGATACAAATCCTTTTTGGCCAAGCCAGTGAAGTCGCCATGCACTTTGCCGCCTTTGACTTCGCCACCAATAACAAACATCACCGAAGCGTGCCCGTGGTCGGTGCCATTATTACCATTTTCGGCCACTGTACGGCCAAACTCGGTCATCACTACGATAGTTGTATTGTCGAGTTCGTCTCCGAGATCTCTGCAGAAAGCTGCCAAACTGCGCGAGAAATCGGTCATGCGCGTTGCCATTTTACCTTCCACTCCGCCTTCGCCAGTGTGGTCGTCCCAACCGTTGTAATCGACGCCGGCCACCTCAAGCCCTTCGCCCGACTTGAGCACTTTGGCTATTTGTTGCAATCCGGTAGAGAAGCGCGACGTTGGATAGCTCGAGCCAGAGACTGTTGTATTAGGGTCGGGCTTTTTCTCTTGTCTACCAACGATTTCTTGGAAGCGACGCAGTGTTTCAATGGTCACGCGCCCCGACTCTACGACTCCGGCAGCGTCTTTTTCACGCGCGCCATCGCTCATCGCCCCGCCATCGAGCATTCCGCCTGGGTCGCCGTAAAAACGTTCGAAAGCATCGAGGTTTTTACCGGCTTTCTTTTTAGTAGAACCACCAGGGACGGCTAACACCGGAAATTCTCCGCGTAATGAGCGCGGCAATAATTCTTGAGTGGCCAGCGCTCTGAAGTTTGAAGACGTTGCACTTTGTGTATTAGCTAAGTAACGATTCAACCAGCCATCGCGGACAGTGCGATTACCTGGTGCCGCGAATTCCATCCAATCTTGAGCATCAAAATGTGAACGCGTGCCATGCGTCGAGCCGGCACAGACTATTGGAGCAAAACGTTTTGCTTTATACAAGTCTTCAAGTGGCGCTAGCGCTGGATGCAGTGCAAAAGTAGAATCAAGTTTGATCAAACCATCTTGCAAGTTCATTGCTAAAGTAGGACGATGGCCTTCATAACTGGAGTCGCCATATGGGACAATCATATTCAATCCGTCTGCAGCGCCACGCAAGAAAATGCATACCACCGACTTCTTGGATTCTAGCTTTATTAACGGGCTGACCGGGCTTGTATGTGGCAAATGCCGCGCGAATACGGGTACTTGGCTCATCACTGATGCCGCGCCCATCACTTGCAAAAAGCGACGCCGAGAAGTTGTAAATTGTTTGGTGTCTTTCATCTGATTATTGCTGCTGAAATTCTGGAGAGCCTAATAGCAAGCCAACAAGTGCTGGGGCTACTTTATAGAAATCGGGTATTTTGTTTTTCTCTAAATACTCAGTTGCTGTTGTTGTCAATGCTGCGCGTGTACGCTCCCCTGCACCACCGGGCACGATCATGTTTGTTAAATGGTGCTGCCACAGTCGCGGCGAGCTATCAGCTGGGACCCGCTCATAGAAAGAGTCTGAGATTGTGACGCCCTTTATTTTTCCATTTACGAGATCCATGGCGAATTCCCAGCGCAAGGCCATTACTCCGGGGTCGAGCCACGCTTCTGCCGTATCGTAATAACCGGTAGGGTCGTCGCAATGCAGAATGGGCTGCCCCATGTCTCTGAGGTATTTCCCTAAACCGCGCAAAGAGGTAATATCGGAAGCGGTAACGCGTAGAGCACTAATGACAAATTCGAATGGCGTTTTGAATTTGTTGCGATAATTGTCACGTGCAAAGAACAGCTTGCTGTCAATAATCGTGCGCAGCATTGCTGTCATATCGCCGTTGGTTTTACGATAAACTTTTGACACTTGCTTGACCAATTCTTCATCTGGCGTATCAGAAACTAAATACCTAACTAGCTTCATTGCGATGAACTCGGAAGTGCCCTTATGTTCACCTAATATTTTTATCAGCTTACGCCCCTGACCGTTATCACCAGACTCGTCTTCTTTTATGTTTTTTCCGAGGACTCGCGAATCGCCTTCGACGTGCATTTTATTATTAAATTTATATTCATGCGTACCCTTGCGCCCACCGTCGAATGACCAACCGGTTAATACTTCGGCGACAGCGATCACATCGTTTTGGGTGTAATAATTGTCAACCCCCAAAGTATGCAGTTCAAGCAACTCGCGCGCGTAGTTTTCATTTAGACCACGCTGCGTCGCCAAACTAACGGCCTCTGCGGCTTGCGTTTTCGAACCAGTCTTACGTTTTGCGCGGCGCTCTATTTCTTTCAGCTCTTGCTTCGAAGGTGGACGCCGTGACAAATGATTATCTAAATAATTCAGCATCGCTGGGTGCGTTGCTGCATCACTTAACATCTCTGGGAAACTACGCCATACGTTGTCGCGGATGACTTCGCGTTCGTAGTCGTTAATTTGCGAATATATTTGGCCGCCTTTCGTAAAGCTTACATTGAAATGATTGCGCCAAAAGTCAGTCATAACTTCATGCGTCTGCCTTTCGGATAACACCGCGCGTAATGCCACTGCCTGTGACAGCTCTAGCATCGGCACTCGCATTAATAGACGCGAAGCTGCACGTTCTTCTTCGGTAGCGCCACTTCCTTTGAAATCGGTATAAACGAATTCGGAGCACTCGGCGACACTTAAATCTAAAGTGTCAAATTCGGATAGCCGCGCACGCAAATAGGGATTGGCTGCCGGAGCAGCCCGCAGTTGCTCATCAAGCCAAGCATCAATGCCTGACTTCAAAACTTCGTCAACTTCGCCAGGCCTTGCACCATAGGCTAACCTCGAGAATAAATGCGCTACTTTTTCACGTTGCGACAAAGGATCAAGGTTGGCAGTGCGGTTTTTCATACAGGTCTTATTCTAATAGATAAGACCCGCGCGCGCGGCACGGGTTGCAAGAAACTCTTTACCATTTATAAAAACCTTCGCCGCTTTTTTTGCCCAATTTACCAGCAGCCACCATATCTCGCAAAATCTGTGGTGGTGTAAAACGCTCTCCGAGCTTTTCGGTCAGGTATTCGGCTATGCCTAAGCGCACATCAAGCCCTACTAGGTCTGTGAGGCGCAGTGGGCCCATTGGGTGGCGATAACCCAACTCCATGGCGGTGTCGATATCAGCAGCGCTTGCCACCTTATCTTCGAGCATGCGCATCGCTTCAAGGCCAATGCAAACCCCCAAGCGTGACGATGCGAAGCCTGGAGCATCTTGCACCACTATCGGGTGCTTGCCGAGACGTTCGCTTAATGCCACTGCCAAATCACAATGAGCATCGCTCGTTTGCTCGCCGACTACAACTTCGAGTAATGCCATCAGCGGCACTGGGTTGAAAAAATGCATGCCCAGAAAACGTTGCGGATGCTGCATGCCGTCGGCGATTTTAGAAATCGACAGCGACGAAGTATTGCTAGCAATTAAGCACTGTGCCCCAACCGCTGCTTCGATTTGTGCCAATACCGATTTCTTCAATTCAAGCTTTTCAGGAATTGCTTCAACAATTAGTTGCGCGCCTTCGCAGCTAAGGCTTAAATCTGTTGATGTGCTAATACGACTTAAAGTTAACGCCACTTCATCGGCGCTGACTTTGCCTTTTTCGACGGCCTTGCTCAACATCCGTTCGATGTTTTTCATACCTGAGGCTACGGCGGCGTCGTTGATGTCGAACAACACCACGTGCATGCCAGACTGTGCGCATACTTGCGCGATACCATTGCCCATGGTGCCTGCGCCTAAAACAACTGCGCGCGAAATGGATGATGCGTTAAGAGAATCGGTCATGTCGCTATTTTAAACGCACCGTTTCACCATTAAGCACCTGCGACTCATTCAATTCAAAAACATGGACGCCATTTGCATCGCTCCAGCGCATTTCGCTAACCTGTGCATCACGGTTGCTGCCACTACAGTAAGGGACGCGTATCTCAAAATGACCTTGAGCATCGCAAACGGCGGAGCTCGTCCAACTATTGCTAACTAATCTTTTCCCGTTATCGAAAAAGGCAAAGTCGATCTCGATGCTGACGGAGCTATTCGGCTGACTCACACCCGTCACCCTTGCGCCCTTGACGTATTCCCAGATGCGTCCGGCGGCAGTGCGGGTACCGAGTTGTTCGGCGACCACGACTAAGGTTGGCGAGACATGCACTAAGCGCAAAAAGGGAATACTCGGAGCCGGACCAGCGGCGCCATCCGCATCTCCGAAGTTAAACACCTGAGCCGCCATCGTTGTAAACCACTTCTTTGTTAACTGCTGCGCTTTCGAAGCTACTATTTGACGGTATTCTTTTACATCAGCATCTATGCGCAAGACATGCGAAGCTAATAAATCAGGCAAACGTGAAGTGACCACGATGTACTGCACTTTGCGTTTGCTTAAGATCTCTTCAGCAACGGCGAAATCTTCAGTCATGAAGAAAATTGCTGGATCGACAAAACTGTCGCGGCCGATATAAGACCCGAAGTTAGTGGCAATACTCGGACGTTTCGCCGTCCACTCGATGGTGTGACCAAAATCCCATGCTGCTAGCACCGAACGCGAATCCGGCTGCTGCTCGGCAATCCAGCTAAACAGTTTGTGCTCGGCAACTGCAACCGGATCGTTAGTCGATGACTCTGAATGATTTACAGCCTGAACGATGCCCGCGAATTGTGTCGCGACTATAAAAGCCCCGGCGATTGAGGTTTTTATGAGTGTATTGAATTTGGTTCTTTCAAGCCAGTGCCAAACGCTAACCGCTGCCACTACCGCTAAGGGGCCGGACAAAGCATCTGCAAAGCGACGTTGCGCGCAGGCCTGTATGAATAGCGGCAACAGAACAACCAACCATGGCAATAAGATAGGTGTAAGAAAACCTCTTTTGCGCCACGCCCAAAAATAGGCGAATGGCAACATGACGACGGACCAGCCGATCCAGACAGCGAATTCAGCGAAACCACCACTGCTAGCACCGACCAACGGCGCCGACTCGGCAATCCCTGACATGAATGCGTCTACACGTGACACCCATGCAAAGCCTTCGAGGATTCCGGACGCCGGCGGAAAATCAAAAGCGAAAATAACAGCGGCTATGGCCCCGCCAATCATTAAAGTGCGCTGTACATATCTGTGGGTAAATGCGATGCTAGATGAAAAATATAGAGGCAGCGGCAACAAAATTCCAAGCGCTAACCACAGCAAATGGAAGTACGACAAGTTGATGACCATCCACGGATAGTCGACTAGCCATGGTGATTGCAGAATCGCGGGCAGCAGCACCACCAATGCCGACAGATGGAACAGGCTAACGAATAACACCACTTGCCGATTGAAGTAGTCGTACAGCCACCACAAACAGACTAATTGCAGCGGCACTAAATACATTAACGCCCCCACCCATATTCCGAGCATTAGTCCCACCGCAGCACCGCCAATACCAGCCGCGCCAATACAAAAACGTATGCTAGAAAATCCGCCAAAGCGCGACATTAGACTGAAACAGCACAGAATAAGGACGTTTAGCAACGCAACTAAAGCGTGGTGATCCGCAACTCCGAGGCCGCCGTAATGTGCGGAGCCATAACTAAGTGCATGCAATAAACCTGCAATCACTGCTGCCCCACGCCCCGCAATCATCAATGCCCCTAACGCTACTAGCAACGAAGTAATGACCGAGAAATAAAGTGGCAGGCTGCCCATCTCCATTTCTATTTCTGCGTCTGTTGCATCTGCAGTAACCAAACGATCGGCCACCAAGGTGTAATAAGGTGGCCACGGAATAATTGCGCCATGTGGGTAATTCAAGGCTTCGTCGCGCGCGGACGGCATGCCGTCGGCCTGACGATATTCGCTCAAACGCCGCATGTGATACATGCCATCACTGTCGAGGCTATACCATTGATCGCTGCCCGGCGTATATTGCTGAGTGGCATGCGCGGTTGCCCGCATTTGCCACGAGCAGAAAATCACCATCATTAAAGCGGCAAGCGTTAACCATAGCGAGAGTTGTGCTTTCATCTTAGAAACGTAGCGCGTACACCACCTTAAGCGTTAGATCGTGTTGCGTTGGCACAATCATACGGTTTGCCAGCTCTTCCCAGCCGCTGTCTGCGACAAAAAACAGCTCGCGACCATCTTCAAGTAGATAGCGTAAGCGCGATTGCATGCCTAAAGTATCGCTTTGATTGTCGGCCTGTAGCAAAGTGTCCCATGATAATTGCGGTCCAAAAGATAAATCAAAAGCCATGCTCTGAACTCGCGTAGTAAAATCTCTGGCCGGCAGATGCCCACGGTTTTCGTTATAAGACAACTTTATTTTCGTTGATGCTGACGGCCGATACGTTAAAGAAGTCTTTAGTTTTATGATGTTGCCATCATAGAACTGGCCACCTGACAAAGATGTGCTCGTAGAAATTTCATTGCGTGACGAAGTAGCGTATTTAAGAAGATGCTCTACCCACGAGTAATCGCCAGCCATCATCGTCACGCCATCGGCGACTTCGTAGTCGCTACTCGGACGATCTTGCATAATTTTAGAATGAAACTTAATGCTAGTACCGTCATGAAATTCGACGCCGAACAACCCCAAGCGTAATGTAGAGCTAATCAAATCGCCACTCAGGTTAGTCCATATTTCCGGAGATAAAACAAAGTCGTACTGACGCACCACTGAGTCGATGGGCAAGGGTTTCCACTTAAGCGACGCCTTATTCATCATTTCACCTGGACGGCGCACATATCCCATAGCTGGGCTAAAGTCTTGTTGCGTGGTGATATTTGAAAAAGAGTACTGCCATTCGCTACTAGAAAAACTTAACTGCGTACCAAAACCTAAACCGCGTTGCGCACTAGCCCCACCGGAGCTCTGCACCAAAAAAGTATTCGATGAAAAGCTAGCGTCTAAAAAGTCTGTTGATGAGAAATGATAATCGATACCACCCACCGAATTGCTGTTCGCGCTTATAGGATCACCCGAGGTAAACAGCGCGCCAATAGTCGACTGCTCTGACAAATGATACGAAGGGCGCAGCACAAATAGATCACCGACTGGGATTCCGAGACTAGAATCATTTGCGGTATGTACGCCTAATGCGCCGACATCAAAACCGGCAACCCGTCCAGATACTTTTAGGCCATAATCGATGGCTACTGGTTGGCCATCAGATAATCCGATACTGCGGCTGAAAAAGGGTAACAGATTTTTATTACTGCCTCCGCCCCCGCCAAACGACGACTGTTCACCGAACTCAAATAAACTATTGTCTTGTAAGAAGAAGTCACGTTTTTCGGGATAAAATGTCGAAAAGCGTGACAAGTTTACTTCGCGGCTATCCACTTCTGTTTCAGCGAAGTCGGTATTAAAAGTAAGCGATGCTTTCAACGCCGGCGTAATGGCCCAATGCAACTCGCCACCGAAATCATTGGCAAAGCCTTCACTACCCATATGTTGGTCGGAGCGCTTTGCTTTAAAGTACGGACGAAACTCTATGCCCCGCCCTTGGCTTAATCCGGAGAAACCCGTCACCTCGCCGGCAGTCGAAACCGTACCCAGATAAAGCTCGCGGCGCGGTGATGCCCAGCGGTATTCTGTACGGGTAGACCCACGATAGCGCTGAAAGTTAACACCCCAAGTATCGTTATTGCCACTGCTTAAAGTAGCAAACGGGATCGCCATTTCGCATACCCACTTATCAGCATGCACTGCGGCGGCGCCTTTCCAGAAGCCGTTCCATGGCTTACTAAAGCGCCGTCCATTTTCGCTGACCAAAGCATCGCCACGCGAGCCAGCTGCCGACATCTGAAAGAAATACCCCGACTGCTTATCATTAAAGGTATCGAGCACGAATTCGATGCGGTCATCTTCGGTTAAGCGGGCGTCGCGCGAAATATTTTGCAAAACCATAGAGCTGGTGTCGTCATCAAAACATTCGAATGCAATGTACAAATATTCAGCGTCGCGCGCCAAATAACACACTGTTTTCTGATCCGCAGGGCGTCCTTCGTTAGGCTTGACTTCGATAAAATCGCTTAGCTGCGTGGCATTTTGCCAAATCGCATCATCTAATCTGCCATCAAGCACGGGCACTTGCTCAGTGATAGCAAGCTTTGCCTGTTTCAGCAGAGCCGGAACGGAATCTTGTGCAGATAAATGGCTTAATATCCCAAAAGTGCAAATGATGGCTGACATGGCGCGTAACATTAGCCGGATAGAATAAACTATCCACACATAGAATGCGTCACTTACATTCCTTTCTCTACTTCATCGGCGCTGGCGCATTAATCGCTGGTGTCACAGATTGCATTGCTATCGCCCTCGGCGGTTCAGCAGGCAATCATTTACTCGCTCTTGGCTTTGTCCTGCTCAGCCTTGGTAGCGGCATGCGCTTCAATGGCGCTGGATACACCCCGCCGCGCGCATCATTTGTACTGCTTGGCCTCGCTGGAGCCCTGCCCTTACTCTCGGGTATGGCACCCTTAAGCGCCGCCTTTGCAATGATGCTGTTTTTGCCACTGCGCGCACTTGGCGCCAACCTCGGAGGCGCGATCGAGCGGCATCCTGCCAATACCAGTTTATTGCTATTTAGCTGTCTACTCGGCGCCAATATTATTCCGGGGATGGCTGTAGGTATCCCTGGGTTTATTACCATTTGGGCGCTGACCGGAATTCTGCAGCGCTACTATTCTAGGCGCGATACTAGCACCGAAAATGACGCCAGCAATATCGAAAGTACGCAGCTCTATACCCCGTTCATTGGTGGCGCTGCCGTAGCAATGCTGATTTTATTGCTACTACCCTACGCCACTGTTTTTGACTACGCGACCACCGCCAACAATACTGTGCGCGGCAATGTCATGCTGCTTATCTTTGCAGTCATTTGGTTTAGCCTAGCAGCCGGTTTAGCCGACACCATCACCAAGGCTGCTGTGCGCTTTAGTGCAGCTCTACTCGCAGCCGGAAGCATTTACTTTCATAACTTCATCTCGACCTTTAGTGGTGCCGAAGTTTACAACGGTTTTTTCCAAAACCCACGTATCCTTCAATTAACAAGTTCTAGCACGCCACTACTCGCCGAAGAAAATGGATGGTATATCCCGCTTATAACGCTATTTTGTTTTGCACTGCCTTTAACTCTACTGGCTGTATTTTTACGTTGCACCACCAACCAGCGCCGCACCTTTGCCGCGACCATCTGCGGGATTGGCGCTGCCTTTATTATTACAGCCATTGCTCCTCGCGAATTTGCTCTATCCAGCCGTCTACCCTTAGTAATAGGCACATTCACCGCCGCGCTCTTATTGAGCATCAGCTACTTTAATCGCTCGCAACGTGCCGCCATTATCACTTTATCCGCCAGCCTGATGGGTGCTTTTTTATTACCCATCAGCGGCAGCGAGCCAGTTATCCATTTCTCAGCGCGCGACAATTTTGATTGGACGGCCGCCCCTGGCAGCTCCAAGTCGCAACTCACTCATGTTGATCGTAATTTAACGCATCAAGAAAAATCATACTATTTCGATGGACGCGCTCCGATATCCGAGCTCCCTAATAATTCCCTCAGCTACACACAAAGCGATAATTTTATTGAGTCCTTAGTCTCCGACAATGAGAACCCTATTGTAATTACTAAGCCAGAGCAACTCATTAACTCTGAAGGTAACCATTCGTTAATTAAACTTTATGCAACCGCGCAATTCAATTCACGTCGTTCATTGTTGCGCCACGAATTATTCAGTCAGGCAGCAATGCGACTTAGCGAAAACGGTTTATGCGTGTTGCGTATTGCTAGCGATGAGCTGCGCCCAAGTATTGCGCCGCAAATTGCACAATCCTTCCATGAGATATTCAAGGAGAGTAAAGTTTTTGTTTACTCTGACACCTTAACTATCCCTTATCTCATTTTCGTTGGCAGCAATGCTGCTCTTGACGATTTCGCCACCCACGCCGCTATCGAAGTCGAGTTAATAGATTACACCGCCACTAACTCATGGCTATTGCATGGGCCTTGGCGCGAGGTCGACTATTTACTTGCAGCTAACCACCCCCTTCTCAATCCAGAGATGCGCCAATATCATCTGGCGGCAGACGTCCTTAGCGAGCTTGGTACCTTTCAAAAGCCTGACACGGATTCGTTACTAACCTTTTTTGCGGAACACTTACGCGCTCAACAATATTCGGTACATGACACCTATCTTACATCCAACCCGCTAGCGACTGAAGCCAGCGCGGCGGCCTTAGATAATCTGCTTGCTCTAACTAAACGGTACCCTGATTCTATGTATCTCGAGCAGCTTTGGCGCAGCGTCAGCACCGTCCTCATAGAAAGTCGCGAAATTACGTGGCTCGAGCATTACTTCGGAGAGCTGCGCGAACTTGGGCACGAGCATGACTTTGTGTTACTGGCCCTCGCCCACGCAGCACTTGAGTCTCTAGACTTTGACGGTGCAAGTGCTTTATGCCGTAATATTTTACAACGTTATCCACAGCATTCTGCGGCGGCGGCAGTCCTTGATTTAGCACAACGCAAGCAGCAAGTGCCACGTGACAGTCATGTCGGCCATAATCACTAGAGACGCTTAAAACTCACTTAAAGTACACTGAAAATCGCAAAATACAATATAATATCGCCCATTGTGGAAGCGTAATCCGCGCTCCTATCCCTCTGTCTTTCATAACAATGCGAACACCTCTTGTAATTCTTGCTACTCTCTCTCTTGGCAGCTTAGCGCTAGCTCAAGGCCCCCAAGAATACGCCATGTATCAAGGCGATACAGCCCTCAACGATTGGGGCATCTGGCGCACATCCGACCTCGACGGCAACGGCGACTTTGGCGCAATCGATGAGCTCATGGAAATCGGCGTCGATGGCGCTTTGATTAACTACGTTCAAGACGTCAAGTACCGCCACGAAAGCGGCCGCGACTTTTTGTACATCATTTCGACTAACGACGTGATCTTGCGTCTCGAAGATATCGATGGCGACGGCACAGTAACTGGCCCTGGCGAGATCATTGAATGGGCAGACACTCGCGCAGGCGCTGGTGTAAGCAACACTTCACCAGATGCTCTTGATCACGACCCTATCACCGGTGCGTTCTACGTAACTGACGATAACTATTCAAGTGGAGTGCAGCCTGCTGCAGGCATCCACCTCTATCAAGACCTCAACGCCGACGGCGACGCTAACGACCTTAATGAATTCAAGCAATTCGTTGATGCTGTAGCTGGCCTATCCATCGCTGGCACTGTTGGCCAAGTCGCCATTGACCTTGGCGACTTCGAAGCAATCATGTATGACTCAACGAATGGTTTTGCCATTTCTTTTGCTCAGCAAGATAACATGCTTTACGCATTCCAAGACCTAAACGGCGATGGCGACGCAATGGACGCCGGCGAAGCCTGGAATTTCTGTAACCTAGTAGACGACGTAGTTGGCCTTGAGCTAAACGCCGACGTTGCTTCAGGTGCACTACCAAATGCTGGTTGCCCTTCAACAAGCGGCATTGGCATGTACTCGACTCTAGAAGTTCTAGAATTCGATCCTGCAGCTGGTCCAGCTGGCGAAGACGTTTACTGGATTATGTCCACAGCTTCTTCTGCAACTTGTAACAATGCTGGCGGACGCGTGTTCCGTGGCATCGACTACAACGGCGACCTCGACCTAAACGATGCTGGCGAAGTAGTATTGTTCTACGATGGTGCTGTCTCTGCACAAGCTATACCTTCTTGCTATGCAGGTGCTGCCCACGATGGCGGCTTCTCTCTACGCTCTGGTGGCGGCAGTCTTTACTTCTTGAAAGATGTAAACGGCAACAACAGCGCTATGGACGCAGGTGATGCAACATGGATGGGCGATGATTCACTCGGTCACTTTGTTGGCGAGATGGACAACATGCCTGTCGGCGCTTTCGCTATACCTTCTACACCAAACCCTAACTGGACGCTCTTCGGTACTGCGGGCACAACTTCAGCGGGTACTAACCCAAGCATTAGCAGCAACGGTCACCCAGTGATTGGTCAAACGCTAGAAATTTACCTTGATGGTGGTCTAGCTGGTGGCAACAACCTCTTGTTCTTGGGCCTCTCTAATACCACCTGGAATCGTCCGCCGCTATTGGCCCTACCTTACGACATGACAGGTGTCGGTGCTCCTGGTAACACTTTGTTTGTTTCTGGCGAATTCCAATTCCCTAGCAGCTCTAATGCTGCAGGTAGTGCGCTTCTTCAACTAAACATTCCAAACAACCCAGCCTTCATTGGTATGGATTTGTACTTCCAGTGGTACTGTGTTGACCCAACAGCAAATGCTCGCGGCGCAACCATGTCAAATGCGGCACACGCAATCATTAACTAGTTTAATACTTTAATGATAACTTTAGGGGGAGCCTTCCTGGCTCCCCCTTTTTTTTATGTTCAAGCCCAACTTATGTATCAAAAGGGCTTATACTAAAAAAGTCCTTTTTGCTCGCTACAAGCAGAGGTCCATTTAATTAGCTCCTCTCTTTAGCCAGAAGACAAATACATGAAAACAATGCTCATCCTCCTGTTGGCATCAACGACCTCCTGCGCAACAGTAATGACAGGACATACAGACTACATCGAGCTAAGATCCAATCCTTCAGGTGCTGAATTCCGAACGAATCGTGGTGGCGAAGGTGTTACCCCCGGAGGTATTCTTGTTGATGAAAAAGAAGACCTGATTATCACATTCAGCAAGGAGGGATACGAGGATACCGTTATTGCTATGCCATCGCATATCAGCAAATGGGTCTGGGGCAACCTACTTTTTGGCGGCATATTCGGTCTCATCGTAGATTACGCCTCAGACGGTATGGAGACTCACGAAGACTCAGCATTTGCTAACCTAAAGCAAGTGTGAGAACCCCTCTACCAGCACAATCATTGACATCATGTTAACCACCATCCTTCTTGCTGCCTGTGCTCAATCGATTGAAGAGATTGAGTCTACTTTAAAGGCAGCCACCACCAAGGCTTCTTACGAGAATGGGGCCTATGATGCCGCGCGTTCGCTGGCTGAGATACGCACTGCAGATGCGGCCGAGTTACGTATTGAATTATTTGATACGAAACAGGATACCTACCGTGGCGTATATTTGCGTGATTGGTTCTATAGCGGCTATTTGAAATCGACTACTCTTGAAGAAGGAGATGTGATGCTCGCCGCGGCAGCCAATAAAAAGCAAAGCATCTGGCATCGCATCACCTTATTGCGTGGCATTGAGCGCAGTAAAGCGAAAGTGTCTAGCAAATTGTTATTGAACAAAAACTTTCTAAAAGATAAAGAGGTGTGCCGCGCTTGGCAGCAATGCGCTGGGGTTTTACTAAAAGAAGCGCGCATTGATTTCTCTGATGGCAAACAGAGTAGCGCCGACCTGCTTGAATTATTTAGCAAGGCTGGCGCACCCTACTATGCTTACGCTCACTTGCCGCAACTCACTGCTGCGCAAGAGCAGGAACTCATCAGCGCAGCACAAGATGCCGACGACAGCGGCGACCGCGCGATTGCAATGCGCATTTTGGCGCAGCAGGCGCCGTCTAATATAATCATCTTGATGCAAATCGCAGAGCAAGCTTTTGAGGGCAACGAAGCTGGGCCACGCACTGCCGCTTTAGAAGGCATCGTCGATAATGAACTGTTTGCGGCTGCACCTCTACTCATAAGATTATTAAAACAAGAAGTGGCGGCTTATCCTAATTTACCAAACCGTTTTGTGTCAGACATCAGTGCTAGCTTACGCACGCTTACCGGACTCGCTTTCGGCAGCGATCCAGTGATGTGGGAAAAGTGGTGGGACGAAGCCGGTGCCGGTTGGTTGGCCAACGCCAAAAAAGGCATCGCGAAAGACAGCGACGATTCCCAGCAGGAAGATACGGTAGCGCAGTTTTTTGGAATCCCCGTTGATAGTAGTAACATCGCAATTTTAGTGGATGGCTCAGGCTCTATGTCAACCAGCCAACTAAACGGAGAAAGTTGTGCCGCAGCGGCAGCTACCGAAGTAGAAAAGTTTTTAGCACAGCTACCTAAAAAAGCTTTGTTTACCGTCGCCACTATCGAGCAAGCTCCTGAATTTGCTTTCAAAAAGATGATGAGCAATTCAAAGAAGAACCGTAAGAAGGCTTTAGATTTTTTGGCGAAGCGTCCTTATCGTTCGACTTCGGCGCTATATGACGCCTTAGAAGAAGTGGCGCTTGATTTAAGCATTGATACGGTACTCATCGTCTCGGACGGCGGCTCTTCAGCTGGCAAGCACCAGTACTCTAATCACATCCTCGATGGCTTCGAACGCATGTATTTGCGCACTGGCCTACGCGTGCACTGTGTATTAGTTACGGATAGTAATAAACATGAGCGCTTTTTACGCGACCTCGCTGCCATTTCCGGTGGTAAGATGTCTAAGCCTTAAGCCCCCTTTAACCCCTCTCTTTTGCATGCGCTTACTCATCTGTCTTTCTCTGTTGGCCGGCTGGATCTCCATGCCAACCGCTTCGAGCCTCGAAGTCTACTTCATCGATACGGGGCAATCTGATGCCACATTGTTGATCTCGCCAACGGGTCAAACATTTCTATTTGATGGCGGCGACAATGGCGATGGCAATGGGGCTGTTGTGCCTTTGCTAAATTCTCTGGGCATCAGCCACCTCGACTATGTTGGTGCAAGCCACTACCATGCCGATCATGTTGGCGGCCTCGACGAAGTCTGGAATAGCGGTATTCAAGCTACGGTGTGCTTCGACCGCGGCGACAACAACCAACCCGGCACGCAATCGTACACCGACTATAAAAGCCGCTACAGTTCGGTGCGACAAACCATTGCACCTGGCCAAGTGATCAACCTCGGCGGCGGCGTAACTTTAACCTGCATTGTTGTTGACGGTAAATTAAGCAACGGCAGCACCGTTAATCTTTCAAGTTCCGCGCAGCTCGAAAACTCTTCGAGTATTGGCTACCGTATCGATTACGGCGACTTCCAAATGTGGATGGGCGGCGATTTAACCGGTGGCGGCAATAGCACCACTGATGTTGAATCAAGCGTCGCGCCCTTAGTAGGTGATGTTGATGTTTACCAAGCTAATCATCACGGTTCACGAACATCGTCCAACGCTACCTGGATTTCGCATTTGAAGCCAGAGTTTACAGTGATCCCATGTGGCTCATCAAACCCTTACGGCTTTCCGAAGCAAGAAGTTATTGATCGAATTAATCATTCGACTAGCATGACTCCAGTGTGGTGCCCGACAGATGGCACCGGTGCTGATGGCTTCGTCGACGCCGAAGGCACTATCCATTTAACAACGGATGGTAACACCTACACCGTGCGCGCCGCCGACGACACTGGCTTTACTGCTTACGTTGATGAGTATTCATCTGCGTCACCTACCGCCGGCGACATCGTTGTCTCAGAGTTTTTGAGTAATCCGCAGCAAGCGTCCGACGCACTCGGCGAGTGGGTTGAGATTTGTGGCGTCGAAAACAATGTCAACCTTAACAACGTTGAACTACGCGATGCCGCAGCCGACAACGTGAAGTTTGGCATCCCGATTCAGTTACAACCAGGCACTGAGATATTAATTGCTGCCGATGGTTTATCTTCACGCAACGGCGGAGTGCGTCCACAGTTTGTGTGGCCAGCAGGTCAGTTTAGTTTGGCAAGCTCCGATACGGTATGGCTCGAATATGGGTCTACCGAAATTGATCGTGTCGACTACACTAGTGCTTGGGGTGGTAATGGTATTGCAAGCGAGCGTAAAGATTTGGCGGCGGCGGGTGTCGCAAGTAATTTTACGAATGCGACTGCTAGTTTTGGTAACGGCGACAAGGGTACGCCTGGCGCCGACAACAGTGCGGATACTACTGACTGGGCCAACGTCGATCCGTTGACAGTGCAACTGGCTACGCCACCGACGCGCGGCTCTCTCTTAAACATGGGTTGGTTCATGCCTGGCGAATTCGGTTCAAGCTATCAAGGTTTTATCACGCTTGGTACTAGCCCCGGTCACTATATTGGTAGCACTCATATCCCGGCCAATCAAGATATAGCTTATACCACGACTTACTTAACGCCTGGCTTTTTCGGAACTGTTCCGAGTAGCGAAGTGATGCCGGTTAATATTTTTATTCCGAACAAAAATGCGCTGCGCAATAGATGGATTTACGTAACCTTCTACACCTTTGATGTCTTGGGTTCGGTGCAAGTGCGTAAAGTCAGCGTGCCGCTACCGATGCTCGTCAACTAGAATCTGCTGCAGGTGTTTAATCACCGATTTTTTCACCTGCGCTATATCCACTTCATGGCCAAGTTGCTGCTGCATACTAGTCATGACATCGGGCTCGAGTCCGCACGGGTCGAAACGCCGAAACCAATCGAGGTCAGTGTTGACGTTAAGCGCCACCCCGTGATAGCTAACCCACTTGCGGACGGCCACCCCAATGCTGGCTACTTTGTGCTGGTTAACCCAACAGCCGGTGTTGCGCTCGTCACGTACTCCGGGTAAATCGAAGTCGCTAACCACATCGATCATCGCTTGTTCGAGTGCATGCAGATAGGCGTGCAAGTCGCGCGCTTTATCTTGCAATGCGATGAGTGGGTAAATGACTAACTGCCCTGGGCCGTGATAAGTCACTTTACCGCCGCGTGAAATTTCATGCACCGGCACGCCAAGCTGAGTGTAAGCGGTGCTCTTTGCGCCGCGCCCCACTGTTAATACCGAATCAAATTCGGCAAGGATTAAATGGTCGGCTTTGTTGCCAGCTACTATTTCGTCAACGATCTCTAGCATCAACTGCGTAGTAGATGCATAGTCGGCACGCCCTAAGTCGATAACTTCGAGATGCGGACTATGACTAAACTTCATCGTTGACGCTTACTTTTTCTTGGTCATCGCGTGCGGCGACATACCGTGCACATCTTCACATGCTTCCATGAATGCTTCTGAAAGTGTGGGGTGCGGATGAATAGTTAAAGCGATGTCTTCTGCCGTCAAGCCTGTTTCAATCGCCAGCGAACCTTCGGTGATCATGTCGGTGACATTTGGGCCAACCATGTGCACACCAATAATAGCGTCGTCTTTAGCATCGGTAATCACTTTCACGAAACCGTCGGTGGCGTGCATGGACATTGCGCGACCGTTAGCAGCAAAGTTAAAGCGGCCCACTTTGTAATCAAGCCCTTTCTCTTTGCACTCAGCTTCTGTCATGCCAGTTCCGGCGATTTCAGGATCGGTGAAGATAACCCACGGCACCACTTTATGGTCGTAAGCGATACCAGGTTGACGGCAAATTGCACCCGCAGCAATCAAACCCTGAGCAGAGCCTTTATGTGCCAACATGGGCCCGGTTGTAATATCGCCAACCGCATAAACGTGCGGGGTTTTAGTTTGGCATTGTGCGTCAACGCTGATGAAGCCGCGCTTGTCGGTTTTTACCCCAACGGTTTCGAGGCCAATATTCGCCGTAACCGGGCGGCGCCCTACCGTAAGCAGAATAACATCGGCCTCGAACGTTTGCTCTTTGCCATTAACGTCGACTAGAACTTCTACACCATCACCTTTTGTTTTGTAAGATTTCGCGCCTGACTTTAGGTGTATTTTAATGCCGGCCTTCTTCGCTTTGCGCTGCACTACTTTTACCAAGTCAATATCCGTGCCGGGCAGGAGTTGGTCCATGAATTCTATAATGGTCACTTCAGTGCCAACCTGTGCGTAGAACATGCCGAGTTCCATTCCGATTACGCCGCCGCCAATGACTAAAAGTTTCTTGGGCAGTGTTTTAGGAGCGAGAGCTTCGGTGCTTGACCAAACCTTGTCTGCGAAATCAAACCCCGGAATAGATGATGGCTCGGAGCCGCTCGCAATAATGATGTCGGTGCATGATATTTCAACAGTACCGTTATCCGTTTCGGCAGTGACTTTATTCGCCGAAACAATCGTACCTTTACCCGTCACCAATTCGATGTTGCGGTTTGTGAACAAGCCACCGACGCCGCCGGTAAGTCGCTTAACGATAGTATCCTTCCAGGCGATTAGCTTTGTAATATCTAGGCTCGGAGTCTCAACTGTAAAGCCCATGTCGGCCGCATTCTTGGTTGATTCCATGAAGTGCCCCGCCGATATCAAAGCCTTGGACGGGATACAGCCTACGTTAAGGCAAGTACCTCCAAGATCGTTTTGCTCTATGCAAACAACTTTCTTGCCAAGGTCAGCCAGGCGGATGGCGGCGACGTACCCTGCTGGGCCGGCACCAAGAACTACTACATCTGTTTTGATTTGTGACATGTCTTTCAACGGTTAGTAATTGCAAATTATAACGTGTCGCAAGGATTTTTTTGTCGTCCTCTTTGCGTATGAAAAAAACAACACTTCTTGCCCTTTTACTGCTTAGCTCTTTATGTGCGCCGCTGGCGAATATATATCCTCGCCAATCTCCCGATACCAAGCGTCGTGCACTAGAATGCCCTGATACCGGGGTAGAGCATCATGACGCAAAGTTCACCCCGACGCAGATAGCAGCATGCGAATGGGGTTTTCTCAGCTACACCGGCTTTGGCCTCGACCTGAGGTGGGAAGACCCTGTCTGCCCCACCACAGTCATCTGGGAGCCCCCCTACCAAAGCACAATCCCCAAGGCCAATGTAACGTTCCAGCATGCTGGCGAAGCACATGCACAAATGATTGAATTTGTATGCGATGAAGAAACCGAAAGCTGTCACCACAGTGCTACACATTCGCTTCCTGGCGCGTTTCATTCTTATATCGAACTGCCATGCTAAAAAAATCGATACTCACCTGCTTGGTCTTTACAACTACTGCCTTGTGGCTATCTGATTGGCCCGTGCAGAATCCTGCCCCACCACCGATATCTGATTCGCCACAGGCCATTATCTCCAAGCAGTTCGACGCAGTAAAAGTGCCAATAACCCGAGATTCGGTTTATCGCTCATTACAAGATAATGCTTTGACAACGTTTCTGCATGAATTACAAATAGCAAAAAGTATGAGCGATAAAAAACCGCTGCAATCGCAATGCCGCACTTATCTAGTAGGCTTCGAACAGCTGCCGCATGCTTCGCATACCTGGGGCGCTTTCCTACACGATTTATTTTCTGCCTGCTATAGCAACGAATTCGCTTCCGAGGTGGTGGCACGTGCGCTGTTCGGGCAGCATGTCATAAGCGAGCAAGAGTTAGATCTGATTCTTGATGTGCGGCCAACGTCGGTCGACGACGCCATTAACCAGCACTGCTATTGGCAAGCCACGCTCTTTATCAATGCACTCGATATCCTATTCGTTGCAGCAATCGCAAATGGCAATACAAGCGTAGTCGAGCCATTCCTGCAAGACAAGTCTTCGCGAATAAGGGCACTTGCCTTTACAGCCCTGTACCCAAATCTATCCGCTAGCGAGTTTGCCCAGTTTTCAGATTTCTTCGCTGGCTTAGATTCTAGCGAGCAAAAGCTATTAGCCGAATATATCGCCGACACATACCAGCCGAACGAAGCTGCAGGCATCCTTAGAGATATGGTAAATCAACAACAAGCAAATCTCCTTGGGGCATTTTGCAAGGTTGCAATGCGTGATCACTTGGCAATCGAGCTACTGCTAAACGACGCATTTGATAGCTTCACAGACGAACAGGCGAGATTCATCAAAGACTCCGCTGGCATGCATAGCCCGTCCAAAAACATCATGCTGCTTGAAAAAGAAGGCTTACTGCGCCGTCAGCTTTTAGATGCTTACTTTACAGCTGGCATCGGCCAGGCTGCTAAGACACTCGATCTATCGGTAATCGAATGGATTGCGCGCCTCGACAACAATCCACTCATTCGCCAACAGGCAATCGATTTCTTGCTCACTATCGACCAAGGCAACGGCAAAGAAATGGCACGCACCCTACTCGAAGAAATAGAATTAGAAACCGGCCAGTAATATAGTAAGATTAGGGCATGCTGAATTACCAAGGTGCAGTGTTTCGTCCGCCTTCCGAGGCAAATAGTCTAATCTTGCAAGCCACCCTTGGCTGCAGCTGGAATCGCTGCACATTCTGCGCCATGTACCGCGAGAAGAAATTCCGAGTGCGCAAGCTTGACGATCTCAAACAAGAAATAGATATCGTTGCTAGTAATGACATTGCCCCGCACAAAATATTTTTAGCCGATGGTGATGCGCTCATGGCAAAGGCATCCTTCTTGGGCGAGCTATGTGATTACTTAAATCAAACTTGGCCGCACCTAAAGCGCATTAGTTGTTACGCCTCACCGCAGGCACTGGCTACGCGCAAGGTCTCAGAGATGCAGATGCTACGCGACAAGGGCCTAAGCCAGTACTACCTAGGCATCGAGTCTGGCAACGATCAAGTACTCTCCGATCTCGACAAAGGCGTTGATGGCGACGAAATGATTAGGGTGGCACTGCGCGCGCATGAAGCTAATGTCAAACTTAGCACCATGATTCTGCTTGGCGCTGGTGGCCACGCTCTTAGTCAGCAGCATGCGCTTGATTCGGCACGGGTAGTTAATGCCATCAATCCGCGTTTCGTTTCCACTTTAGTAATGACGCCCACCGAAAATACTCCGCTGTTCGAAGCCGACCAGCGTGGCGAAGTCGATCACCTTAGTCCGCTTGAATTAGCTGCTGAACTACGCGAATTTATTGCTGCGCTAGACGTACAAGGCACCATCTTTAGGTCGAACCATGCTAGCAATTATTTAACATTAGCCGGTACTCTACCGAAAGACCAAGATCAGCTGCTTAAAATATTAAACCAAGTGCTCGCCGATCCGCAAAATGCTAAGTTCCGACCACAGTGGGCACGCGGTCTTTAGCTTAAGCCTTAGTCGCAACCAGCCAAACAAAGTAGGTACCGATAGTGCGTGGCTCGCTCAATAAAAATCCGGCTTCTGATAATGCGTCTTGTAATCCGCCGGCATCAAAGCGGTCTTCGCGCGGATGCTGCATAAGCTTGCCCCAAAAAGAGTCATTGATGAATCCCGAAAGGCTTTCGGCGATGAGTAATTGCGCTCCTGGCTTCAGCACTCGGTGTATCTCATTAACTGCGGCGCGCCAATCTGTAATATGGTGTAGCACTTGATAATCGAATGCAATGTCATAGCTATTATCAGTAGCGCTAATGTTGGTCGCAGACTCTTGGCGTAGCGTTACTTGGGTTAACGCTTTGGTTTTTGCCGCACTCAAATCAAGCATGCGCTCGTCGATGTCAATGCCATCAATGCTTGATAGGCCAAAGCGCTTTATGGCTAATTGCAAGCCGTAGCCCTGTCCGCAGCCAATGTCTAAAGCGTGTCCGTCAGCGCATGCTAGCGCTTCGAGTTTACGCCATTGACGATTATCGAAATACTCTTGCACCCAGCAACGTAAGCGTCCGGTAAGTAAGCGGAACTCAAACTTGTTGAGTTTCATTAGTACTCAATTTCTGTAAAGTTTCCAGCGAACTTGCCAAGGTGCAAGGTGCCGGCAAACATCATAGCAATCAACAATAGCCCTTGAGCTATCCCCCAACGCAATGCCATCTTTTGAGTATTCAATTCTTCGCCGCGCGCCCAGATATGTAAAAAAGCGATGGGCAATATAACTGAGAAAAGAGCAAAGGTGCGTTCGCCGCGGCGCCAGAGCAAACGTACGGCGATCCATTGATAGCTCAACACCATCAATAGCAAAAGCGCACATACGGCTAGCGAAAGTGGTGCCAAAAACGAATCCTCTGGATTGGGGATTCGGATGGCAAACAGGTTAATAATAATCCCTAACCAAGTTAGCCCCAAAAAGTGCCAGTACACGGCATGATTGCGCAAGCGTTGTGGCAATTCGTCGCCATCCTGATCAAAAGATTTGAGGCTAGCCAAGGTGTAAACTAAACCACCAAGAACATGTGCGGCATGCAGTGCCGTCATTAAATAAAAGTTGAAGGCGAACATCGGGTGTACCCCTTCGCCAGTATCACTAGAGATTAAGTCTTCCCAGGCTAATGTTTGGCAAAACAAGAATGCTAAACCAATGTATAAACTAAACCTTAAGCTGCTTAAAGCGGATTTACCGCGTACTAAGCGCGCCGCCTTTTCGGCCATTGCACTAAGCCATACCAATAAAATAGTTGAGCCTATAAGCAATAAAGGAAGCGCTGGTAGCGCTGCCCCTGTTGAGCCGGTGTCGCGGAAATACCATCCGCAAAACATTGTGGCTATAAACAGCGGAGCCAACGAGGCTATTAAAACCCGCAACCCCATGCTGCTTGTATCGTTATTCACTTATCTGCAGGATGTCATTACGTAACTTTTCTCTAACATCATCTTGATACTCTTCACTGTCAAGAGTTACAAAAGCTAAGAACAAGCCAACGCACATCACCGAAAATATAAAAATCAATCCGTGAAATGGACGATCATATTTTAGGTGCATGAAGAATAAGCAAACGAGTGTTGCTTTACATGTTGCGATAACCATTGCTATCGCAAGGTCAGCACCGTGAAAATCGGCCTGACCGGTTATTACTGTTAAAATTGTGAGGCAAACCAAACCGCCAAAAACCTTCAGTAATAAACTGAGCGGCAAGACGTGACCAATCTGCTCTGAATCGTGTGAGTTGTCTGACATGATTAACTAATTAAGTAGAGTAATGGGAATAGGAAAATCCAGATGAGGTCAACTAGGTGCCAATATAAGGCAATAAAGTCAACCGCAGCAAAATTTCTCGGACCAAATTCACCACGTAAATTGCGAATCAACAGCCATGATAATAAAATCATACCGATTAATACGTGAATTCCGTGTAAGCCTGTAAGGCAAAAGTAAACTCCGAAGAAGATGCCTAGCTTTTGGCGAAACTCAGGATCTAAGTCTTTTACTGCAGCAGTAAACTCTCCATCGTGATTGTTAAAAGCTTCACTGATTTCAGCCATGTGCGGATCGACATCCGCGACATTTAACTTAAAGATAGAATTTTCGTGACCACCCCACAGTGTTCCTTCATGAAACTTGTGGCCGTACTCTTCCGCCTTAATCATCATGAAGCCTGCGGCGCAGACTAAAGTGATAATAAGGTTGATCGTAAGTTTTTTGGTTTCGCCGAGCATCGCATTGCGTACACCCCAAGCGATAGTAAACGAACTTAAAAGTAGCACTAAAGTATTTAGTGCACCGAGGTTAGTATCAAGGTACTGCGAAGCAAACTGAAAAACCTCTGGGTAGCTGTTGCGATACATGGTGTATGCAACAAACAACGCACTAAAGAACAAGACTTCGGTTAGCAGGAATGTCCAGATGCCAAGCTTGCCAGAATCGAATTGCTGTTCAGCGCTTTCGAAGTGGTGAGCTACACCTTCGGGATGGTTATCGTGAGAACTCATTACTATGCCTCCGGTTGAACATCAGCGACACATGGGTCGTCAGAACGTGGATTAACTGGCAAGAAGCCCTCTTCGTCGCTTACGAACTTAAACAGCTTCATGTCATAAGGATCGCCGACTACCGGCGGATCAATTTCGAAGTTATGCTCAGGTGGTGGCGATGGAGTTTGCCATTCGAGAGTCACGCCACCCCATGGGTTTGCTGGTGACAGATTCTTTGTCTTAGAGAACAATGATTTAACCAAAGCGAATAACGCGATTGACAAACCGGTTAGCAATACCATGGAGCCTATCGTTGACCAGTAATTCCAGTCGTCGAAGCCTTGCTCGGTACCGTAACCTGCGTAACGACGCGGCATACCTTTAGAACCGCCGACGAACTGCGGCAAGAAAGTCATGTTAAAGCCAATGAAAGACAATACGCAGCCTATCTTTGAAAGTGGGCCGTCAACCATACGTCCGTACATCTTTGGCCACCAATAATGGATACCACCGATGAACCCAAACAATGCTGAGCCAACCATTACGTAATGGAAGTGCGCTACAACAAAGTAAGTATCGTGGAACACAATGTCGACGCCAAGAGTCGCCAAGAACAATCCTGTCAGTCCGCCAATGCCGAATAGCCAGATGATGGACATGCCGTAAAGCATCGGTGTAGTAAAGGCTACCGAGCCTTTATACATCGTGGCGATCCAGTTAAACACTTTAATCGCCGATGGCACCGCCACCGAGAACGTCAACGCTGAGAAGATTACCGACATCAAAGCCGATTGCCCGGAGATGAACATGTGGTGTCCCCAAACAATGAATGAGAAAATCGCGATTGCAATCGATGACATAGCAATCGACTTGTAACCGAAAATAGACTTGCGGCTAAAAGTCGCAAATAGCTCTGACATGATTCCCATGCCCGGCAGCACCATGATGTAAACCGCTGGGTGAGAATAGAACCAGAACAAGTGTTGGAAGAACACTGGGTCGCCGCCAAGCTCGGGAGTAAAGATACCGATCTGCATGGTCTTCTCAACGAGAATCAGCAACAGAGAAATACCGATGACCGGCGTAGCTAGAACCTGAATTACCGCAGTTGCGTAAATCGCCCATAAGAACAATGGCATTTTAAACCACGTCATTTCTGGTGGACGCATCTTGTGGATAGTCACGATGAAGTTCAAACCCGTGAAGATTGAGCTGAAGCCTAGAATGAAGGCTCCAAGCACCGCTGTAATCACTGACACATCTGTATGGCCAGTTGAGTATGGTGGATAAAATGTCCAGCCCGTATCGAGGTTACCGATCATCAATGTTGCCACAAACAACAACGCGCCGATAATCCACAAGTGATAACTGAAACGATTCAGCCGAGGGAAGGCCACGTCCTTTGCACCAAGCATCAGCGGGACAACAAAGTTGCCGAGCGCCGCCGGTATCGACGGGATGATAACCAGGAAGATCATCACCGCCCCATGCACGGTGAATGCGTTGTTGTACGCATTCATTTGCTCTGCCGTTTGCACCGCAAAATCGACTGCGCCCGGCATTAAGGTTAGGCGAATCTTCATTGCGAAGAAACCACCTAGGATGAAGCAGCTAATCACTGACCAAAGATACAGCAAGCCTAATCGCTTGTGATCGATAGTCCAGAACCAAGACATAAAGCCTTTGGTTGCATTAAGATAATTAGTACGGTCTAATGTGTTAGTAGTAGGTGCCATTAATTTGCTACTCGGTTAGCGATTTCAGGTACGCGGTGAGACTTGATATCTCGTCATCGCTGAGTTGACCTACGAATGAAGTCATGGGTACGCCCTCGAAGCCAGCAACAATCTTGGCGTTAGGGTTAAGGATGGACTCGCGGATGTAGTTGTCGTCCACTAAAGCGCTGCCGCCTCCTGCAAGGCTTTCGGTTGTGCCATATTTGCCATTAAGTGGTGGGCCAATTTTAGCCGCCCCGTCCACTGCGTGACAAACTAGACAATTTCTATTGAACAGCTTTTCGCCTTTAACTTCTGGCGTAGCATTAGGATCGTCTTGGTTTTCACTTAGCCAAGTATCAAAATCTTCTTGGCTTACTACGTGTACCTTGGACAGCATGCGTGAGTGCTTAGTGCCACAATATTCGGTACAAAAGATAGGGAAGGTTCCTAATTCAATCGCGTTAAACCACAAGTAGGTATAGCGACCGGGCACGGCGTCCATCTTGACGCGGAAGGCTGGTATTGAAAACGAGTGCAAAACGTCAGCAGACTCGATACGAATCTTCACGTTTTTACCAATCGGCACATACAGGCCTTTTCCTTGGTACTCTCCGGCGTCAATAAAGCCAAATGAATTTGCACCATTTGGATACTGGAACTCCCATTGCCACTTTGAACCCTTAGCTTGAATTTCGTAGCTATCTGCTGGCGGCGTACGGCGCTCAGTGTAATCTTCCAGGCCATACCAAAACATAGCGACCATGAACAGTGACGGAATCACTGACCAAACGATCTCGATTTTAGTTGAGTGCGCTGGAGAGTCTTCTGGATTAATGCCGACTTTCGAACGACGGTAACGCCATGCGAAAAGAGCTGTCGCCCACACAATTGTAATGAAGGCAAACAACGACACATAGAAGATGAAGTAGAAGATGAAGTCGGCAGCTGCAGCGTTGTCGGACGCCTGCGAAGGAAAGAAAAAATCTTCCTTTTGATGCTGCAACATCATGCTTAAAAGGTAGTACATGTTCATGCTACTGGTTTTGTGGATTTAGTCTCTTTTTGGCGATGCAACCATACCAAAAAAGAAATTAGGAGAACTGCAACGAATGTCATGATCACTTTCGTGAGATACCAAGCGTTTGCAACAAATGTGCCTGAGTTAGCGTCGAAGGAGAAACAACGTAAAATAAAAGCATCAACTGTAGAGACATACTTTGAATTGGCCGTTTCGGCCAGGGACAATCGCAGTGTGCTCGAGGGGTATTCGATACCATAAAGATATCTGGCTACCTTAGCCTTCGGGTCGAGCAAGGTGATAACTGCTGTATGTGCATACTCACCCTTGCGCTCAACAAAGTTGTAGTGGTAACCGATGGTGTCGGCAATAGCCTGGATATCTTGTTCACTACCGCGCAAGAAATGCCATCCGGATTCAGCAGTACTAGCTGTGTAGTCTGATAACACCCGATCGTGAAATTTTTGCGCCATTTCATCGCTTTCGGTGGGGTCGAGACTAATCGTTATAATCTGAAATTGTTTACCGGCCTGCCACTCGTCAAGCTCATTCAGCGTGCTGACAAAACCATCCAGCTGCAATTTACATAGCTGCGGACAGTTTGCATAATTTAAAGTAAGCACCACTGGCCGTTCGCCATCGAAATAGGACGACAGTGGAGCGCTAACTCCGTTATGGTCTTTGAAGACTAAGTCTAATGGCAATACCGCTTCAAGTTTTTCGGTAACACCCACGCCTTTTATCTCTTTGGTTTCAAACCCGACTTGTGCGGGCACAACATCTACCATGCTGAGGGTTGCGAAAACAGCAACCATCATTAGGCGGAGAAGGCGATTATTCAAATTAGTTGTTGTAGGATTCTATAACTTGCTTTTTAGCATCTGCTAAATTTATCTCACCCGTACTATCTATGCCGGCAAGCTGCGCGTCGCGCAACACAATGCGCTCTGCAACAATTGACTGCACATTATTATCAGCGGCGAACTCTTGTGCTTGCACTTTGTACAGCCCTGATGCTAAATAAGAAGTAGCGATAATGAGGAAGGTCGCAGCTAAAGTAATATTAATTAAGTTGCTGCTATCGAGATCGTCGTGTTGTATTGCCATTGTTATTACAGGTTTTTATGACCTAGACATTTTGCAAGAAGTGGGTCGTTGATTGGCAACAAAGATTGCTTGCCTGCATTGCGTGCAATGCCAAACAAGAACAGGCCGAGGAAGCCGATGGTCAACGCGATGTCGACAATGCCAAACGGGTTGCTTGGCTCTGTAACATCAAACTGGCGATTAAAGTTAGGCATGATTAACCAGTAAAGGTCAACGTAGTGCATAATTAACACATAGACCGCCATGCCGCGCAAGACGTTAGTGCTACGCTTAACGTGGCGTGAAAGCAACGCTAAGAATGGGAAGAAGAACGCGCCAAACATTAGGAGGTAACTCCAGCTGTTCCAAGTGCCCAAGGTACGGTTCATGTAGAAGTGCGTTTCCTCAGGAATGTTCGCATACCAGATCAACATGAATTGTGAAAAGGCGATGTATCCCCAAAAGAATGTAAACGCAAACATCCATTTACCGAGGTCATGGTAATGCTCGGTGTTAATGACGTCTGTCATCTTGCCTTTAGCCTGCAACCACTTTGACATGATGACTAACCAGCAGTTAGCTGACAAGAAAGCACCTGCGAAAATGTAAACGCCAAAGATAGTCGAGAACCAAGTCTCGTCGAGCGACATAATTAAATCGAAGGCTGCGAACGAAAGGGTTAGTGCAAAAACAAACAGACCAGGTGCGGCTATTTTCTTCATCCGCAACACCCTATCTATAGAATCGCCGGCAGTGTCTTGCTTGACGGAAGAGCTCAAGAAGAATTTAGCCATTGCAGCCCAAATCAGGAAGTAAGCAATCAGACGCCCGATGAAACCATTACGGTTTAGGTAAGCGGCCTTGCCTTTAACTATTTTTGTGTGTTCTTCGTGGTCTAAAGTGTCGGACAAAGAATGTGCCCCTGCCGCGCCACCATGGGTGGCGTCTTCAACTCCGTGATCGATAGCATGCGCCTCAGAGCTGTTGATCGTATCCCATTGCCAAATTTCGACATCGTGATCGAAAAACGGTATCAACATACCTAGGCCAAACAAACAAACCACCGGCAATGAGCCCATAGTTAATTCAGCTAAACGGCGAAGGGTTACGTTCCAGTGTGCATTAACTACATGGCCAATGATCACAAAGAACAACGCGCCCAAACCAATAGTAAGGACGAAGCAAAACGCAACTAGGTATGCAAACCAAAAGTGTGTTTTCGTTTCTGGGTCGCCGAACGCGCCGATTGCAGCACCTGCCCCTAAACCGAGGACGGCGAGTATCATGCCCAAGCGCTTCATGCGTGGCGCTAAATCGCCCGCTTGGTAATCGCCTGTTAAGTTAAGATTAGAATTCATCGTTCTTATTAGTTCTGAGACTCAAGGTAATTGAGAAGGTCCGTTAACTCTTCGTCAGTCAGCGGAACAGCCGCCATAGCTTTCGGGTAAGTCGCTTGTGCTTTAGCCATTGGATCCATAATGGATTCAATAATATAAGCCTCGTCGATCGTCATAGTGGTGCCGTCATCAAGGGTTATCTCTTGACCGAGCAAGCCATTAAGCGGCGGACCAACCAAGCGTGTGCCCGTAACATTGTGGCAAGCAACACATGTCTTAGAAGTAAACAGCAGTTCGCCGCGCTCTACCGATGTCATGCCACTAGTCGAAGGAGCTTCAACCTGTTGCGCAACTTGCAAAGCACGCACATAAGCGATGATCGCCCAGCGGTCACGCTCTGGGATCTGCTCACCATAGCCAGGCATGGTGCGGATGCCATCGGTGATGCTAGTGTAAATTTGCTCGTCAGTTTGATCTGCGTACAAGGCATTCGTCAAATCAGACGGCGGCACCCATGCGGCGTGGCCAGCGTCTGCTAATTCAGATGCGCGGTCGTGTACCGTACCTTCACCTTTGCCATCAAAGCCGTGGCATACCGAACAGTAAATGTTGAAACGCTCTTCACCGCGATCAAGAAATGCAGCATTCACTACATTGTTCGAGTGGTCTTCTAAATCGCCCTGAGCTATCGTTCCGACAACTTGCGCGCGACTCATGCGGCCGTCAGCAAACAAATCGGTCTTACCTTGCGCGCGGAAACGATCTTGCTTGTCCATGTCAGGCACAAGATGCACACGTGTCTCAGTAGTTGTCTTGCCATACGAGTTGTAGACCATTGCCACAGGGATCGTTGCCAAACATGCGAGCACCACCATCTTGCCCTTCAAATTAGACGGCAACTTAGGTGACTCATTAGAGTGGTAAACATCCTCAGTAACAGTAGCCCCTAAGGACGACAAAAACTCGTGAGCTTTTGCACCATCAAACAAACCGTCGGCAGCTTCTATTGCTACGAAGAACTTGTCATCGGTAACCTTTGCGAAACGCGTGCTGCGGAATAGCGGGTTGTACCAAAGGGGTAAACCGTTCGCGATCCACATGCCGAAGAATGCCGTAAACGCCGAGAACAGAACCGTCATCTCGAATATGATTGGAACGTTAGCCGGCAATGAATACCGCGGCTTACCAGAAATATCGTATGGGTAATCAACAGCGTTCATCCACCATTGCATCAGTACTGCAAGGCCACAACCCGTCAGGCCCATCACCAAAACTATCCAAGGAAGTTTTGTGAACTTGATGCCCATTCTGTCGTCAAGCCCGTGCACGGGAAACGGAGTGTGGCAGTCCCATTTGGTGTAACCTGCTTCGCGAACTTTTTCAGCCGCGTTGCACAAAGTTGTAACGTCATCGAACTCGGCGATTACGCCGTAAAGTTCACCATTATCATTTGTTGTTTCAGTCATTGTGCTAGCCTCTTAGTGTGCGTCGTGGTGAGGATGAGCCTGCGGCAGAACATTCTTAACTTCTGAGATTGCGACCTGCGGCAAGAAGCGGCAGAACAACATAAACAAAGTAAAGAACAAACCAAAGCTGCCGATCATGGTGAGAATATCAACCCACGTCGGAGAGAAGTAATGCCAACTTGATGGCAAGAAATCGCGGTTAAGCGAAGTAACCGTAATTACAAAGCGCTCGAACCACATGCCGACGTTTACGAACAACGACATAATGAAGACCACTACTAGGTTGCGGCGCATTTTCTTAAACCAGAAAATTTGCGGCGACAACACGTTGCATGAAACCATGATCCAGTAAGCCCAAGCGTATGGACCGAAGGCACGGTTTACAAAAGTAAAGCCTTCGTACTGGT
>JBLINB010000017.1:0-32190 GCA_047638975.1 Myxococcota bacterium
GCTGCTTGTAGATTATCGCGTGACATCATCCAGTTTTCGGCTGGCTGGCGCTGGATGTATGCAACTTTATACTTTTTGCGCAATTTAGTAAGTGTTGCCTTGAAATTAGACATGCCCGCACCCACTTCTAAGCTGTTTTCAATGCCAGTAATGGCTATCGCTTCTTGAGGGTCAACCAAGTCACCCTGCCAGCGCTCGGCACCAGAACTCACCGCTGGCACGAACAAAAACTGTTCACGAGTATCGGTGGTCATCACCAAAATCGCGTTGGGTGTTGTTACACCAGTGAAGTACCAAAAGTTATTATCTTGGCGAAACTCGCGATAATCAGGATTTGAGGCCTTGCCGCGCAGAACGATAATGCCTGGATCGGACTCGGTCAAATGGTCAAGTAATTCGGCACGGCGTGTAGCGTGCCAAGTAGCATCGAACAGTTCTTGTCCGCGGCCATCTTCTGGATGCTGCTGCGGCATGGCCGACAGAGCAAGAGCAACTATGGTGATAGCATTTATCATGGTAGTAGATTTTATACTCGCGCTACAATGTAACAACACCGAACATGGACAAGCTCTATCTCGACCACGCCGCCACCACCCCGCCTTGCCCCGCAGCACGGGCGGCATTTGATGCTGCAGCTAACGATTGTTTCGCAAATCCGGGCTCTCTGCACCAAGCCGGGGCCGATGCAGCGCGTTTAATAGAGAAATCGCGTCGTAAAATAAGTAAATTGCTCGGCGCAAGCAATTATCAGCTTATTTTCACCGCGACCGGCACCGAATCCAATCATTTGGGTATCCGCGGCTTTTCTAAAGGTGGGCGTGCGCTGGTAGGGGCGATTGAGCACCCATCCTCGATGGCGGCAGTCGAGGCGTTAGAGACGGCCACCAATATCGTCCCCGTAAATAAGGATGGCCGCATTAATGTCGACGCTTTCCGAGAATTACTCGCTGAAGATGTGACACTGGTCAGTATTCAGTGGGTGAATAACGAAATCGGCGTGCAGCAACCCATCCGCGAACTCTTGCAACTTACGCGGCAACTTGCGCCACACGCGCATTTTCATATCGACGCTATTCAAGCTGCGGGTAAATTCAATTTGCACCTCGACCAACTCGCTGCCGATAGCCTGGCCATTGCGGCACATAAGTTTGGCGGTGTTCGCGGATGCGCGGCTTTGCTATTTCATAAAAACTGCAAACCTCCTACACCCTACTTTACGGGTGGCGGTCATGAACACGGTTTACGTAGTGGCACTGAAAACACCATGGGCATTGCAGCGATGGCGGCAGCGCTTGAAGATAAGCATAAAAGCATCATGCGTGCGCCTAACTTTTTGCACGATTCGCGGCAACGGCTTATCGCAGCGATCGGTGCGCAATGTGATATCGAAGTGCTTGGCCCAGCGGACGAGCAGCAAACCTCTGGCGCCATTTTAAGTCTTGTAGTTAAAGGTGTGCGCGCCGAACCTTTTTTGCATCAACTAGAAACGCACCACATTTATGTTGGCAGCGGTAGTGCATGTAATGCACGCGGGCATAGCGAGTCGCCGACACTCGAAGCCATGCAACTTGAAGAAGAGATGCGCAACAGTGTGTTACGCATCTCTTTTAGTGATGCGCTTAGCGAAGAATCAACGCTGCGAGTAGCCACAGCTATGGCACTTACAGCAGCCTTCTACTCTGACTCGTAGGTCAAAACTTCGTCCTCTAGCACCTCGAGCACCACGCCGCCGGAGCTAAACATGTCGCGGGTTTCTTGCCCAGACTGGTAACGACGCTCGCACACCACGCGCTTGATGCCGACCGCCAAGATCAACATTGCGCAACGCCGGCAAGGTTCCATGCGGCAGTAAAGCGTGCCCCCGTCTAGAGAAATACCGTGGCGCGCCGCTTGGGCGATGGCATTCTGCTCGGCGTGGATAGTGCGCAAGCAATGCTCGCTGGTATTGCCTTCTGAATCGGTAATCGTTTTCAGCAAGTGCCCAATTTCGTCACAATGCTGAAGCCCTGGAGGCGAGCCGACGTAACCCGAAGTTACGATTTGCCGCCCTTGCACGATGATGCAGCCGCTGCGTCCGCGATCGCAAGTTGCACGTTTAGAAACCTCGTGCATTAATCCGATAAAATATTCGTCCCAGGATGGTCGCTTGCTCATACGTTTATTGTTTGTTGTTGCTCAAAATCAGGAAGCTGCTGCCAGACTGCGTTCATCACCTTAGCAGCAGTGATCGAAGTGGCGCAACGGAAATGCGTTTCAGGGCAGCTTGGGTGGCCATGCATACCACACGGACGGCACTCGAGATTTTCATCGGTCTCAAGAACGATATCATTATCGCCACGCGGAGCAAATCCGAATGACGGTACTGTGCTGCAAAACACCGCTACCACTGGGGTATCTGCAGCCACGCCCATGTGCATTGGCGCAGAATCGTTAGACACCATGGCTGAAGCTTGTTTTATTACAGCGTAAGACTCACGCAGATTAGTTTTACCCGCCAAGTCAAGGATAGCCGCAGGCGCATTTTCTGCCTGAGATTTTGCCTGCGCATAGATACGGCTGTTCAGCGCGCGGTCATCGGGGCCGCCCAATAACACTACCGCCAAACCATTCTGCAAAGCGTGCGCCGCCACCTCTGCGAAATGCTGCTCTGGCCAACGCTTAGTCGCCCAAATAGACCCCGGAGCAATCGCTATGAACTTACCCAGGCCACCAACCAGCTGCTTAGCATTTGCCGACTCTGCCGCATCAGGGTGCAATTGCGGGCGCATCCACTCGCCGCCACCGAGCAACTGCAAATTACGCTCGATTTCGTGCAGGTCGTTGCGATACTCAACCAGCTCTGTATATAAAAACTTAGCTGCAGCATTATCAAAGGCTATCCGCGTTGGGATCTTTGCCATTTTCAACAACAGCGCCGTTCGCCACGAGCGATGCGAGCAGATCACGCGTGTGTATTTCTTTTTGCGCAAACGTTTTGCCAACCGCAGCAAGCCCAACAGCCCTTTGTCTTGATTACGCTTGTCATAAACAACGATCTCCCGCAGCTGCGGATGGTTCTTCAAGATCTGCGCCCCACCAGGCGAAGTTAAAAAATCTAAGGCGCCGTCAAACTTTTCGGATGCCACGCGTACACCAGGCTCGGCGCACAGCACGTCACCAAGAAAAGATGTATCAACAAGGAGGGTGGCTTCTGCCATAACAAGTATTCTAATGCTTCCTTAATCCCCCCCCCACCCTTTAATGAATCATTCTCCTCGACTCGGAAGCCGCAAAGAAGTTTTGCGGCTCGCCTGGCCAATCGCCATCTCAATGATGTCGTTTACGATTAAGGGATTTGTCGATACATTAATGGTAGGTCAACTCGGCACTGATGTTTTAGGAGCAGTCGGCCTAGCCTCAGTCGCCACCTGGATGGCAATGACTTTCCCGTGGGGCATCCTGCGCGGACAACGGCCCTTGATTAGTCAGTACCTTGGCGCGGGAAAACCCGAGGTAGCCTTTTCGTTTGGCATCCACGCTTTCTACCTCGCACTGTTATGCGGAGTCGGACTTGTAGTTTTAGCCGAGCCGCTTACCGAGTTATTTAAGATTTACGCTGGCTCAACGGCTATCGGTGATACTGGCACCAACATCGCCAGCGGTTATTTCAAAATACGCATGCAGTGGCTGTTGCCAACGCTACTGACTTTCGCCGTAGCCGAATATTTGCGTTCGATTGGTGAGACGCGCGTGCCAATGATGGTCGATATTTTTGTGCACCCGCTGAATATGTTCTGCAACTGGGTCTTAATTTTTGGACATCTAGGTTTCGAACCGATGGGCGCTAATGGCGCAGCACTTGGCACCGGCATCGCTGATGTTTGCGCATTAGTAGCAATATTTATTTTAGTGAAGCCCAAGAACCGGCTCAGCCTAAGCGTTTTGAAAGTACGCACCGCGCGGATGATTCAAGTATTAAAAGTTGGCTTTACTGGAGCGGTACAATTTTCTCTAGAAGCCGTCTCGTTTATAACGATCACTTGGTTCATAGGTAAAACAGGAGCGACGGCTCTCGCCGTCCACCAAGTCGGCATTCAGTTGATTCACATTTCAATGTTGGGCGGTGCTGCAATCGCCGACGGCGGCTCGGTTCTGATTGGTAATTATGTAGGCGACAATAACTATAAGGCCGTGCGAAAAACTTTGCGCTCAACGCTTGAAATTATCACTCCGTACATGCTGTTCGTCGGGGCTTGTTTTATTATTTTTCGCCACCAGCTCGGTGACCTTTTTCTGAATAACGACGACCCCGCCGAATACGCAAAAGCCATGCAACTCAGCAGTGGAGTGCTCATCGCCGCCGCTATCTGGCAACTTGGCGATGTGGTACAAATCGCATTTCGTTTTGCATTGCGCGCTGCCGGCGATCATGTGTGGGTAATGTGGGCCGGTATTTTGTGTACCTGGTTACTCTCAATGCCCGTCGCCTGGGTGGTGGTCTTCGTATTTAATGGCGACGTCGCCGACGTATGGATGGCCTGGAACGTAGAGATATTCATTGGCTCCGCGTTTTTCGTGCAGCGATGGCGATCTGGGAAATGGGTGAAAAAGCGCCTGGTGAAAGACGGAGATAGTTAAAGTAGCCGGATGCTAAAACCTACACCGCGAAAGTCCACTTGGGTAGTTCGCCTATTATCGGTTGTTCTATTCTTTTTAATTGCTTGGCTACTTTCCTTTGTAACCAGCGATTTAAATGATGTTGGTAGACCTAACCAAGAGGCGGTAAGAAAACAACATATTGACCAAGAGCTGTCGGTAGAACGCAATCTAGTCACCCAACAAATCAAAACGCTAACCCGCCAGATTAAAAGCTCTCGCGATAGCTTAGACAATATTAAAAATGCTAGCGTTCTTGATAGTGACAGAGAAGTCGTACGCTTTAGCAATCTATTAATTGAAAAAGAATTAAAGAAAAACGAGTTGCAAGATCGCCTAGAAATTATCGAAGCTGACTATTTACCTCAAGAAAAACAATATTACACCGCATGGCAGTCGCTCTGGGATACGCACCGTTTCTGGGTAGCTGTTTACAAATTAGCATTCATTATTCCGGTATTTCTTTTAGCCGCTTTAGTGCGTTCACGGCGACGTGAATCTGCAGTCAAAACAATCTACACAGCAATACTGGTTGCTGCGTTTTACCACCTTGGCGCAATCATGCACGATCACTTTCCAGAGATCGTCTTTAAGTACCTCGCCATCGGGGTCGGTATTGCAATCGTCTTAACGACCTTGGTGCACCTTCTGCGGCGCGCCTCGGCACCAAAAGACCTAGACCTATTGAAGCTACGTCGCGAATCTTACGCGAATTCCATTTGCGCCTGTTGTACGTTTCCGATTAGCGCTAGCGGCGACCACGACTATACCTGTCCTGGTTGTGGCACTAAGCTATTCGGCGATTGTGACAGCTGCAGCGCCACGCGTCATTGCTTGCTGCCATACTGCGCAAGCTGCGGCGAAAAGTAAATGGTGGGCCCACCAGGACTTGAACCTGGAGTCGACGAATTATGAGTTCGCAGCTTTAACCAATTAAGCTATGGGCCCGTCCCATCAGTGGCATATTGTACGATGCGCCGTCCTTATTGTTAACATGGATATATGGTTAAACCTTACCTTGCTCTAATTGCGTTAGCGTTCTACGGATGCGCCGCCCAAGAAATCGACACTTCCGAGTCACGGCCCAACATTGTTATCGTCTACACCGACGACCAAGGATGGCAAGATGTAGGCGTTTACGGTGCCATTGATTTCAGCACTCCCAACCTCGACCGCCTGGCTGCCGAAGGTATCCGCTTTACCGACTTCTATGTTTCGCAGCCCGTTTGTTCCGCATCACGCGCTTCGTTGTTGACCGGATGTTATGCAAACCGCCTAGATATTCATGGCGCATTGAATCCTAATTCTGAAAATGGCTTGAAGCCGAGTGAGGTGACCATCGCCGAATTGTGCAAGCAACGGGGTTATGCGACTGCGAATTATGGCAAGTGGCACCTCGGTAATCGCGAACAGTTTCTGCCGACACGCCAGGGCTTTGACACCTTCGAGGGTATCCCATACTCGAATGACATGTGGCCGAATCACCCTGAATCGCCAAAGGCTTATCCGCCGCTACCGTATTTAGTGGACGAAACCATTGTGCGCCACATGCCAGATCAATCGCAGTTCACCACCGACTTTACTAATTTGACGACTAAGTTTATTCGCGAAGCGCATGCTGCGGACACACCGTTTTTCGTGTACTTAGCCCACCCAATGCCGCACGTACCGCTGTATGTCTCGGATAAATTTGCTGGCAGCAGCGAACAGGGTTTGTACGGGGACGTCATCCAAGAAATTGATTGGTCGGTTGGCGAAATAATGAACACCCTAGATGAACTTAACATTGCCGAGAATACCTTAGTTATTTTTTGCTCCGATAATGGGCCTTGGTTATCTTACGGGAATCATGCTGGTGCAGTAGCTAATTTACGCGAAGGCAAAGGCACTACTTTTGAAGGTGGTATTCGTGTCCCTTTCATTGCGCGTTATCCTGGCAAAATACAAGCGAGTAGTGTGTGCAACGAACCTGCAATGACCATTGATGTGCTGCCAACAATCGCAAATTTGATCGCTGCCGAGATGCCAGCGCATAAGATTGACGGTAAAGATATTTGGTCGCTGCTAACTGGCGACGACCAAGCAGTATCGCCACACGAGGCATACTATTTCTATTACCGCACTAACGAGTTGCAAGCGATGCGTTCAGGGAAGTGGAAGCTGCATTTCCCTCATAACTACCGTTCGCTTGAAGATCGCGCGCCAGGAAATGACGGCACGCCATCTAAATACAACTATTCGATGCGCACCGCTATGGAGCTTTACGATTTAGAGAACGACATCAGCGAATCAACCAATGTTGTTAACGACCATCCACAAGTGCTGGCCAAGATGTTAAAACTAGCCGAAGAAATGCGCGCCGATCTTGGCGATAGTTTATTAGAACTAGACGGACCGGGTGTGCGCTAATTCAGTAAACAAGGCTTCGTATTTTTCAGCCGCGGCATCCCATGAGTGAGTCTCGGCCATAACTTGTCGACCGCGTTTGCCTAAATCGCGACGCCGCTGTGGGTCGTCGAGCAAGGCGCAAACTTCATCGGCAAAAGACTGTGGGTCGTTAGCCAAGCAAAGTAATTCACGTACTTGTGGATTCATCGCTTCAACGCCCATCGCGTTTGTGACCACTGGCTTCTCTACAGCCATAGCTTCAAGGACTTTGTTTTTTATGCCCGCCCCAAAACGCATCGGCGCCACCAACATTGTTGCGCGCTGGATATAGGGCTTTAGATCTTCAACGCGCCCGGTGACTTCGACGCCATCAAGTTGGGCTAAGGCCTGCACCTCGGGCAAAGGATTAGTGCCCACCACCGTAAAGGTAGCTTGTGGATGAGACTTATGCACCAACGGTAAGATATCTTTCGCAAAGTGAATCGCGGCATCGTAGTTTGGAAGAAAATCCATGTTGCCGAAAATGATTAAGTTAGCGGGGACTTCTTCTATTTCAGCTACTGGCTGAAACATTTCTAAATCTACGCCATTGGGTATCAGTTCGACGCGGCAGCCTGGCACTAGCACTTGCAATGCCTGCTTATCGAGTGGAGAAACAACTGTCGACATAGCATATGTATTTAGCGCATCTGTTTCGTATTCAGTGAAACGCTTAAGCAATTGCTTGGTGCGCAGGCGCTCGCCGAAACTTAAATCTGCGCGTTCGAGACGCCGCTGATAATACAACGTACGGCAATCGCAAACGTCAAGTAAAGTCGGCACATGCTTAGATGCCTCGCTAAACCATAAATCAGCCCATGGATCAAAAACGTAAGCCGCATCAATGCCCAAAGCCGACACCATTTCTTTTACTTCGGCGCTTAGTTGATTTGCGAAGCCAGGGTACTCGGCATGAAAATCGCTAACCGGACTAAAACCTAAATTTGTGCGCAGGCGGCCCACTAACGATCGCTTGGGTACATCGCGCATCGTAATGCTAGTGAACAAGCCATCGTCTGTTAACGCAGCGAGTTGTGCGCGTTGCTCGTCGCAGTGATTAAGCGCCAATAAATGTATTTGATGACGCTGCGCCAACCTACGGAAAATATGTAGGATGCGTAAATGATAGCCTTCGGAAATGGGCCAGGGCATACCGCGGTAAACAACGAGCAATTGCATTGCCTTACAATATAGCACCCTTCAATGCTTCGAGTAATTCATAACCGAATTCATCTACTTTAGCCGGACCAATACCGGGCACTTTCAATAAATCACTTTCATTTTCAGGGACGCGCGAAACGATTTGCTCGAGCACTTTATTACTGAAAATACGATAAGCCGGGACGCCCAACTCTTGGGCTTTAGACTGGCGCCATTCTTTAATGATTGCTTCTAGATTGGCATCGACTACCTCGGCAATAATCGGCACTACGCTATCGATATTTAGCAGGATGTCGCCCCCATTATCAAGGACTGCCTTGGCCTTAGGTGTAATATCAATAACAGGATATTCTGAGCCAACTACCGCTAAATAACCGGCGTCGAGAAGCGCTTGAATGATTTCATCAAGCGCGGCAAGCGTATGTTTGGGTAATGCGCAATAACCTATCGCCGTAACCGGGATGCCAACGGCCTTGCTACCACGCAAAATACCCGCGGTTTTTTTACGGCCGAACTTGGTGTGCCATAGAGAGACGCTTTTCAGGGTTGTAAATGCTGCGGCATACTTATCGCCCGTAACAAGTTGTGGCGGATTTGTTAAGTTGCGCGCACAGCGGCAACAATTACCGCAACCATCATCGAGGGCACTGACTTCAGGATCGCCGAAATAATCTAAGACTCGGCGCCAACTACATACCGAGGACTGCGCCCAATCATAGACCCTGCTTAAGCGACGCATCGCAGCTGCAACATGGCGTGGGTCGGGTGATTCGCCGCTATCGCTTTGTTTGATTAAAAAATCGTGAGTGCGATAATCTTTACCACGCCATAGCATCACTGCTAAAGACGCTTTGCCATCGCGCCCTGCGCGACCGAATTCTTGGTAGTAATCTTCGAAGCTGCGTGGCAGATGTAAATGAATCAACAAGCGTATATCTGGCTTGTCGATGCCCATGCCAAAAGCATTGGTGGCGACCAGAGCATCAAGTTCGTTGTTAAGGAATTTATCTTGGACGATGGCGCGACTTTCGCCGTTACAGCCACCATGGTAAAAAGCAGCGCTTAAGCCTTGTCGCGCCAAATCATCAACCAGTTCTTCGCAAGCGCGACGCGTGCCGGCATAAATGAGTGCAGGAGCATCACCCTCGCGTTGTTTGACCAGACGTACCGCTTCGGCGTTGCGGAAATCATCGGAGGTCATTTTGCGGGTTTCTATGTTTATGTTGTCGCGTAAAAAGCCACGCACAAACACTTCGGGATTTTCGAAACCCAAAGCCTCGCCCAGCTCTTCGCGTAGCTCGGGAGTAGCCGTCGCTGTAAATGCAGCAACATGCTGTGGCTGTAAATACTCGAGAAAGCTATCGATATTCATATAGTCGGGACGAAAGTCGTGCCCCCAACGCGCCACACAGTGCGCTTCGTCGATTGCGACCAGCGAAATAGTCGTGGCAGCCTGCGCCAACATATTCAGAAACCTTTGACTGCTTAACCTTTCGGGCGACACGTATAAAAAGTTCAACTTACCAGAAACAAAATCATTTTCTGCCTGATTACGTTCTTCGAAACTTTGAGCACTGTCGAAAGACGCCGCCGCTACACCAAGCTTACGCAAAGCCTGCACTTGATCGCGCATCAACGCAATCAGTGGCGAAATGACTAAAGTAGTGCCACCAAACAGCAACCCGGGCAACTGATAGCACAGAGACTTGCCAGCACCGGTTGGCAATACCGCCACAGTTGGCCCGCCCCCCAGAACCGAGCGAATGACATCGGTTTGCCCAAGACGAAATTCAGTGTGCCCGAAAACATCGGACAACACTGACATCACCTGGTGGCGAGTGTAATTCATAAATGTTATTTTATCGTCTGAGCAGTTCAATTATCGCACCTTCAGCAGGGAAGACGCCACTCTCTGCCTTGTCGTACACAATATTTTCGCCACTTTTCACGATAAACACTCCGCCAGACCCAGCAATCAGCTCTACTTCGGCATTCAGACCATCGGAAATTTCAGCGGCCACCCTAGTCGCTTGAGGTAGATAGTTTCATATTTCACAGTACTCGATGGTTATTTTCATAATACTAGGATATCCCCCCTTGCGCTCAATGGAAACCTGTATATACTACACTAATGATACTGAGTCTCATTACCATTACACTAGCAGCCGCATCCCAAGTCTCCTTCGGAGGCTACGGAGAGGTCTCGTACCGCAACGTCGGTAACGCTACCGACACCTTTGACCTTCACCGCCTAGTGCTATACGCCGGCTATGAATTCGACGACACCTATAGCTTTACGTCGGAAATCGAAGTCGAGCATGGCGACGAAATCTATGTCGAGTTCGCACAGATTGACGGCGCCTTTTCAGAAGCCCTCAATATACGCGCAGGTCACTTACTGCTGCCAATGGGGTTCATGAATCAAACTCACGAGCCAACGACCTTCTGGAGCGCCAAACGGCCTTTAGTAGAGCGCGTAGTGCTTCCGTCGACGTGGCACGAAAATGGCCTCGGCCTTTATGGCCAACGCAACGATCTTTCGTGGCAAGCCTATTTTGTTAATAGTATGGATACCGGCTTTGACATCCAAGGCTCTGGGCTACGTGGCGGACGTCAAGGTGGTTCGAAAGCACAAGCAGAAAGCATGGCTATCACCGGACGCCTTGATTATCAGGCCACCACACAATTACTGATTGGTGCCGCATTCTTTAGTGGCAACGCTGCTCAAGGCGGCCCTGTCGACCATGGCGTCCAAGTTGTAGAAGCTCATGCTCAATACGATAACGGACCGCTACGCATTCGGGCCCTACTCGCCGATGCCTCAGTTGAGAATGCCGCGCTACTTCCGACGCCGTCAAGCACCGATGACATCGATGGTTGGTATATCGAAACCGGATACGACGTTTTTAGTTACGACGATGAACAATCTCTAACTCCTTTTGTACGCCACGAACAATACGATCTCGGCGATGCTGTAAAAGTAAACGTAATTGGCCTTGCATATCAGCCAAACCTGAATGTAACTTACAAACTTGACCTGCAACAGATCGAGAGTGATGATGACGTCCAAGATTCTGACAACATCGAATTCACCATCGGCTGGTCATTCTAAAACACAATGAAAATCGCAACTGCTTTTATCTGCGCGGCCCTGTTTGTTGCTGAAGAAAGTACTTTCTTCACCAAGCAAGAGGCATTGCAAGAAGTGTGGGGAGAATCAGAAATTGAGGTAGAACAAATTTCTGATCACACTTTTTACAAGTCACTCGACGGCAAAGATAACAGCAGTGCGTCTTTTAGCACCATGCGCGTGCGCAGCAAAGGTCAAACGATCATGCTGCACATTGCGGATGACGGCACTATCCAGAAATTACTGGTATGCCGTTTTGATGAACCGATGCGCTACAAAGCTCCTTCAAAGTTTTACCAGCAATTCATCGGCAAAAAACTCGATGACGATTTACGCTTAAAGCGCGGCATCGATGGTATTAGTGGCGCGACTTTGACTTCGCGCGCCACTGTAAAAAGCGTCCGCGAGATATTAACTGCGCATGCTGAAAAGTGAACGTAATTTTCAGCACCTAGCTAATGCCACGATTGGCATTAGCGGAGTCGTCTATTTCTGGATGCTTTACTTAATCGAAAATGAAAATGATTTTTCGATATTGAATCACCCGTACCAAGACGCCGTCCGCAACTGGCATATTGTGCTGGCGCCACTTTTAGTTTTCGCGGTTGCCTTGATTCTAAAAGGTCATATCCTTAAAAAAATACGCGGTAACTATCGCGGCCGCGGACGGATAAGCGGTTACCTTTTATGCGCGCTATTTGCGCCAATGGTCTTCAGCGCTTATTTACTACAGATTGCTAGCGACGAACTTTGGCATACTATTTTTAGTTATAGTCATAACACCATCTCATTTTTATGGATTTTCACTTACCTAATCCATCAAGCGCGTATCATGCGTAAATGATTTTAAGTCTAGCTGCCTTTTGCTTACCTGTACTCATCCAGCTCCCTGTCGAAGCCACCCCCGTTGCGCGAGCTGACGACTGGTGGAAACAACGTCACCAATTAATTAATACGCGTGGCGCCGAAGCTGGCGATGCCTGCCAAGTGGTGTTCATCGGCGATTCGATTACTCATTTCTGGGAAGGCTTTGGCAAAGATATCTGGCAAGAGCATTATGCACCATTGCATGCTGTAAATTTGGGCATCGCCGGCGACAGTACTCAACATGTGCTGTGGCGTCTACAAAACGGCAACCTTGACGCACTGCGCCCTTCGCTGGCGGTGATAATGATTGGCACCAACAACGCTCAGCCATCTGCGCCAACCGATACTGCAGCAGGCATCGAGGCCATTGTTGACGCATTGCAAAAGCAGCGCCCAGAAATGGAAATATTACTGCTTAATATTTTTCCACGCGGCGCCACCGCCGATGATGGTTTGCGTTTGAAAAACGATAGCGTAAACTCAATCATTGCCGGTCTAGATGCACGCTCGATGGTGCGGGTTGTCGATATTAAAGATTTCTTTTTATCCGACAATGAGTTATTGAACACTAGCATCATGCCCGACTTGCTGCATTTGTCTAAAGAAGGCTACGCACTGTGGCAGGCAGGCATCGCGCAAGAATTGCGCGAGCACTTCGCCGTTAAATTCCTGCGTGATAACATGTCAGCGACAGACAAAGAAAGTTTATCCAGCGAGTTTCTATACGATAACACCCGCCTAGCATTCGCTGCTTTTGACCAAGCTCCTTGGCGACACACCATAAGCCACGAAATGTTTTTGAACGACGTTTTGCCTTATGCGCAACTTAATGAACAGCGCGAAGATTGGCGCAAAATGTTAAGCGATATTGCGCAGCCATTAATTGCCGACTGCACCACCACTACCGAAGCGGCCTTAAAATTAAATGCACAATTATTTAGTGAGTTAGAAGTCGTCTACTCTACCGAACGTAATCGCGCTGATCAGGCGCCGTCCGAAACTATAGAAACCGGCTTGGCCTCATGCAGTGGCTTGTCGATTTTATTAGCCGACGCCTGCCGCTCAGTCGGCATACCCGCGCGCGTTGCCGGAATTGCAGAATGGCCAGGCAGCAGTGGCAATCATTCGTGGGTAGAAATCTGGGACGACGGCTGGCATTTTTTAGGCGCCGCCGAACCTGACGCGCAAGGTTTAGATCATGCCTGGTTTAAAGGTCGCGTATCCGCAGCCATTCCTGGTGGCATTAATGCGGTGTGGGCCGCAAGTTTTAAACGCACCGACAACCTTTTTCCACTGCCCTGGTTGCCAGAACAAGATTTCGTTTTTGCACAAGACGTAACTGCGCGTTACACCGCAGACAAAACCAACAGCGATGCCTACGCTGCGATTTACGACGTAGCTTTAAGTTATTTTACTGCTGATGACGCAGCGCGTGATACATTTACTTTCGACATGAACCTCGACGCCTTAGTCGCCGGCGACATTGAACGCGCGCGGCAGCAAGTATGGCGCGCTTACCGCGAGCGTCCGCAAGCTGAACTATCCGAGAAAGATTACGCTGTGAATCAAGTGAGTTCTGATGGGCACGTTTCGGCTTACACTGTAAAGGAAGTTGGTGAACGTCCTCCAGCTGGATGGCCACTTGTTATTGCAATGCATGGTGGCGGTAGTGTGCCAAAAGAATTTAATGATTCGCAATGGCAGCACATGCAAATTTATTACAAAGACCATCCTGAAGTAAGTGGCTACAAATACCTAGCGTTGCGTGCGCCTAACGATAGTTGGAATGGGTTTTACGACTCTTATGTTTGGCCGCTAGTCACGCAGTTGATTAAACAGTTCGCGATCTTCGGTGACATTGACCAAAACCGTGTGCACCTAATCGGCTATTCACATGGCGGATACGGCGCTTTTGCAATTGGCACACGCATCCCGCATCGTTTCGCATCGGTGCATGCTTCAGCAGCGGCGCCTACTGGCGGAGTGACGACTGCTGCAACTTTACGCAATACTCCATTCAGCTACATGGTTGGTGAATTAGACACCGCCTACGGACGCGCTGCACTCTGCAGAAAATTCTTTACCGAGGTCAGTGCCTTACGCGACAATAGCGACGTCGATAGTTACCCAGTTGAATTTAGTTTCATCTTAAACAACGGGCATGGTGGCTTACCCGATCGCGACCTACTCACCCGCCAGCTTCAATTTTCTCGTAAAGCCCATCCATCACATTTAACTTGGCAGTTAAGTGATGACGCTACTCCTGAGTTATCTTGGTTGAGCATTGACCAGCCGAAAAGTGGGCAGAAAATTGATGCGGTGATTAGTGGACAAGAAATTAGTGTCGTAAGTAACGAGGTTTCTGGTCTGACCATTTGGCTCGACGAAAAACTAGTCGCTCTCGATCAACAAGTCGTCCTCAAGCATAACGGCAAACACACTTTGCATACTGTGCAAGCTAATCTGAGTGCGCTCTGTGAGTCCATGCTGCTAAGCGGAGACCCCAACCAAAGTTACGCCGCCAAGCTGGCCCAATAGATCAATGAGCTTATCCGAAATCAAAGCCAAGTATCCAGGTTTGAAAACTTTTATATTTGGTGATAGCAAAGAGCTCTGCGACGAACTGACAGAGTTAGTTATAAGCGGGAAAAAGATAGCTACTTGCGAAGCACTGAGTACTTACGCCTCTGGAGAGGAAGCGATGCCGGAGCTCGGCCGAGTGGATCTCGCTTTAACGTGGGAACAAAAACCCGCTGTTGCCATTCGAACTATAGAGATTGAAATCAGAAGGTTTAGCGAAGTCGAAGAAGGCTTCGCCCTTGATGAAGGAGAAAATTCTGATTTAGCGGGATGGCGCAAAGATCATCAAGATTACTTTGAGCGCAATGGCCATTTCAATCCAGAGATGAAAGTCGTATGTGAACGCTTCGAAGTTGTCGAAGTTTATTGATGATAAAGGAAGCCTAGCACCTAACGATGTAAATCAAAAAAATAAGGCGCTCACCGGTAAAAGCGAGCGCCTTATTATTACGTTTACCCGTTAAGCACCAGCACTTACTCGAGCACGGTCCATTAGGTTCTTCAATAAACCGACTGCGGCGATTACCACAACCAAGCCTGTCAGCGCAGTGAAGATGCCTGAAGCATAGGAGCCTAGCCCATACGGAATTGCTCCGAGTTGTGCGGAGACATTGCCCCATTCAGCGGCGTTCAAGAACACCAAGAAAGCTGCGCTCATCGCAAAATCTTTAGAAGATTCGCCACTAGCGCAAGTCCAACCAATCCATACGCCAGCACCTGTTACAAGCAAGGTGGCTATATTTGAAAGATCGGGACTAAGAGAATTAGCAATACCGCCTATTACGGCGATTGCTACAGCAGTTAAGAAGAGTCTTTTTTCCATGCTTAGGGTCATCGGCGAAAATAAACCGCTTTCGCCAATATTTTCTGAGTAATTACCCTTTTTGTGCTCTATTGTGCCAATTCGACCTTTGCAGGCCATTCTTTTATATATAAATCTTGCTGGGAAAAGGGTATTACGATGCCATTTTCTTCAAAAATATGATAAATCGCAGTAAATAGGTCGTGTTTTACCAATCCACGATGCTCTGGACTTGTAATCCAGCATAATAGCTCGAAATCAAGGCTCGATGAACCAAACTCTCTGAACCTCACGCGCGCTATCGGAGTCTTGCAGATATTAGATATTTTTTCATCGCTTACTACCTTTAGGAGCAATTTTTCCACCAATTTTATGTCGCTACCATACGCTACCCCCACCGGTACTCGTACGCGCATTTTTCTAGTTGCGCCACCTGTCTCATTGACGATTTTGCCACCCCCGATTACCGCATTAGGCACAGTGACTTCAATGTCATCGCGCGTAATAATGCGTGTTGAGCGTAAACCAATAAACGAAACTTCACCACGTTCGCCGCTATCAAGTTGGACATAATCTCCGACATGATAAGGTCGGTCAGCCAAGATGAAGACTCCGGCAAACAAATTCGACAAGGTATCTTTAGAAGCAAAGCCCACTGCCAAACCTAATATGCCGGCCGACGCCAGCCATCCTGTTGCGTCAATACCCCAAACTTGAATCAAAGCGAAAATCAAGGCCGAAATAATGACTAGCTTGCCCACATTATCGAATAGCGGGAATGTCTCTGACTGAAAGGCATTAAACTTTTTCTGCTGTCTAGTCATTACGACTAATATTATGTTCACTGCACGGAAGGCAAATGATGACCAGTAATAAACAGCAATGGTCATCAACCATGGCGAAAGGTTTGGCGGGAGAGCCGTGGTAGCAAGGACGAATTTCAATGCTAAGAACAAGCCCATCAGGTATAGCGTTGCAGTAACCGGCCGTTTAAATTCGTCGATTAAGCGGTCATCAAGATCTGTCGCTGTCTTCTTTGCTAGTCTCTTTAAAACTGCGGCGCATATCCAGTTTACTACTTTTGCCAACACCATCGTAGCGACTAACACGATTGCCGCTTGCGCTATATTATTTGTAGTCAGCTCGTTAAGCTTAGTGCCGATGAACTTAACTATTTGTGATTGCCCCTGCGGATTGATTAGCATGCTATTTAATTTTATTTAATTTGTCTAGAGTCTGCTGCCGTTGGACGGCGCCTATAGGCTGGTCCAATAACTGCAATAAAGTGCTTTGGGCCAACTGCTGGTCATTATAAGACAAGTACACAGCGCTTAACGCGTGGCTGGCTTCTACATTATCCGGTTCTAACTCGATGCAACGCTCAAAGGCGGCAATCGCTTCATTAACGGCTTCATTAGCCACGTAACACTGTCCCAGTGCTAAGAAAGCTGCTGCATACTGCGGGTCGAGTTCAACCAGCGCCTGCAAAACCGTAGATGCATCTGCAAAAATATCTGGGTCTTTGGATAATTGCGCATGATCAAATAACGTCATTGCTGTTTGGCGCAACAACGCGCTGTCGTTCGGCCAATCTGCGAGCATCTTATGCAGGATGCTCATCGCATCGTAATATCTCTCTAGCTGCGCATAGGCCTTAGCGCGCATCATCGAATGTTGAATGGTCATTTCAGAACTCAGCATAAGTCTATCGAGATGATTAATACATTTCTGCGCCTGCCCACTTGCTAATGCCGTTCGGGCGCAGGCCTCTAAAATAGTTTGCTCATCATTGAGAGAGAACAAATCTAAATACAAAGAGTATGCCAACGCGTAGTCTGCGGCTTGCTCGCTAATCACTGCTCCGGCATATGCCAAATGCTGGTCTACGCTCATTTCGGACACCGCTGCTGACAGCAAGCTTCTGGACGCATCGAGATTGCCATTTTGCGCTAAACACCAAATGTGCAAAGCCGCCAGCATCGATGTATTTTGAACACTGCGCGCCTTTTGCAAATAAATGCAAGCGTCTGCAAAATTGCCTTCGCCAATAGAGGACATTGCTGTAATCAGCTGCGGTGAAAACCGGCATTCGTCATAGCTAAAACGCAATGGTGATGGCAGCATTTGCTGGTTAATCGCTGAATATTCTTGTGGCGTAATCACTACCTCAAGACGCCTTTCCCCGAAAAGGGAAGTACATCCCCCTAGAATTAGCGAAAAAATCAGGTATCTAGCAACTTGGCATTTCATTCTTACGCATTCTAACGTTACAATCTATATATCCCCAATCATGAATGACAACAAATTTAAAACGATTCTATTTGATGCAGAATCCACCCTGTTCTCCGATAGAATCAAACGTCACACGGTCTACCTCAATGCTGCAATTGAATATGGCGCTACCGAGCTCGACATTGACTTCGTCGATGCCGAGCTAGCACGCGCGTCGGTATCTTTAGCCAACATCGTCGACAATAACGTGCCGTTTAGCCGCGAGTGGTGGCTAACATATAACTCTATGGTGTTTTGCGCATTGGGTTTATCCAAAAAGAATGCAGCGAAGGCGTCCAAAAGCGTGGTGACCTATTTTTCAAAGGCCGACGCCTATGATGTTTACCCCGAAGTAGTCGAGGTTCTTAAATCTTTAGCTGCCTCTGGAGTGCAACTAGGAATCATGGCCAACTGGTGTGAAGACTTGCCTGTACTGATTAAACGCTTGAAGCTAGAGAAGCACTTCGATTTCGTAGTTGCGAGTGCAGAATTGCGCGCTGAAAAGCCTGATCGGGCTATTTTTGATCGCGTACTTTTCCGATGCGGGGTAGCAGCCGAAAACGCGCTGCACATCGGCGCAGACTTTGACCGCGATATTCAAGGCGCCTTAGATGCCGGCATGCATGCTTTACTGATTGATCGCAACGACAATGTCGAAAGTACCCTACATGAAGGCGTAAAAGTTATAAATAGTTTGTACGATGTCTTAGACATCTGCGAATTAACCGCCCATGGACTCTAAACTCTTTTCCGAAATAAATGCGCTACGCACGCATTTGTCCCAAGTCCACCTTGGTGCTGACATAGCGCTAGAGCAATTGCTGGCCTGCGTTATTGCCGGCGGACACTGCCTCATTCAAGGCGCACCGGGTCTCGGAAAAACACGCTTGCTGCGCGAACTAGCGCAGTGCCTTGATTTAGATTTCAAGCGCATCCAAGGCACACCCGATTTGATGCCTAGCGATATTACGGGTTCTGAAATATTCAACCAACAACAATCGCGCTTCGAATTCGAAGCTGGGCCGATATTTGCGCAGCTGTGTATGTTCGATGAATTAAACCGAGCAACGCCGCGCACTCAATCCGCATTGTTGCAAGCGATGGCTGAAGGCAATGTTTCTGCAGCTAACACCACGCACCAACTGCCGCAGCCATTTTTTGTCGTCGCCACTCAAAATCCGATTGAGATAGAAGGCACTTTCCCGCTGCCCGAGGCACAACTTGATCGCTTTTTAGTACGCATTGATTTCTCTCAACCAAGTGCCGAGTGCTTAACTCAGATTCTGCAATTAAGCGTTAAGCCTAGCGCATCTAGTTCGCGTCCGCAAATTTGTGATACGCAAGTTTTAGAGTTCCAACAACAAGTCGCTGAGATTGCAGTGGCCGACGATTTATACAAACAAGTCGCAGATATTATTACGGCTACGCACCAGCATGACGACATCCAACTCGGTGCCTCGCCGCGCGGTGGTCAAGCCATCATCAAGCTAGCGCAAGCTTTTGCCGTACTGCGCGAACGACAACACGTCGCGCCTCAAGATTTGAACGACGCTATCGTGCCGTGTTTGCGCCATCGAATTATGGTTGCTTACCAAGCCCAAGCGCAGCAAATCACTAGCGACGGTATCCTAGAGGGTATCCTCGCCCGCGACCCCATCTCTTAAGCGGGCAAGGCTTTAATGCCATGAATTGTCGCCTCGCAATTTGCCAAACCAACCCCAAGCTCGGAGTGGTTGCTGATAATCTTCAAGATCACTTGCAGTGGTTAGAGCGATGCATTGAACAGGATGCCGACGTCGCGCTGTTTCCAGAGTTAAGCCTTACTGGATATATATTACGCGACCTAACCTCTGAGGTTGGGTTGACGCTCGATAGCCCTGAGATTGACGAGCTAGTCAAGCGCTCTGTCGACATCAGCTTCGCTTTCGGATTTGTTGAGCATAGTCGCGACCACCGTTTTTTTAACAGTACCGTTTTTGCTGAAGACGGAGTCATTAAGCATGTGCACCGCAAAGTTCACTTACCCGATTACGGCATTTTCGAAGAAGGACGCTATTTTGCATCGGGTAATAATTTCACCACTTTCGATTCTAAGCATGGGCGTTTTGGTTTTCTTATTTGCGAAGATGCCTGGCATCTGTCATCAGGATGGCTCCATTTCCTACAAGGCGCTGATGCTTTATTAATTCCGGTGGCCTCGCCATCACGCGGTATCGAAACAGAAACTGCCGACTTAGCTTCGCAACAATCTTGGCGCGAGCTATGCTCTTCTCAAGCAAAGTTTTTGCAGACTTGGGTTGTGCGCTGTAACCGTGTCGGATACGAAGACGGCGTATTATTCGATGGCGAGTCAGCGATAAACTCACCCTTTGGTGAAGTCGTTGCAGCTGCGCATCATTCTGATGAAGATCTCATCATTCATCAGCTAACAAGCGACATCCTAAAACGCGCGCGCGTCGCAACACCCTTACTGCGCGACGCTCAAGCAGAAGTCGTACGTCGCCAATTAGCGATCATTAGCAACGACCCCGATCTAGCCGGGATAATTGATAATGCCTAATATCCCGACGCCGCCTACTTGCAATGTGCAACTTGCCGAACGGATTCTAGTTGGCTTCCTAAAATCAGAAACCGAACGCATCGGCATGCACAAAGCGGTACTCGGAATGTCCGGCGGCATCGACAGCGCTTTGGTTTTAGAATTGGCGGTACGCGCATTAGGTGCCGAAAATGTATTAGCTGTGGCATTGCCTTACCGCGAAAGTAATCCGCTATCACTCGAACTGGCACAACAAGGCGCGGCCAAAGCTGGTTGCAAATTTTCTGTTATAGATATTTCTCCACTCGCCGACGCCTACTTCACGCAGCATCCCGAGTTGGCTAACGGCGACAACTCGTCGGCACGCTTACGCCGCGGAAATATTTTTTCACGATTGCGCATGACGGCTCTTTACGACCAATCCGCAGCCGTCAATGGTTTAGTGTTTGGCACCTCAAACAAGACCGAATTACTTTTGGGCTATGGCACGCAACACGGTGACATGGCGTCCGCGATTAACCCTATTGGCGATTTGTATAAATCACAAGTGGTCGCTTTATCGAAACACCTCAAAGTGCCAGAGGCAATTGTCAGCCGTCCACCTTCGGCTGATTTATGGCAAGGGCAAACCGACGAAGAAGAATTAGGCTTCTCTTACGATGCCGTCGATGCATTACTGCATGCGATTGTCGAACGCCGGCTTAGCAATAAAGAATTACTCGCGCTTAACTTTGAGCAAAGCTTTATTGAAGAAATAAATTTGCGCGTGCAGCGTAATCAATACAAAAGACGGCCACCACTTATTGCAAAAGTGACTAGCCGTACTGTTAATCTTGATTATCGCTATGCCCGCGACTGGGGCACCTAAGCCTATAAATTACCTAGCTTGGTAAGCAGCTCGTCGAGATCTACTTGACTGATTTCCTCTGCCGTAATAACCTCGGAGTGGGATAAGGCGCGTTGCGCATTGCGGCATACTGCTAAAGTATTCTGCACTTGCATGCGCACTTTGTTCAATCTAGAGCTATTTGCTGATGGCGACGCGAGGCTTGCGTTCAGCTTGCGCTGGGTTACCTCTAGCACGGCCACCAATGATTCTAGTTTCTGAAGCATGGCGCTGCGCTGCTGAGGGGTGCTAATGTCGTATGGGGTATGAGGTGTTTTCATTATCGAGAGGTAACGTTGATTAATGTTACACCTCAAACACCCCTAATGTGCTTTAAATTAGCCTTTTTTAGTAGCTCTTTAGACAATTCAGCATTTTATTTTGCCGGCGGAAGTCCACGTTCGCGACGAATGATTCAAGAGTTGCCCCGCTATGCGCATCCCCGAGATATCCAAGGCCAAGGAGAAGATGTGCCGTGCGCTCATTCGTGACAACAGCGTGGATATCTGCTCTAATCGCAGAAACCAACTTATCGAACGACTGTTGGTCTCGCGCACCGGCCATCGCGTGGGCTAATGTCCAGCGTACTGTTGCATCATTATTTGTGATCAACATCTCGGTAAGGTACGCATTAGCGCGTTCGTTGGCGCACATTCCGAGAGCCGTTGCAAAGCCGCGGCGTGATTCAGGCGATTGATTGAAATGCTCAGCATTATGAAGCAACACCTCTGTAGCTTCATCCGTGCCAAGCATGCCAAGGGCTGTCGCGATATATCCACTTAGCTCGTTACTTATGCTATCTTCTTGCAAGCATTTTTCAAGCTGGATGCGCGCCGCTGGCCTCGCATACAATCCTAGAGAAAGTGCAGCCGCACCACGCAATTCATACTCATCCTTGCGCGATGCGTCCGCATCATCATGCTTGTTGTAGTCGCTACCGTGCAACAATGTGCCGGCGACTTGATCATATGTAGCTGATGACTTCGCTAAGCCACAAGCAATCAGCCATGAAGTTCTGACATAGAATGCGTCAGCTAGACGTGGACGGTTATTAACCAAAAAGTCTACTGCTTTAGTGCTGCCTATCTGGCCAAGTGACATTTGGATGAGGCCCTGCAAGCGCGGACTGTTCGTTTTCTCGAATAAGCGAATCAGATTGACTGTTGCTACATCTGCCTCGATACGACCAAGAGCAGAGATGCTAGCTTCGGCAACGATTTTATCCTTTGAGTTTATATTCTCGACCAACCTTTGAAGCGTATTAACATTCGGTGCTGCTGCCAACGCCTCGATCAATGCTACCTGCAATTCGTTAGAAGCTTCGCGTCGATTAACGACATCTGCCATTAATAATAAGTTTTCTGAATAGTCGATACTCTTATTCATCTTAGCGGCCAACAGTGCAGAAATAATTAAATTATCATTTGCATGCCATGCATTATTATCTGGCATTGTTCTAAAGAAGTTGTTTAGGCAATCTGCTGAATCAATACGTTCACTAAGTCCGAGACCTACAGCCGCAAAGCATTTAGCGTTGTAGTTTTGCGAATGGTTGAAGGTATCTAGTAAGACGCGGTTAGATTCGTATGTCGACATCAGTCCAAGCGCGACATAGGCCGCTTGGCGGACACTCTCTTCGCTATCGGAGAGCGCTTCAATAATAAATGGCGTAGTTGCTGGGTAAGCGACTCGTCCTAATGAAAGTAGCGCTGACTCGCGTGCTGCAGCATCAGCCGATAATGTAGCTTCAATGAGCAACGGTATCGTCTTCACTAAAAACTCATCGCGATTAATACTTAAACGGCTCGAGCCATAAGCGCCAAACTCGTTAAGCGTGGTCTCTGAATTGCCGGCACCGCCGCGCACAATAGAGTGGCGCTCGTTCTCATACCAAAATTCAAAGCGATCCCAGGCTGAATCTGTAGTGCTAAGTACATGTCCGAAAATGCCAATAGTGCCATTTCCAGAAGCTAGCATTTCAAATTGTGCCTCATCAACAGGACCTCGATATGAACCAGAGACTAGCGACGGCTCTTGTAGAGCCATAAAAAGTGTAGACGTGAGTAGTATTGTGAGCATGATGTATTGTTTTGAGTCAACACATCTTCGACAGCAACTATGCCTACATTAGCTTATTTCCTTTAAAATAATGAGCTGAACACCGTATGTATCTCGGCGCGAGGCATCTGGCCTACTACATATACTTTCTTAAACGGTGGATTTCCTTCGACCATGCAAATACCGCCGGTTTCGCTAAAGCGAGCTAAGTTCACCGCGCCTGAAATTTGCACCGCGCCAGTATTGTTCTCCGAGTGTTGCGCCACGAATAGCTGGTGGATGCCGTCTGTATATAACGCTACGTACAAATTGCCCATACCCTGAATCATGCCGAATGAATCGAGTACACGTGCACTCTTTTGGTAGAAGCCTGGTGGTAAATAAGATGGCTCAGACACCGTAAAATCTAGAGTGATAGAGTTACTGCTAGAGTCATAAATTTCTTCGTCAACCAACGACGTCGACCACGCTATGTTTGCGTGATTAGGAGTTACGGTATCTATGAAGGTAGTCGTTAACTTTAAAGTGACGTCTCCGGAACTGTCAAGCATTGTGTAGCCCAAAATCAGCCCACTGTTAGCATCGGCCCAGAATTCAGCATTACCCAAATCATGTCTCGACTCGGCAGTATAGTGGATGCAATCAATGCCGGCGACTTGCTGAACGACAGGATCTTCAATCCATCGGAAATTTTGGCTCAACCCGTGTTGTAACCCGAGGTGGATATCACGGTATTCGACCATATACCGTTGCTGTTCTTGATAGGTTATGAGCAAGTCAGGCGATGGCGCCGAGAAAGCGGTATCACTATCTAATTTGACCTCAGTAACTTCAAGACTGAAATTGCCCTGCCCGTCTGCGTGCAAAGCCTCATGGAACAGGTGATACGCGCCCACAATCGAGGTGCTCGGAATCTCTACGGTGCGCTCGATAAATAAGTTTGAATGCTCTGGATAGTAAAGCTCTGGAGCCTCAGTCAAGAAGCCGCGGGCATCTGTCGGAGCACTACCACTGCCACCATTGTATGTAGCGCGCTGGGCAGAGCCGGTCTTCACAGCGTCATCGGTGGCCCCGCAAGCACTAAACAATAACAACAAGCCAGCAGGAGCTAAGAACCTCATTAGCGTGTTACCTCGACAGTTGTTCCGCCAAGCGCTGCAGCCAAAGTGCGTGCCGTGCTAGACATTTCGTGCGGCTGTACTTCAATAAAAGATACGCGTGCCAAGATTTCTGCCTTGGTACTGACACTTACTACTGGCGCTAATTCAGGCATAAAAGCATTCGCGCCCTCGTCCATCCAATCAAGCTGGAAGGCGGCACCGATTACCATTAAAAGAGCAGCGGCGGCAGCGTAGACAGGTCGCAAGCTAAACATTTTAGTTTCTTTAGCAGCAAGCCCATCATCTTCGAGTTGCACACGCACGCCATCCCATAATTGCTCGGGCGCCAACTTGTCGTCTAGCTTATCAGCGATCAACTGCGCACCGACACCCATCCATAATTCTGGGGGTGCTTGCATACCACCCATCGCTCGCATCTCGGCAATTGCTTGCCGCAGCGATTCGGGAGGAGTGTGCGAGTCTGTCATCTTAAGTTAGTAGTGTTGAATCGAATCCACGGGATTCTAAAAATTCGCGCAACGATTGGTGCGCTCTATTAAGACGGGATTTTACAGTGCCTAGCGAGCAGTCTTGTGCCTCAGAAATTTCATCGTAACTGAGACCTTCGATGTAGCGCAAAACTAAAATAGCAGCGAACTTTGGATTCATATCGGTTAAAGCCGACTGAATCAGTTGCTGGTTTTCATTAGCCACAAGTTGTTGATGCGGCTCAATGTTTGGCGACTCATCTGCTGCCTGCTGCATCATCTCGGCGCCATCAGCGACTCCGACTACTGTAGATATGCCAGATCGCGGCGCGTCAATTCGTTTACGGCGTATATCTATCGCGGAATTAATTGCGATGCGATATACCCATGAAGAAAATTTGCTGCGGAAAGCAAAGCTACTAATGCGGCGGGCAATGATCACCATAGTTTCTTGAGCAGCATCTAATGCATCATTGGCATTGCCTGTAACTCGGAAACATGTGTTGTAAACCCTGTCTTGGTAAAGAGCGAAAATTTGGCGGTACGCTTCATCAAATTCTGCGCCAGTAGAGTTCTGGCACCTCTTAATGAGGTCTACGTCGGAATCTGATGTCATGTCTAGCCTAAGTTGAGACAGAGCCGTAGGTCGTTTAGTTCCAAGAAAACAGCGCTTTTTTTGAATTAATTGGCTAGTAGGCCAATAATATCAATACCGACGACAGTATCACCTATTGATGCGCCACACCCAATAAAGCATTTTGCTGTGGGCAAATAGTCGCAGTAGCTATCGGAAACTTCATAGAGCTTCTGGCCATTACCCAAAGATGCAACCTCGGCCAAGGTTTGTATGCAGACTTCTCCGGGGGTTACTTCGCCCGGCATAGACCCATTTGGATCTACCGGAAATAAGCCGCCGCCACCAGGAGCGCTAGCTGTGTAGCGCGAAAGGGAATCAGCGTCGCGCCATTCCATTAGCTCGCCGTTCATTAATGAAAAGCGTAATTGGTCGCCACAAGGGACGCCATCGACAAAAGCCTCTACCCCAAGAGCCAGGGTGCCAAGAGCCTCGACACGGCTACGCGGTAAAGAAATTTTAATCACCTGGGTTGAATAGCCAGGGATTATCGAGGCATAATTCATGCGCACGAAGTGTAGCCCTAATAGCGTACTACGCGGAGCTTCTTGCAGACCATTAGCGTCGGCCCAATAAAAGCGGAAATTTGCGGTGCCGCTCTGCTGCAGAGTCATTATCTGCACAACTAGCGCGTCGGCGCAAATATATGAATCTATTTTCAATGTTGGCTGCGGAGGAGCTAAGCGAATTAAGTCATCAAATTCGAGCGGGTCGGTGCCCAACAATAATTCGTCGAGATCTGTTAGCTGGTCGCCATCAGAATCGCCGTCGATGTCGGAAGTACCCAAGCGCGCTTCGAGTGCATCATCAATTCCGTCATTATCAATATCGGAAAAAGCATTAAAGGTATTGGTGTTAGCTATCAACTCTGCTTGCGGAAGCTGATCAAATAACAATACTAATAAAGCCGCAAAGGTGACGGATGTTGCTGCTAGAGAGGCCTTGGTGTTCATGATGTGTCACTTAGCAAAAACTAAGTATCTCCAAAATAACAATTCTTTTATGCAGAATAATAAAAATACCTTAGTTTTTGGCCGAACATGGTTATCCTATCGCCATAAATATTGCGCCTGTAGCTCAGCTGGATAGAGCAATGGTTTCCGGTACCATAGGTCGGGGGTTCGAATCCTCTCGGGCGCACCACCTAAACTCTTTCTTGCAAGTAACTTAGCACGCTATCACGCTCGGATAAAGTCAGCAATAACAAGGCGTCCCCGGGTTCCGCCCATTCAAGTGCGGCTTTTGTAGCTTCCATCTCAGAGCCATAGGTTGCGATGCGATCTTCACTAATTCCGGCAGCGAGCAAAGATTTTTTTATTATCGCCGGAACCTCGCCTAATTCTCGACCGCGTAGATCACTAATTTGGTCTTTAATGAGAATTTGGTCTGCGCCAGAACCTACAGCGCACATCGCCAACTCATGCAAATCAGAGTCGCGGCGATCGCCTGCCTGCCCAATAGTGATTAAACGGCGTTTTGCAGGCATCTTTTGCAGCATGTCCGATAGCGCAGTGAGACCATGCGGATTGTGCGCAAAATCGACAATCACTTTTGCGCCATTTATATCAAACACGTTTAGGCGGCCGGGGTTGTCTTTGGTGTCTGACTGAAAATTAATGAGCGCTGCGCTGATGTGTTGATTAGAAATATTCAATTCGCGCGCAACCGCTATAGCTGCCATCGCGTTCGCCACATTGTGCAAAGCAGCGCCGAAAAAAGTCATGGCTATATCGCTAGCTTTAATTTCGAATTCGATGTCGCTGCCATTGTAGTAACGCATCACACCATCAGCGTCTAGGCGAATGGCCTGATGACCTTGCGCAAGATGCTTGGCAACAATTTCATTATCGGCATCAAGGCTGAACCACACTAAGCGGCGCGTGATCAATGATGCGCGCTTAACACAATGCTCATCGTCGGCATTCAGCACGGTTACTTTCCCGGCATGACGTAAGACAAACTTGGTATCTGCAAGCATATCGATATCTTGAATCCCCCACTCTCCGAGGTGATCTGGCGCGACATTATTAATTAAAGCTACGTCGGCTTCGTTTTCTAAAACGCCGATGCCACGTCGCAACATGCCGCCACGTGCTGTTTCGAGCAACGCCACTTCGACCCGCTTATCGCGCAAAATGGTACGTGCCCCAACTGGGCCAGACCAATCACCGCGATCTATAATCTCGTTGCCGACCATCAGCCAGTCGGTGGACGACATCCCTGGCACCTTGCCCGCGGCGACCACCATTGCGCGCAATAACCGCACAATCGTCGTTTTGCCATTGGTGCCGGTAACCATTGCGGTTGGCACACGGTGGATAGTGTCCCAATCGATTGAAGCGACTTCGGGCAAATCTTTTACCGACCACTGTTGCGACCCTATTCCGGAACCAACCGAAACATAATCATCGCAAGTCAAAAACTGTTCGCCACGTTTGGCTGCTGCCGCTTGAATGCGCAGCAACGGAGGATTCGCTTCTTGGCGAGACTCTGTTTTAAATTTATCGAGCGCTTCGACCAAGCTCGGTAGTGGCTCGCTGTTTAATTCGGACACGGCTGCATCAAAAGCCCATTCATTCATTTCGCATGCCGTGTACAACTTGTCCATTGGCGCATTAAAAGCTAGGCTTATTCCGCCATTAAAGTAGCGGCTTGCCAGTTCAATCTGCCAGCCTAGACCCTCGAGTAAAGAGCTGATGTGCTGCGTCCACTTCTCTTCTAATTGCGGCGCGTCACTATCGTCAAGCGCAATATCGAGTACCGGTCCAGGGTGCTGCCAAATAACATTCGGGCCAGTTAACCGGCGGTTTGAACGCAATTCCGCTTTCATTAATCAGATTCTTCGTTAGAGACTAAGCGCACGCCACGTTCATCACGCACCATTTCTAAATTACTATCCAAGCATAACGACGAAGTGTCGATATATTCGCCTAAATCAACACTATGAACAACGGCTACATTTGACACTTCGCCTTTGTTTTCAGATTTAAATTCTTGAATTTGTTTCCAGGTGCGTGCGATTGCGTCAACAAACACCATTAGCAAATCTCCTTGCCTTGCCATTTCAAGAGCCGCTTGAGTCGCAGCTACTTCGTCGGGTATCACAATAATATCTTCATTAGCAACGCCATTGGCTAATAAAGTTTCGCGCATCATCATCGGAATTTCATCTGATTCACGTCCGCGTAAACCATCGTCGCGGCGGCAAATGTATTTATCGAAATTACCTGCCGCTATGCTCGCAATTTCGCGGATGTCTTCATCGCGGCGATCGCCGGGAGCTGCTAGCACTACGATTCGCTTGGCTTCGACCTCTAGTGATTGCGCAAGATTCGTCATCGCCTTAACCGCCGATGGGTTGTGCGCGTAATCCATGATGACCTTGAAGTTATGATCATCGCAAATATTCATACGCCCCGGAGCCTGGAAGAAAGTCGTGTCAAAAGTGCGCAGACCATGGCGAATTTCTTCTAGCTCGACATGCATACTAAAACAGATGCCGGCAGCGAACATTGCGTTCTGCACATTATGCAAAGCACGCCCATCTATGGTTGCCGGAATCGCATGCGACCACATTAAAGGAATGTGCTTACCGCTATCGTAAATAGTAATCATGTGTCCGGCCATGCCTTGCTCGAGCACTACTGCCCGCCCGCCAGCCTTGATGTGGTCACGTACTAGAGGATGGCTAGAATTCATCGTAACGTAACACAAATGCTTTGACTTGGTGTGCTCGGCCATTTTCAAGCAATGCACATCGTCGGCATTCAACACTGCGGTATCGGTAGCGATTTCAACAACGGTGCGTTTGACTTTTGCTAAGTCTTCAAGATTTTCAACGCCTTTCAAACCGAGGTGATCGGATTGAATGTTAAGTACTGCGCCGACATCGCATTGGCGATAAGCAATACCGCGACGCAACATTCCGCCGCGTGCGGTTTCGAGTACTGCCACTTCAACTTTAGGGTCGCGCAACACAATGCCTGCCGATGCTGGGCCCGTCATGTCGCCACTAACTGTTAGGTGTCCGTCAATGTAAACCCCATCGGTGGTGGTCAAGCCAGTAACCTTGCCAGAGCTTTTAAAGATGTGCGACACCATGCGTGAAGTTGTCGTCTTACCATTGGTGCCGGTGATACTCGCAATCGGAATACGCGACGGGCTATTCTCAGGGTAGAGCATCTCCATCACTGGGCCAGCAACATCGCGCGGCGTGCCTTCACTTGGCGCAGTGTGCATTCTAAAACCAGGCGCAGCGTTTACTTCGCAAATGCCGCCGCCGCCAACTTTGTAAGACACTGTAATGTCGTCAGTTAAAAAGTCAACGCCGCAAACATCAAGGCCGATCGCGCGCGCTGCACGTTCTGCCATATTGCGGTTGTCTGGGTGCACCACATCGGTGACGTCAACTGCTGTGCCGCCGGTCGATAAGTTTCCTGTAGAACGCAGATAAAGTAATTGATCTTTTTCGAGCACCTTATTTTTATCGTAACCCGCCTGCTCAAGCAAGCGCTCGGCCTGCGTATCAAACTCTAATCTTGTAAGCACCTTCGAGTGCCCGATGCCACGCCGCGGATCTTTGTTTACTTCAGCAACCAGTTCTTCGACTGTAGATTTGCCATCCCCGATTACGTGTCCAGGAACTCGCTTGGACGCCGCAATTAATTTACCGTCGACCACCAACAAACGATGATCTAAACCTGAAAGAAAGCTTTCAATAATTACTGCGCGACTATGCTCTCGCGCATTCTCAAATGCTACGATAACGCTATCGTCATCGTGCATATTAATCGACACGCCACGGCCATGATTAGCATTCAGCGGTTTTACAACCACCGGAAAACCAATACGCCGTGCAGCGCGAACGGCCTCACTCTCGCTGTAAACCAAACGTTGTCTGGCCACCGGCAGGCCTAAGTCGCCAAGTAGCTTATTGGTCTCTTCTTTATCAGAGGCTAACTCGACTCCGAGATGGGTCGTCTCTGAAGTGATCGTCGCCTGTATTTTTTTACCGTATTTGCCGTGCCCCAATTGCACCAAGCTATAACGATTCAAACGTGACCACGGGATATCGCGCTCTTCGGCTGCCGCGATTAATGCCAACGTCGAAGGGCCAAGTGCGCGGCGTTGCGCAAAACGGATATATGCATCACGCTCTTCTTTCCAATTATAGTCTACGTCTTGACTACCTTTTGGCGCTAACTTTTCTGGCAACAAATTGTGCAGTAATTTCAATGCCACTTGCGCCGCCTCTAAACCTACTTCTTGTTGCTTATACTGAAACACAACATCGTATTGCCCGTACTCGCCGTTACCGCGCGTTTTGCCGAAAGTAACATCGGTACCCGCGATTTGCTGTAGCTCGATGACTACGTGCTCAAAAACATGCCCTAGCCATGTGCCTTCGTCTTCAGTTAGACGGCGTACAAATCCGCCTTCTTCACCATATGAACAACCGTGCTTTTGTAAACCAGGCAATGCCGCGATCAAAGCATCGGTAAATTCTTTACCGACCTTTACGCTTGGCCAATCCTCGAGATCTCCGAGATCTAAAGTTAGGCGAATGACTGGAAAATGGGCGTGTACTGAAGGCCCAACAAATATAGAACGGTCTAAAATTTTCATGATGTTACAGGGGATGCATGCTGCGATGCTTTACGAGTAGGTATATCAAAACTACAGCCGTCGCCGAGAATGTGCAAGCCAATGCCAATCACTGTGACGGGTTCGTGCGGCCGCGCACTGTCCATTGACGAGTACTCCATACCCGATGGGTCGACAATGGTGATAGCACCACTGCCCACAACTTCGAGTCGATCGTTATGATCGATAAAAGCCGCTGTGTCTTCATCGAGCCCGATACCGATTGGGCGTGGATTGAAAGCTAGTGCGGCAAGCAAGCGCCCTAAACGGTTGCGTTGTTGAAAATGTTGATCAACGATGCACTCTTTGGTTAAGCCAAAGCCTGGCGCAAGTGACACCATGTCGCTGCGTGGAACAATGCCTTCGGCGCCGTAAGCAATCATGTGCTCGGACATAATCGATGCGCCGGCTGAAGTACCTGCCACATGTAGACCATGATTGTTGTTGCGGTCACGCAACATTTCTGAAACGGGAGTGCCGCCGATAGTTGTAGATAAACGTAACTGATTGCCGCCGGTCATGAATACGCCGGTAGCATTACTTAAAATTTCTAACCAATCTTCGCGTAGGCAATCTTTGCGCTCTTCGAATGGCAAACTTATAGCTTCGCCTGCTCCTAGCTCGATAAAAATATCAACATAGCGCGGACCGGTTTCTGGCAACTGTGAAGCCGTAGGGATGATCACAATGCGTGCCTCTTCGCCGCCGCTTAGTTGTAAAAACTTTTTAAGTATCGCGCGGTTAGAAATTTTTTCTTCGGCGCCGCCAATCGGAATGATGTAACCTCGTGTCATATTAGTTAATGTATTGGTGATGGGTTCCTGCTGCAGTAAAGACGGAAGCCACACTGCCGTCTTCTTCGAGCACGACTAAGTCAGCGTCGTAGCCAACGGCGATACGACCTTTACCCTCGAGCTTTAAATGCTCTGCGGGATTTGCTGTGAATGCTGGCAATGCTTGTTCAAGAGC
>JBLINB010000018.1:0-29875 GCA_047638975.1 Myxococcota bacterium
TCGGCGACAATGCGCAGCGCTAAAGCTAGCATCAACAGCGCTCCGAAGGCACGCACCGCGCCAACTGGTTTGGACACCAACGCCTGGCCGCTGCTATGCGCCAAGCCAACGTGCAACGCCACACTAAGGGTCACTAGCAATAAGCCGCCGATGAAAAGCACGTGCAAACCAATCTGCAACAGATTTGGAAGCACTGCCGTTAACAGCAAGCCGATGGGCAAGCACCAAGAGGCTATCCAAATTAATTTACGTTGCGTGCCGGGCATCGTTGGTGGGCGATGAATACCTGCAGCGACGATTAATGCGATGAGTACTAAAGCAGCGCGTAGCAGACGTGCGATTAAGAGAAAGCCTTGTGCCTCTAGCGCAAAGCTTAAGGCTATACCCACTGCCGCTAGCAGCTGCCCCACTCGCCGGCGCTGTGGATGATCGCTAAGCGTCACATCAACAGACGATTACTTATGTGATGTGAGCGGCACAAACATGGTGCCGATGCCAAGCACTAAACTTACAAATAAACCTTGGGTCAGTGCTAACCATGCAAACTGGATCACCGCACTTGGTAAAAGAGTCGGTGAAAATTGCGCGATGCTTAACAGCGCTGCGCCGACACAGCCAAAGACAAAAGCGATCGGCACCCACATAAACGCCGCTGGCCCAGTGCGCTTTCCTGCAGCACCAAAAATGCGTGATGCCGAGAACAGGAAAAGCATCAGTGACTGCGCGGCAAATACTGCATGACTTAAACCGAGATGCTGCTGCCAAACTAAGACGACTAATAATGGCGGGAAGACTAAAGAAAGCAGGAGTTGCCAAGCATCCGGTGGTGCCGAATCTAAACGGCGCGGCAACATGGTAAACATAAAACCAACAGCGAACGGTGTAAGCACACCTTGCACTAAGATCAGCGCATGCGTCTCGCGCGGATAATAAAAACTAGGGTCGAGCCAAAACAATATCCATGGCAGCACGCCCCACCAAGCCATTAACCAGCCCAACGGGAACAGCGCACGGTATGGATGTTGGCGAAGCTCAGCGGTCATTGAAGGTGATTTCATTTACTCTAGATTATTATCGAACCGCAATGCGATAAATATCGATATCGGTCGATATCAGTCGGTCAGCACACCGATTGATCTAGCTAATGCATCTAATTCAAGGGCTAGTGAGGCCGAGTATCCTCGGTGGTGCGACCACATAATTTCACCTGAGCTGTCGACAAGATTAACATAAGCATTAGAAGCCTTATTGTTGCCCAGGAAACCCTTAATGTCTGTGGCTGATTCGCCATAGAGCGTCACAACAGATCCCCAATCTTGTGATGGTATTCCGCTTCGCATCCCAGAGTCAATCGTGCCAGAGATAATCCGTGGAATCAAACCCGGAATCGTAGGTAGCTCGATAATGTTCACCGGAGTTTTTAACTGCAAAAGCCCTAGTATCCATCGATCACAATCAAATTGTGAATCTTGTTCGTAGCCAACAAGCACGACGGTCGGGCGCGAGTTTAAAGACCAATAAGAAGATGAGAAATTTACCTCTTCACCGTTCAAGTCTTCTCCTGAAACCACTGGAAACATCTTACCCGTGACCAATGGCGCCTCGGGGTAGACTGTTGAGCACGTAGCCATCAGCAAAATGAATAGCAACAAGCAAGAGCCGAACAAAAATAAACGTCCAAGGGAGAGTGAAGGTTTCATCACAGCTACTCTAACTTATCCATCAAAGACTAGAGTCAAGTAATTGCAAAGTGTCTTTTGCATGCGAACCCGCGTTTTGTACATCAATGACTTCTAATACCACGCCCTCGCCATCCAAGATATAAGAAATCCGCGGTGCAAACCATGCACGAGAGTTTTTCGCCAAGCCGAGTTTCATTGCCAATGCTCTTTTAGAGTCTGATAACAACAGGAAAGGCAAATCATGCTTCACTGCAAATTTATTATTGTCAGCAACACTGTCGTAGGAAACACCAAACACTTTGACGCCTAGAGCGGTGTACTTTGCGAATTCATCACGGAATCCGATACTCTCTTTAGTTCAGCCCGGGGTCGCGGCCTTGGGATAAAACCAAACCACACTCGGCTGCCCCAACAAATCGCCTTTAGTAACGTCGATGCCCGTATGAGAGGAAAGTTCAAACTCGGGGAAGGCGTCACCCTTTTTTACAAGCACGTTCGGCGCTCCACAGCCACACAAGAAGCCGAAAGAAGATATTAAGAAAGATTTCATTATTTTTTTAGGCCAACAGCCTTATCAGTGGGTTGCGTCAAAGTTAAAGCACCCTTCGAAAGCGAAAGGATAAAAGCGACAACCGCATTTACATGGGTTCTGGAAGTATAGCCATAGCCCGCGTTGTCACGATTGGGTTGATAGTAAAAGCTACCGTCAGTGCAATGCGACATGGTGAACCACCAATGGTTGGATTCCATCAACTTACCGAACGCCTGCTCATCACAATAGGCTCCGATAGCGCCCAAGGCCATCCCCATAATCGGTGAGGCATGCGTGTCGGGAAAGCTCTCTGGATGCTCTCCGATTATTTGTGCATACTTCGATGCTTTGCCCGCATGTTCGTCAAAGGGACTCATAGCGAAAGCTATAGCCGTGGCTCCGGTGCGCCCCATATCCGCCCAATTTTCATCGCCTGCAGATTCGTCGGCATACCAAACGTAGAAATTTTTTCCGCTACCGCGCTCAAGGAAGTCATATGCCGCCATATGCCGTTCGCGATTAACCTCAATCCCGCAGCGACTCATCAATGAGAAGGCTAAAGCACCTTGAGCCGTCAACATTGCAATCGGGCCATAGCCTTCGAAGCCCGGGTTATGCCCCCAGCCACCATAGGCGTCCGACTCATCTTTGGGATAAGAACCTGGATGAGATTCCTTTGCCTTTGGATTGATCTGCCGCATATTTGTATATTGACTCGAAATCAAAAAATCGTATATCTGCTGCAGCTCTTCAACAACCCACTTCTCTTCTGTTTGCAAATAGTACTCACTGAGCACAATAGCCGCAGCCATGTAGCGCCAGTTGATGAGAGAAGATTCATCCTGCTGACTCGTGGTCTTTGCATGAAACTTGACATTTTTTAAGACTGCCTTTTTGTGAGCCTTTTTATCACTCGACATCAATGCAAGAGCGGCGAAGAGGTCAAAAGACGGAATCCCCCACGAGCCATCTTTCTGCTGCAGCGTAACTAGAGAGTCGAGCAATTCTTTGAGTACTTTATCTAGAACAGCTTCTTCAAAAAAATCTCCGTACTTCGTCCCTACATTCAATTTGACACTCTTACTTTTGTCTTTACGAAAAACAGTCACTTCTAATTTGCCATCCCCGTCAGTCGATTGTGAATGACGCAAGACTTTTGCAAAATCGAGTATCGGCCCTTCTGGCCCAAACACCTCCATGCCATATCCATTGCGATGAGGGGTCGTGAAAAGCTCTCCACCTGCTCCGATAATAAAATCGCCTTCCTTTATTTTGCCGAAAGCTGGAGACTTAGGGAAAACATAGCGCACAAGCAGCGAAGTCGGTACATCTTTTATCAGCTCGACGCGAATACCGGTGATCCCACAATTATAAAACCAGCCTGGCACGTCCTTGTCTGGCCCGGCCGCTACCTTTTGATCCCAGGGAGAGCCACTCTCGTTGTAATGGACTTGTGCTTGGCCGTAACCAGATAAAACAATTACAGCTGAGCACGCGACTAAAAATTTCAACAATGATTTCATTGCCAGCGATTGTAGCACAAAGGCAGTACTTCTTAAGATAGAGCTGTTATTCTTATTAAATGCGAGCCATTAGCTGGAATGTAAACTCATTACGCACACGCTTCGAACGTGTAGCTGCTGTCCTTGACCGCCATCAACCCGACTTGCTGTGCCTGCAAGAGACCAAAGTCACCGACGACGACTTTCCGCACCAGGCCATTGAAGAACTAGGTTATATCGCCGAAGCGCATGGCCAAAAGACTTACAACGGGGTGGCCCTTATAAGTAGGCACGAATTAGAAGACGTCAGAATAGGTTTTGACGGCGACCCCTGCCCTGAACAGGCGCGGGTGATTTCTGGCATCTGCGAGGGTATTCGTTTTATTAATATTTACGTCGTGAATGGTAAAGAAATCGGCACGGATAAATATGAAATGAAAATGAAATGGCTGACGGCGCTGCGCAAATGGATCGCTAGCGAGTTTACCGCCGATGAACCGCTAGTGATATTGGGCGACTTCAACATCGTGCCCGAAGAACGCGATGCGCACGACCCAGATAAGTGGCGCAACATTCATTTCTCGCCGGATGAGGTGGCGCATCTCGATGCGCTGCGCGATTGGGGTACCACTGATTTATTTAGACTACACAACGACGACGACCACGTCTTTTCATGGTGGGACTACCGCCGCCAGGCCTTTCGCTTCGATCATGGTCTAAGAATTGACTTGGCCATGGGTACTGAACGTGCAGCAAAAGCCTGCTCCTTCGCCGCTTTAGACCGCGACGAACGCAAACAAGGTGATTTTGAAGCCAAGCCAAGTGACCATATACCGCTGATTCTTGACTTTTAGTAGAAATTTCTAAAGTTTTGGGATATATGCCTCCGATAAAGATATGAACCTAACGGAAAGGCGCCACTCGGTTGCCGTCCGCCCATCCAAAATCTAACGGAGAAATGAATAGAATGTTAAAACGAACAGCCCAATCTGGCTTTACAATCATCGAAATGCTTATTGTGGTCACAATTCTGGCCATGCTTGCCGGAATCCTAGTACCTGTACTAGAAGACGCAGCAAAATCATCTCGTGATGCACGCCGATCATCTGACCTAAAGAGCGTACAAGCGTCTCTTGACTCATATAAGCGCGTAAATGGCGTTTACCCCGACACCAGCGATGCTTGGCAAGGCGATGCAGCTACATTTGGCTCATTCTCTTACGATGCCGCGGGTTATATCCCAGGTCTAGTACCTAACTTTATCCCAGCACTACCAAAGGATCCAGCACCGGAATTCCCGAATGCTACAACTGGTGGTTACATGTACCGCTCTGACTCTGTTGACTACAAGTTCGTAGTGAATGATAGTCCTGAGTCTTACCCAGCTGGTAACCCATTCTTCGACCCAACCCGTGCAGTAACGGCTTGGCAAGTAAGCTCTCCAGGCGGATACAACTGGTAGAGAAATGCAACCGAGTAATCAGTCGTCAACGCAAGTTGGCGACTGTTTTCTTGTTTAAGTCTTAAATCATTTTTACTATTTATCCGATAAAAGGATATGTCCATTACTCAAACGACAGCAACAGCAAACCGTGGCTTCACCTTTATAGGAGTGGTAGTCACAGTAACAGTCTTAGCGATGCTTGCTGGAATTTTACTTCCTAGCCAGGACAGCCGATCCGATGACCACGCAAAGCCGTCTTATGACTCGCACCGCGTAGCCAGCCTCAAGGGTGTACAAGGCGCGCTTGCCGTCTATAAAATCATAAATGGTCACTACCCCGACACCAACAATGCTTGGCAAGGCGATGCTGCTGCATATGGCTCATTTACTTACGACGCTACGGGTTACATCCCGGGTCTAGTGCCTGACATTATTACAGCACTACCAAAGGATCTCGCACCCGAGTTTCCAAATGCCACAACAGGGGGTTATATGTACCGCTCTGATGGTATTGACTTTAAGTTCGTGATTAACGATTGCCCTGGGCTTTACCCTGCTGACAATCCATTCTTCGACCCAACTCGCGCAACAACAGCTTGGCAAATAAGTTCTGCTGGCGCTTACAACTGGTAAAACACATGCAAATGACTCAACCCACAAAAAATCGCGGCTTCACCATCATTGAGATGTTAATCGTGGTGACCATCTTGGCGATGCTCGCCGGAATTTTAGTTCCAGTACTTGAAGACGGAGCAGCAGAGTCTCGTGATTCACGGCGTAGTGCCGACTTGCGTAGTATCTCAACGGCCCTAGCTAGTCACTATGAGGTGACCGGCAGCTACCCAACCACTAGCGACGCTTGGTTTGGCGATGCCCCTACTTACGGCAGCATGTCATATGATAGCTCTGGATATATTCCTGGACTAGTGCCTAATTACCTTGGTGCTCTGCCGAGAGATCCGGATAAGAACTTTCCGAACGCTACTGACAAAGGTTATATGTACCGTTCAGATGGCAAAAACTATAAATTTGTAGTTGTCACCGGCCAATCATTTGACGAGCGTACTACATTTTTTGATCCTACGCGCCCAGATACTGGATGGCAAGTTAGTTCACCTGGCGGCTATAGCTGGTAAATAATACGCCATACACATAAGAACAAATGTGCTTATGTGTGATATGCTAGATAATGCTATTATCCGCATTATTGCTGTCAATCAGCCTGCAACAAGGCTCAGTACAACTCGATTTACCATCCGATCTACCTGCGCAATTCAGTACTGTCATTGAATTACGCGGGCAGCGGGCAACTTTGCTGTTGCAGCGCCGCTCGTTACGTGCCAGCGATTTCGTCTTGAAAAACAGTAACGGCGACATTGCCGTGGTCCCTGAATCGCGTACCTACTTTGGCACTATAAAAGAAATACCCGGTGCTTGCATTGCCGCCAGTTTAGAAGCACGCGGACTACGGGCCACAATCATCATGCCCGATGCATTGATGTGGCGTCTGCAGCCAGACGAGCGGCGCGCGAATGGTTGGCACACTCTTGCGGTGGCAGCAGACGAGCCACTCGATATGTGTGGCGTAGATCACGTCCACCTAAAAGATGGTTTTAGCGGTAATAACAATCGCGCAAATATGATTCCGCCACCGAGCGGCGGCAGTCATTACTTATCGCCCTATCCCTGGCAATGGAAGATGCGTAAATCAAGAATCGGTTTTGATGCCACTTACGATCACTGGCTGCGCGAAGGCCAAACGGTGGCTGGCGTTACCGCATCGGTTGAGTATCAGCTCGCCGAAAATGATTTAACCTGCAGCCGCGACGCGATGGTTAGTTATGAATTGACCGGCATCGTGATCCGTCAAACGCCCTATTACGTCGGCACCACTTCCGGGGCGCTGCTTTCTGAATTCGCTAATGAGTGGGCTACCAACCAGCAGCAAATACCTTACGAATCGGCAGTCCTCTTGGCGGATTACCAAAATGACGGTATCGCCGGATTGGCCTACGTCGGCACGCTTGGCTCATGGGGCTACGCCGGTTTATTCTGGGATCGTGGTTACAGTCCCGGCATTATTGCGCACGAAATCGGTCACAACTGGGGAGCCGGTCACATCGACTGCTGGCCATGGGGAGGTTCGGCGATGTGTGGTTCGTGGCTACTCTATGGCCCAGAATCCACTGACATCATTCAGTGGCGCGCGGCATGGCTAAACCTGCCGGTGATTTTGCCTTATGAAACGAGCGTGCGTCCTTATGCCAATCCTGATTGGGTAACTGCCGACCCGCAGCTTGATACTAAATTCGATGTGCTCGACAACGATTACGACGCCAACTTTGATTACATCCATATCAGTGATGTCGACGCTACTTCAGTCGAAGGCGCCAGCGTATCGATACTTAGCAATGCCGGCCCCGGTGGACGCGATCTTATCTTGTACCAACCTGACCGCAATCGTCGCGGATCGTACAGCGACACCTTTTGGTATACCGCAGCTGATTTTAACGGGCTTGAACATGCGACGCCGGTTACGATTGAAGTAGTCGAACGTAATTTGGTTGCCGCTTATAAATTCGAAGAAGGTAGTGGTTCTGAATTACTCGATAGCTCGGGTAATGGCAATGACATCACCGCATCCGGGCCACCTGTTTATGCTGAACTTAACGACCCACTGGTTGGTGCAGAGTGCAACAGCAGCAACTGGGAGCCAAGCTCTAATTTGTTTGACAATAGTGCAACGACGGCCTTTGCCTCTCTTAATCAAGGGGTGGTTAGCGCGAGTTTCACCACCGACCCTGCCGATGGCACTTGGTTAGAGTTCGATTTCGGAAGCACCAAAGATTTTGAAGGGTTCCGGCATCTTGATCAAAATTTATCTAGCAAGTGGATTGGTAAATCAGTGTTGTGGTTCTCTAACGACAGCACTTTTGATGTAAATGATATTTCCGTAGATATCGAGCACCATAGTCACCTCGAGTTTGTAACTTATCCCTTCGCGGCAATAAGCGCGCGCTTTGTGCGCTGGGAAGTCACCGAGCAACACAATCCAGCGTCAACGCAGTACTCATTGGGTGGCAACGAGATGGCCTTTGTCTACAACACGCAGATGGTCGGCATTGCGCCACCGCTGATTACCTTGTCGTCCAATGCGCAAGCAGCGTCTAGTGCTGACGACTTAATCGATAACGACATCAACACCGCGTTTATTTCCGACAGTCAAGGGAAAGTAAGCGCCCCACTTACACGTACTGCTAGCGACGGAACCTGGGTCGAATTCGATTACCAAAGCATCCAAAACTTTGAAGGCGCTAGTTTATTAGACCTCGACAACTCTGGAGCTTTCACTACCCAATCGCGTTTGTGGTTTAGCAACAGTTCTACTTTTAGTACTAGCGATCCGGTCGAAATCTGGAATCACGGCAATCAAGAGCAGCTACAGGTTAAAGATTTCTCTCCGATTCAAGCGCGTTACGTGCGCTGGGAGATCAGCGATACTACCCTCAACTTCATTAAAGACAATGGTGCGCGTGAGCTGCAGCTATTCAGCGACCTCGCCTCCAATCCGCCTTTTCAGCGCTCTAGCGGGCCCTCCGGTGAGCATCTAAAGTTAGTCGGTGCATTGGGCGCTACCTCACAAGACGTCCTCTACGCGCCGGTAGCACTCAACCAAGCCTTCACCATGAATGTATTGGTACAGCCCGACGCCAACCTCAGTGATGGCAGCATCATTTGCGGAGTAGGTAATCCAGAAGACAGCAGTGGACGTTTCTTCGAGATGCGTAATAACTCCTTACATTTCGCGGGTATTGATTTAGCCTTTAGCCCGGCGACGACTAGCTTCAGCATGCTAACTGCAAGTTACGATGGCAGCACCTTAAGTGTTTATCATGACGCGACCTTGCTCGGCAGTTTCAGCATCGGCTTTGCGGCAAGCGACGCCGATATTCATTTAGCGCCGCAAAATCCGAATGTCGCAGGTGCTTACTATCATGGTTTAATCGACGAGTATGTGCTATGGGATTACGCCTTCGATGCCAATCAGGTTATGCAATTATTTAGCGGTGGCAGTGCCATGGGGCCGTCGCCGTTCGACACGCAACGCAATGTAGATAGCTCGCCACGCCTTAGCTGGACGGCAGCGCTAAACGCTCCGCAGCATGATGTTTACTTGAGCACTGATTTTTATAGTACGCAAAATGCGACGCCTAGTTCTAGCAGTTACCTCGGACGCTACACCACCGATTATGTCGACCTTAGTAACCTCACACCTGGCGCTTGGTATTACTGGCGCGTAGATGAAATCCACGCTAATGGTGATGTGCTAGCCAGTGATGTTTGGCGCTTCAAAACGCACCTGCCATGGACCACAACCGTGCTCGAAGGTTTTTCCGATGGCAATAGTGGCGATCACCTCGATGGTTTGGCTGGCGGTAACGGATTCGGTGCGCCATGGGCAGTGCCGGCGGCTAATGGCTATATTCGAACTAGTGGATCGCTGAATGCTTTCCCAAGTAACCTGCCATTCACAGAAGTGGACGGCTACCTCGAACGCACCGCCTCGCCGTCATTACCAATGGAAGGCCAGCGCTTATTTGATTCAAGCGCCATCGCGGTAGACCTTTCTAGCGACAGCAGTATTTACCTGTCGTTTGCCGCGCATCTAACGGGTACCAGTACTACCATGAGCGCGATGGTGGGGCTGCTTGATTCAGGTAGCGGTAATACGATTGTTACGGGTATCGATGATGGCAAGTACGCCATTAACGGTGCTGCTGGCGATGCCATGGGTAGCGTCGCTGATCGCTATCGCACTAAATTTATAGTGGTACGCATCGACGCCAACAACTTAAGCAATGACGAAATCTACATGAAGGTTTATGACAGTGCCACCGAGTTGGTGCATGCTAGCGATACGCTGCTTAGCGGCATCGGCAGTGGCAGCGACCAATGGACTTTAGCTGCGACTAACGGCAACGCCGACGATGTCTTCGATCATCTGTTCATTCGCGCTGGCGGCGTTGGCTCTGCCCTAGGAAGCAATCTCGTGCGCATCGATGAGATTAGAATCGGCGGTAGTTGGAGCGATATTACTGGGTTGTAGATCTAAACAATCTCGAGCATGCGCTGCAAAGAGCGCTGTGCATCGTCAAACAATTCAGCAGGTACATCGACCTCAGGCCCTAACTCATGCAATGCCTTCCAGAGCTTCTCTGGAGTGTTCATCTGCATATAAGGGCATAAATTACACGCACAGGATGCACCGGGTGCCGGTATATAAGTATTTTGCGGCGCCTCTTTTTCGAAACGATAAATCATGTTGGCTTCGGTGCCAATGATGAAGGTTTCGCCATGTGACTCTTTAACCAAACGCAGCATACCTGCCGTTCCTAACACGTAATCAGAAGCATCACGAATCGGCTTTGGACACTCAGGATGCGATATTACTTTGGCAGCAGGATGTTGCGCCTTCATATCATTCAAAGTGTCGATCGAAAATAATTCGTGCACTTCGCAAGCGCCGTTCCAGAGGATCATGTCGCGGCCTAAAGTTTCGTTAAGCCATCCGCCAAGGTGCTTGTCAGGGACAAACAAAATCGGCTGACCTTCAGGTACCGACTCGACTATTTCGCGCGCATTGCCACTGGTGCAAATAATATCACACAACGCTTTTACAGCTGCCGAGCAATTAACATAAGCGATCGTCGTCGGGCGCACGCCCAACTTTTTAGTAAGGTGCTCTTGATACTGCTTTAAGTCAGGAGCTAAACAAGAATCGGCCAGGGAACAGCCGGCGTCCATGTCGGGGACGAAGACGCGTGCTTGAGGGCTAAGTAACTTTGCGGTTTCGGCCATAAAGTGGACGCCGCAAAAACATATAAACTTAGCATCTGCCGCTGCTGCCTTGCGCGCCAGTTCAAGGCTGTCACCCACAAAGTGCGCCGCCTCTTGCAGAAATCCGTCTTGGTAACTGTGAGCCAAAATCAAAATCCCGCGCTCAGTAGCCCACTCGCGGATGGCGGCGGGTTCTGGCACTTGCAGTAAGTCTAAATTTAAGGTGTCGTTTTCCATGACAGGGTGCATAGTTTAACTTTGCGCCATATATACGTCGAAGCGTGTGGTCTTACCTTTTATCGCATGACTTGGCGCCGCGCTTAACGGTTCACTATGCGCCGGGCGCTTGACCACCACCCGCGCAGCTCCAAAAGCCAGCGCCGCGTTAAACAGCTCTAGCTGATCGTCATCCTGACCGACTATTTCTCTAAAAATACGCATATCTTTTTTTGCCAACGCCGTCTTCTTTGGCGGTGGATGCATCGGGTCTAGGTAAATGACATGCGGCTTAAACTCAGTGTATAGCATGCTTTTTGGGTCGCTTAACAGCTCAATCGCATTGGCATTGATAAGCGCTAACTTGCCCGACAGCTTTTCGCCCACTTCGGCATCGGCAAGTGCACGCTGCAAGCCGTCATCTAGTGCGGCAAACACCTGTGGATGGCGCTCGCATGCCAAAACGTTTGCACCTAGGCATGCTAAAACGAAAGCGTCGCGGCCTAATCCGGCTGTCGCATCGAAAACGCGTAATCCGGCGCTAGCTTTGTGTAGCCCTACTGCTTTCGAAAGGGCCTGGTTTTTACCTCCACCAAAGCGGCGACGATAATCTAATTTGCCACTTACAAAATCAACGATGATTTCGCCGGCGCTAGCTTTTAGACTAACTGCTTTATCGTGGTTTGAAGATGATGTCATAATTTTCACCCACAGTCAAATCGCTAAACAGTTCGCTATACCGCAGTACATCCATCTTCAGTTTGTACTTAAACACCCCATTGTCAAAAGTTTCGGAATGTAGATCTAGCAAATATTGTTCGCCATTATCTAAGACGACAAAGATGTCGCTGTCACGATAGGCTGCGAAATGTTCGGACTTGGCGATGGAACATTCAAAGAAACTGCCGTCGATGTCTTTAATGATGGCGAGCGATTGGCCCTTTTCGACTAAGGTGTACGAGGCCACTTCATGCTCTATAGTGCCGCGTTGCGTTGCGTAAACCGCAATGCTCGCCGGCGATTTACTCACTATTTCAATAAAATATTTAGCGTTGGCTAACAGTGCTAAATGCATCTCGTCATTACTGAAATCTAGCGAACCGTTTTCTAACTGTGTCTTGCGCTGATGCAATGCCGTCAACTTATCCATCGCCGCATCGCGTTGTTGACTGGCGATATCGACATCGTCCTCGAATGCCTTGAGCTCTGTCCAGCTATGTGAGCCTTGGTCCGCTTCTCTTCGCATTACCGCTAACAGCTTTGAACTTTCACCAAGTGCATTTTCTAGATGTTGCTTATTCTCTTCAACACTACTTATCTCGTTATCAAGCTGCACCATTTGCTCTTGGTAACTAGCATCAAACTTTGTCTGACGTTGTGCCGCACGAGCCAATGCTTGCTGCTGAAAGGCCACTGCTATTTTAATCATGTCTTCATCAGCTGCTACAGCAATACTAGCCACAAGCGCCTTATCACTAACACTTGCCAGTGAATCAGACTCCCATACCAATTCGCCAGTGATGGGTGCGTTCAACTCTAGCGTCGGCACTATCCATTCACTTTTAACAGTCAACACCGGCGCATCAGACAAGGGCACAGCTTCAGGCAATTGCGCTAGTGGCTCGATAATGACGGGTGCCGTAACGAGTTGCTCTTGCTCTGCTATTTCAGGTGTGTCACTCGAATAAATGATATACCAAATAGCAACTACCGCTAAACAGAAAAACGAAATGGCGGCGTAGGGGAAGAAACGTTGTACGCCGATGCTACGCGGCAGCGTAGCATCGGGTGAACTTATAAGATCGGGTATAAACGCTGTTTGCTCTACCGGTGGCTTAACCTTAGATGCCACCAATCCGTATAACTCTTCAACGCTGGGTATCGATTGCCAAGTGGCATCAAAGGTGTCTGCGCTTGACCATTTACCTATTTTAATCATCGGTAAACTTCGGCCGTCTAGGGCATCTTCGACTAGCGACTTACTTGGGGCGTCTTCGGTAAACGCGATAAATCCGTCGTCTAAATTAGCGAGGTCGGCTACCGAGACGCGTTGCACTTTATCGAACACATTGTCGGCGAAGTACACAACCCCGTTACCTAACTCGCCAAGTACCCATAGATTTAACGGGAACTTGGTAGACGAATTAAGGGGATGATTATTCAATGTCGTAAGCCGCTGCTACATAGGCTAGCGCTTTTTCGAGATGCTGGTCAGCGTGATGCAAAGTAACCAGTGGTTGCCCGGCATCGACACGTTCACCTACTTTAGCATGCACCTCTAAGCCTACACCATGATGTATCGCAACATCGGCACGTTCTCGGCCAGCGCCCAAAACGAAGGTCGCCAAGCCAATTTGCTCGGCATCACAGCGGCGTACAGTGCCTGTATGCGCTGCGCAGTAATCAAACTGGCGCACATCTTTACTACCGCGTAACGCGACGCTCAAATCTCCGCCGTGAGCCGCCACCAGTTGCCGCCAAATATCAAAGGCACTGCCGTCAGCCATTATCTGCTTTGCCCGCTGCGCGTCGCCACTCAGTGCGGCTACTAGCTCAATTAAATCTTGCGGCCCCTTACCTTGCAAACATTGCTCGGCCTCGCGGACTTCTAAAGCATTACCCACCGCATGCCCTAAAGGTGTCGACATATCGGTCAACAGCGCTGTAGTTTTAACTCCGGCGCCATTGCCGACCCGCACAATCGAATCTGCCAAGACTTGGGCTTCGGCGCGCGTCTTCATAAACGCACCACTGCCGAATTTGACGTCCATAACTAAAGACTCGATACCTTCGACTAATTTCTTTGACAATATAGACGCCGTAATCAACGCCACCGATGGCACCGTTTGAGTTTCGTTACGCAGGGCATACAAAATGCGATCGGCCGGCGCCAATTCTGGGGTCTGGCCATTCATGAAACAGCCGACGCTCTTTAAAGTATGGCGTAATTCTGCGATATTGAGATCGGTACGAAAACCGCTAATCGATTCGAGTTTATCAAGCGTGCCGCCGGTGATACCTAGCCCACGCCCCGACAACATCGGTACTTTTTTACCCATCTTCACCCATAATGGCGCTAGCACTAACGACACTTTATCGCCAATGCCACCGGTTGAATGTTTATCGACGAAGGGTCCGTCGATGCCCGTCCAATCAAGTTTGTCGCCGCTGGCGACCATCGCTTGAGTGAGACACACGGTTTCGGCATCGGTCATGCCATTGCAAATAACGAAGGCTAGCCATGCGCCAATTTGCGCCTGACTCACTTCGCCGGCGGTTACCGCCTGCACAAAGGCTTCAATCTGACCCGAGTCTTGTTCGATGCCCTCGCGTCGCTGGAGTAACCATTCTGAAATCAAGTTACTCTCCGATGATTACTTCGAGTTCATCACCAATTTGTACACCTGGTACGAATACCGCTGGCACACCGGGTGCATAGGCACTTAGCACAAACGTGTTTGCGTATAAATTATCAAAGATGAACTCGCCATTCGAATTCGTCAAAGTGGCATCAAGCCCCAAAAAGTTTTCTGGCAAACGTGAACCCGAAAAACTATCACGCGGCAGATCTCCTTTAATTTGCACGCCAACATTCGACTGCGCATTACCAGCGGCATCTACAACTCGACCTTTAATGCGCTGGCCGCTTTGCAGCTGCACATCGAACTGCTGCGACTTGCCATCAAAGAGGATGGGCCCGAACAGCGACGTACCGTGCTGCGGATGGTGCGCAATGCCATAAACATCTTCAACGCTTTTTAAGTCAGAAAATTTATATGCGCCGGTCGAATCGGTACCCACACTTAAGTTAGCGCCATCAGTCAACAGCCATAACTGCACATTATTGAGTGGCACACCGTCATGATCACTAACGACTCCGCTTAACGCAATCGTCTCTGCCATTTCTATCCACACGTCAATTTGCCCAGCATCCACCACTGCATACGATTGCGCGAAATCAGGATGACGCACGTTAACGTTCCATGCTTGTGAATCAGGAACCGCTGGCAAGTTGAACATTCCTTTATCGTCAGAGCGCGTGACTATGGAGCGTGGCCCATATAAAAACATTAATGGATTATCGGTGACCTTACGATTTTTACGACGGTTAGGTTTACCGGCCACGATATCGGCGCCCGCAATAGGGTTGTCGTTCATGTCGATGACCTGGCCGTAAACCTGGTGCGCGGGTTCAAGTAGAACTTCGAGATTGTCATAGCGCTGTCCTTCGTCGATCGCCCCACCCGGACGCCACACGCTCATCTGATTTTCAAATGCGGCCTCGACAACAAATGGCCCAGCCGGAATACCACCGAGTGCAAACCTTCCTTGTTCATCGGTAGTGGTAAACACATCGATGCTTAATTGCGCCTGCTTGTCAACGAACTCGGCAGAGTAAAAGTAACACACCACATTTGCGCCTTTCACCGGAAGACCCTCAACGTCGTAAACCATACCGAACAAGCTTGCTGCTGGGGTCAACACCATTTCTATTTTCTTGGTTTGGCCGCCGTACATAACCATTGGTGACGCGATCGAGCCAGGAGCTGAGTACGCGCTAGGTTGTGCGTGCACGGCAACCATCTCTGCACCGTGTTCAAATTCAAGGCGCACCAAGCCCTCAGCATTCGAACGAGTCGAAGTTTTGGACGGCATCCCCGCCTCGTCCCACTGTACATCGACGTTCACTCCTGCTAGCTTACGCTCGGAATCGCGTAAGATCAGCTGCACCTCAAGCACCGCTGGCTGCGCAGTATCGACCTGTGTTTCAGCAGCTACTGGCGCGGCGTCCGTCAATGGCAGCTGCGCTTTATCGGAACAGCTTACGAATAGCAGGGTGTAAATGGCTAACAGCGCCACCAAAACGGTCTTTCTTAGTCTCATGCCCCCTAGGATACTCAAGTTTTACTAGTTTTTTAAGATTATTGCTTCAAGAGCCGCTTTTTTACAGTAATCTTTAGTCAGAGTTAACACATGAAGCACATCCTTCCCTTCCTCAGCGCCTGTTGCCTGCTTATCGCAGCAACATCCTCACTTTCTGCCCAATCCCAAGATGATTGGGTTGAATGGGGCTTCGTCGATGGTCTAAACAGCGGCGACTCCTTCGGTAGCTCCATGTTGGCCATTGGCGATATAAATGGCGACCTCTACGAAGACTACGTAGTCGCTTCACCGCAATCAGGCTCATATCTGCGCTTGGCCGGAGAAATCAGCATTCATAGTGGTCAAGACAACAGCATCATTGCAAGCATCAGCGGCAGCGACATCGGCCAACAAATTGGTTATTCCATTTGCCTGCTTGGCGAACACCAAAATGATGGGTTATTGAAAATTGCTGCTTCAGCACCTTTCGCTAACACTACTTCTGGGTATTTCTCCGGAGTCGTAAATATTTATGCTTTCGATTTAGTCAACATGTCTCTTAGCTTGTGGCAAGAGATACCTGGCGATCGCGCCGGAATGATGTTTGGCGTTAGTGTGGCAGCTCTTGATAACGACGGCAATGGCGACCTCGACTTAGCAATCTCTTCTATTGGTGACGGCGACCCCAACAACGGTGCATCACTTGATGGCAGCGTAACCATCTACGAGATTGACAGCTCCGTTGCCGATAACTCTGGCACGATTACCAGTTATGGTGTCGATGGTTCAGCAGAAATGTTCGGCTGGGACATCTGTTTCGCCGACAGCAATGGTGAACAATCTTTATTGGTTGGCGCACCTTTTGCAAATGCCAACAACTCTGGTGCAGCCGTCCGCATTAAAACAGACGGAACACAACTGCTGCTACAAGATCCACTGGCTACGGCTGACGCCCATCTCGGCTTCGCAGTAGCAGCCGGTAGCGACATCTCTGGCGACGGCATCGCCGACTTCGTAGCTTCGGCCCCAAACACGGCAAAGGGCTCAGTAGTCATCTGGGACGACACTCTGCAGGCAGGCGTCACCCTCGAAGGCACCTATAACAACGAAAAGTTTGGTTACAGCATCGCCATCACTGCCGATGCCAACTTTAATGCCAGCGATGATTTGATTGTGGGCGCTCCTGAAGCAGGCAACAACTTTGGACGCTTCGCCGTTCATGATGTGTCGATTCCCGCGCAGACATTACTCTATGCCGCAAATGGCTCGACTTCACAGTTATTGGGCAGTTCTGTTTCAACAGCTGGCGACATCAACCAGTCGACCAAGTCTGAGATTCTTGTTAGCGCCATTGGTAATAACAACAGCACCGGTCGTGTATACATTTATTCACCTCCTGAGCAAGACATCGGCCCTATCGAACTTGATGCTAACGGTGCATTCGAATGGGAGACCGACCTAACCCTAACTGCGACAAACCTTTCTACAGGTGGCGGTGGCCTGCTTTACTGGTACAGGGGTACTCAACAAGGCACGTCCACATCTAATGAAGGTTTCGAACTGAATATCGCTGGCAACGTACAACTCCTCGGAACTACCAGCAACCCTGGTAGCGAAATGCAGTACGTGTACAACATTCCGGATGCCTTTAACGATGGCCAACTGCTCTTGTTTCAAGTAGTAGAAGATCGCAGCGGATTTATTCGCTCATCGGACATCGATGGTGGCTTTGTCATTGACCCAGGAGTAACCATCTTCGTTGATGGCGACCAAGCGGGCTCTCCGATTACAGTTCGCACTAAATGGGGTATCCCAAACAGTCCGGTATACATCTATGCTTCTGCGGCTACACCTTCGGGCAACGCGATTAATACTGCCCCAGACGGCGCCTGGTTGCTTAACCTACGTAACCCCAAAGCCATCGGCTCGCCAGGCGACCAATCAAACTCACTCGGGCACTTCACTTCGTTGCCAATTAATGTTCCATCAACCATGGTAGGTGCAACAGGGTACTTCCAGGCCTACGACTGGGACTTCTTCGAGCCTGGTTTGACACGCGTGACAGTGGTTACTTTCCAGTAGTCTCCGCATAAAGCAAGGGATTTAGCGTTACTGACCCTGATTCATGATGTATGATTCAGGGTCGGTGACTAACGTTGCTCCCTTAAGATGCTCAAATACTTAACTACACTTGTAATTTCGCTTGGCTGTATGACAGCTGCCTCCGCTCAAGATTGGGTTACCGACTACACCGCTAATGGCGTCAATGCATCAGAATCATTCGCAACCTCGATTATTTCAATCGACGATATTAACGACGATGGCCACGACGATTTTGTAGTCAGCTCGCCCAGCGATAATCATAATGGTTTACGCAGCGGCTCTATCTCAATCCTATCGGGTGTCGATGCTTCACTGATCGTTAAAAGAGATGGCGAGCTCTACGCCGAAAGAATAGGGACACAATTAACGTACCTCGGCACACATGCTGGCGATCAAAAAGTTAAGTTCGCTGCTAGCGCACCCTTTTTCGATATAGACAATGGCTCGTTTTCCGGTGTGGTGCGCATCTATGCCTACGATTTGTTAACCAGCACACTCGAACTTTACACTACTCTCGAGGGTCCTACTAGTGGTCAGATGTTTGGCATCGGACTCGCTAGTTACCAATACGATGATGCACTCGACAACGATTTAGAATTAGCTGTGGGCGCAATTGGCCACAACTTGCTTGATGGCGCGGTTTATGTTTATCAAGTCGATAGTAACTTTCAGGCGGCCAATTTAATTGAGACCATCGAAGGAGCTTCAGGTCAGCAAGAACTACTCGGCTATAGCCTTTCAGCCGCTACCCTCAACGGCGAGTCTAGTTTATTAATGGGTTCACCCTTTGCTAATGATGGCGCAACACACAGTGGTGCTGTATCGCTCATTCAAAGTACGGGGGGCGTCCTTAGCCTCCAAAACCCATTCAGCGGCGTTGCTAATGCCAACCTAGGTGTCGCAGTTGCTGCCGGCGAAGATGTAACAGGCGATGGCATTGCCGATTTCATTGCAGGATCGCCCTACCTTAATGACGGCTATATCGCAACCTGGAGCAACAGCGCTAGCAGCGCTACAACACTCGCAGGTACTTTTAGCAACGAGCGCTTCGGCTTCTCAATCGCAATGGTGCCCGACATTAACTTCGATGGCGTAGCTGATGTTTTAGTTGGCGCTCCCGAAGCAGCCAGCAATCACGGACGCGCTGCTTTATATAACCTCACGACTGCGGCTCAAAGTGAAATCGTCGCATTTCCTGGTTCTGTTCAAGGCAATCTGCTCGGCACAAGTGTTGCGTCTGCCGGAGACGTTATGCGTAGTTCGAATAACGGTTTATTCTCACCCGTTTTAATCGGTGCGATCGGCGCGAATGATGGCGCAGGTGAGCTCACTAGTCTTTCACCGAACATCAAAGATATCGCTCTTAGTGTAGGTGGGTCATTCGAATGGTACACCGACATTACTCTCGATGCGAGCAATCTCGCGAACAACAGTGATGGCACCCTTTACTGGTACATGGGTACTCAACAGGGGACGTCCACATCTAGTGAAGGTTTCGAACTGAATATCGCTGGCAATGTACAACTCATTACCTCGTTCGTAAACCCTGGTAGTCAGGCGTCGCAAGCTTTCGCTGTTCCTGACACTTATGCCGACGGACAGATACTCGTCTTTCAACTAGTCGAAGAGCGCGGCTTTTTCATTCACAACTCCAACGTCGTTGGTGGTCAAGTATCCGAGCCGCCACTGCCCTTCGAACTGTTCAATCAAGGCGACACCGCTGGCCAGGTAATGACTCTTTCCGTAGTAGGAGCGACACCGAGTGCTACGCTTAATTTTTATGGTACGGCCAATCCGTCTATAGACCCGGTAAGTGGTGCTTTAATAAGCAGCGGCACCGCTGATGCTGATGGCGAATTATCGGTACTCGTGCCTGTGCCAGCGAGCTTTAGCGGCGTTACTGGCTACCTACGAGCTCAAGATCTATCGAACAGCGAAAAGACGCAGAGACTAAGCGTAACTTTTAATTAAGCTTTACAGGCGAACGTAATCGAAATCTGCTTCTTTGCCGTTTAACCCTTTCGGCGGCGGAGCAATCCAGCCAGCGAATTTACCTGGCTCGGTGACGGAAACCATTAACGATGATACATACTTGCGGTCAAAATCCGTTGGCAGCCATTGATCTTGATTAGCCAAGAACGTTGCCTCATCTAAAGGCGTGCCACTTAAATCGAAACGCTTACCCGCGTAAATACCAATCGCGCGATTGAAGCGACGATGTGGCAAGCTGAATTCGAAATCAATATTGAATTTAGCTAAGACGCGATTCCAGTAGTCGACGCCCTTTTGGTTGTCGTCTAGGTAATCGGTGCGCAGCACTTCATTGAGCGCGTTACGCAACGGTACTTCTTCTTTGACCATCTTGCCATCTACAAGTTTTTCAACGATGTAAGACTCTTGCATTGCGGTATGCTCGGTATAGCGCTTCTCTTCGTAAGCACGGCCCTTTAAGCCTGCCGCAAAGAAGTTAGCTGCATTCGAAGATACTTCGCCGCCATACAAATCGGTAGAAGAACTTACCCAAAAGTTAATGTAGCGCTGCATGGTTTCAAGCGGGATGGCACCATGTTCGGTAACATCCGCATCGGGAAACTCGCTCATCACTTCGCAGGTGCGTGTTATCACGCGACCGATGCCAGTCTGGCCCACGAATAAGTGGTGCGCCTCTTCGGTTAGCATAAACTTACAGGTGCGCGCTAATGGGTCGAATCCGGATTCGGCTAATGCTAGCAACTGGAACTTACCGTCGCGGTCGGTAAACATAGTGAACATAAAGAAATCAAGCCAAGTGGTGATCGGCTCGTTAAATGTTCCGAGAATACGCGGACGGTCTTCATTACCAGAGCGACGCTCAAGTAATTCGTCGGCCTCGCTACGTCCGTCTTTTCCGAAGTAACGATGTAGCAAGTAAACCATTGCCCATAGGTGGCGCCCTTCTTCAACATTTATTTGAAACAGGTTGCGCATATCGTACAACGATGGCGCAGTGTGCCCAAGCATGCGTTGCTGCTCTACCGAAGCAGGTTCGGTATCCGCTTGCGTAACAATAATGCGCCGCAAATCGGTACGGAATTCTCCGGGGACTTCTTGCCAAGCATCAACACCGATGTGATCGCCAAATTGAACTTTACGGTCGGCGGCATGTGGCTCGAGGAAAATACCCCAGCGGTAGTCAGGCATCTTTACGTGCCCAAAGTGTGCCCAACCATCGGATCCGACTGAAACGGCCGTGCGTAAGTAGATATCGTTTTTCTCGAAATCTGTAGGCCCCATCTGATGCCACCAGTCAAGGTAGTCAGGCTGCCATTTCTCTAGTGCACGCTTTAAACGCTTATCAGATGCAAGATCAACGTTGTTAGGTATTTTTGATTCGTAGTCGATGGTTGCCATAATTTATGTACGGTTGTAGTCGAATTGAGGACGGCTCGGAGTGCCGTAACATTGTAAAGCTCCGGTTTCGCCAACAGCATTAGGACGCTGGAAGATCCAGTTTTGCCATGCGGTGAGACGTCCGAATATTTTTGTTTCTAATGTTTCTGGACCGGCGAAGCGTAAATTTGCTTCCATGCCGGTAAGAGCGTCGGGGCTATAGCTAGCGCGCTCTTCGAGGTATACGCGGATTTCGTCTTCCCAGTCGATCGCGTCGAGTGACTCGGTTGATAAGCCTAAAGTATCGGCATCAGCAGAGTCGACGATGCCTTGCGCATTCAGCACGTCTTCGGCAAGTTGCGGATTGGACAAGAAGCGCGTCTCTAAACGAGTCAGGCCGTTACCCATTAGATAAGGACCGCCATTCGCTAAGGACACACCTAACTTGACTTCAACATCGGCGTCGTCGAGTACATAAAAGCGGTCGGCACCCAGGCCAAGCTCTAACCATGTACCTGCAAAAGCGGTGCCTTCATCAGCCAAGGCGAAGAATGATTTAGCAGTCATGTCGTAGCGCTTAAGCACGCGCTTAAAGAACAACTGTACTTCGTCGCAGAACCAATGGTTTTGATTCGACATCAAAATGTGGTCGGCGTCAAGTGCGACTTGCGCATCGCCAACGACGCGTACGCTAACCATGTTGATGCCACTCATGTTAACGCGCATTTGTACGAGTGCGTCATCGAGTTCGCGGAACATTTTGAACATCCACCATTCGCAACCTTGAGCGAAAATATCGTCGCCGTCGCTGCTACCAGCAGAATCTGGCAAGTTTAGTGTCAGTTCACCACAGCGCGTGGCATTGTCGTAACTAAATTCGACCATCGAGTACTTCAATAAACCTTCGCTCGCTTGGCACTCAATCTTTTTTAGTTCAACACCTTGACGGTCGGATTTATCGGCAACGCTATCTGCAAGATTGCGCGACATCTCAACCACTTTGTCTGCGAATTTTGAAGCCGGCGCCGTAGCGTCGATTAAATCCCAGTCGATCGCCTTCTTGCCCTTCATGCCTTCGGCCAAGGAACAGAAGACATCAGCACGATCGCGGCGCACCATACGCTTGTCAACGACGCGGGTTAAACCACCGGTGCCTGGCAATACTGCCAACAACGGTACTTCGGGCAACGATACTGTTGAATTTGAATCATCAACCAGCAGGATTTCGTCACAGGCTAAAGCCAATTCATAACCACCACCGGCGGTTGCGCCAGCACAGGCCGCCAACGATTTGATGCCAGAAAATTCTGAAGCATCTTCGAGGTACAAGCGAGTCTCGTTAGTGAATTTACAAAAGTTTACTTTCCAGGCATGCGCGCTCGAACGCAACATCGTAATGTTGGCGCCAGCGCAAAACACTTTGTCGTTAGCGCTATCGATAACGATACACCGCACTTGTGGATGCTCGAAACGAATGCGCTGCACAGCATCGGCCAACTCGATATCAACACCGAGGTCGTATGAGTTCAGTTTAAGCTCGTAGCCAGGACGGATACCGCCATCTGGGTCGACGTCCATAGAAAGGCGAGCAATGTCGCCATCTATTGAAAGGCGCCAATGCTTGTACGAATCTGGATGAACCTGGAAGCTCACCACAGAGCTAGAATCTTGCTGAGTTGTCGTGGACATGATTGTTAGGGCGTAGAAGGACCGCGGGTCGTATAGTGAAACATATTTTACTTGACAATGCAAGCCCTAGCATTATATTGCGCACATGGCCTTCGATTCAACCCACCTTCTCAAGCTGCTAGGCAAGCGCGTGCGTCGACTGCGGATGCAGCAAAACCGCTCTTTACAGAGCCTATCGCAAGAAGCATCGCTTAGCCGTCGCTTTCTCGTAGAGATAGAAGCGGGTCGCGCCAACCCATCCTTAGCAAAATTGGCCTCCCTGTCGCACTCACTGGGCATTGCACTTGGCAGTTTATGTGACTTACCGGTGCACACGATTCCGTATAACCGTATTTGTTTGTTGGGCATTCGCGGTGCCGGCAAGTCGACTATTGGCCCAAAGTTGGCAGCCAAGATTGGCGTCGGCTTTCAAGAACTCGATGACGCCATCGAAAACAAAGCCGGAATGCCGACGCGTGATATTTTTGAGACCGAGGGCCGCGATGGATTTTTAAAGCGCGAGGCCGATTCCGTCGAAGACTGGTTACGCGAAAATGAAAGTGGCGTACTCGCTTTACCTGGTTCGATCGTTAATCACAATATTGCCTACGAGCGCCTATTAAGCACCTGTACTACGATTTGGCTGAATGCTTCGGCTGATGCGCATTACGAACGCATCGTCGCGCAAGGCGACACCCGTCCACTCGAAGGCGGTCATTCTGCTGCGATGCGACACCTCGATATTTTGTTCAAAGATCGACGCAGCGCATACGAACGTGCCGATTTGATTATTGATACTTCAAGTAAATCCATTGAGAATTGCCTGCAGCAGATCACCAAATTCTTGCACGACCGCGAAAGCGCAGAAGATTAGTTTTACTCGTTGTCGCCGGCCAAAGTAGCCTGCTCAACATTGTCGGCAGGCGCCGAACCAAGAAGCAAAGCGTCGTCTGCTTTGCCCATAATCATCAATATCGCTAACGAAATAATCACTGAGAAAATGGCCAGTAATGCTTCTGCCGGGCGTTTCGAGACTGCTTTCAAGGGGATGGGTGAGCGAGGGGATAGAAAATCAATTATGCTGACTTATTGTCAACACCAAAGTCTATACCACTATCGCGAACCCGTCTACGATAATTTGCGTTTTTCTACTATCTACCTGAATTAGAGTTAATCAGCGACATGAACTCTGAACGAGTACGGCCGTCTTCTCTGAAGGCGCCTAGCATGCAGGAGGTCGTCGTAGAGCTTGCTTGCTTACCTACCCCACGCATCATCATGCATAGATGCGAGGCTTCGCTAACCACCGCAACTCCTTTTGCACCAAGGACTTCTTGCACCGCATTCGCGATTTGTACAGTCATACGCTCTTGTACTTGCAAACGGCGGGAAAACATATCTACGATGCGTGGCAGCTTGCTGAGGCCAATCACTTTTTTATTCGGAATGTAGGCCACATGAATTTTGCCATAAAACGGCAACAGATGATGCTCACATAGCGAATAAAACTCGATATCGCGCACCAACACCATCTCGTCACAATCCTCTTCGAAGAGTGCGTTGTTGACTATTTCATCGAGCTGCTGCTGGTGACCGCTAACCAGATACTCGAGGCTCTTGGCCACGCGCTCGGGGGTGCGCAGCAAACCTTCGCGCTTGGGATCTTCGCCTATTGCATGCAACAATTGTTCGACGATGCCGGTTAATTCTGGAGAAGCTGGGTCGCTCATGATTGTGGTCCGAAGTATTCGCAGCGGTAATCGCGCGCTTCTTGTAAGCAAAGGGTAGCTAGTTCTACCCCATCAGGCAACTCTGAGCTGATAATTGGCCAAAAAGCCACCAATAAATTTTCGGAAGTCGGAACGATACCCTGCAGGAAATCGACATCGATATTCAAGTTTAAATGGTCGACATGCTTAACAACCTTCTCGTCGACGATTTTGGTTAATATCCCATAATCGAGCAACATGCCATTTTCGGCATCGACTTCGCCCTTAACCGTCACCGTAAAGGTGTAATTGTGTCCGTGCCCGTTCGGACTTGCACATATTCCGTAGACTTCTTTATTCTTGGACGGCGTCCAGTCATCGCGATATAAACGATAGGCCGCACAAAATTCGGTTTGGTAGCTTATTTGCATTCGTAGATTTTAAATAACCTTTACAATCTGTCTATGGCTAAACACCCAACCTCTGTGTTTTGTGCGCGTTCGATGGCTCTCGGCGCAGTACTAATGCTTAGCTGTATGGTCATCGGCAAAATCGTCATTGCACCGCTGTTCACCGATCTCGGCGAAGCTAGCGAGCAGCAGGTTCTGGGCTTAGTGCAAGAATCATTAGCCACTCACTCGATATTCGAGCCCACTCAGAAAGACTTATTACTTGCCAGCGCGGCGGCAATGATTGAACTGCTTGACGACCCTTATGCTGCTTTCATCGCACCCGACGCAGTACGCGAGTTCAAAGAAGAATCTGCCGGTACGCAAATTGGTATTGGCCTCATGCTTAACTCAGCAGGACAGGTTGTATTTTCGGTACCCAACAGTGACGCGGCGGCACAAGGTATCGCACCCGGAGATACTATTCTAGAGATTGATGGCGAAGACGTCTCATCGGCAACAGTGACAGAACTTTTACCTCTCCTACGCGGACGCCAGTCAACTACCGTAAAATTGAAACTACGTAACCGCCACAATGAAATATATGAAGTTGAGGTAAAGCGTCAACAGATACCACGACGCACAGTAACCGATAGTCGAATCATTGACGAGCGACATGGCATCGCGCATATTTCGATTACCTCCTTTGCTTCATCGACACCCAAAGAATTTGCTGCGGCACTGCAGCGACTCGACAGGTTGGGTATGCAAGCCTTGATCCTTGATTTGCGCTTCAACCTTGGCGGGCAATTAAACGATGCTGTTGAAGTGGTTTCACATTTCCTACAAGGAGAAGTCGTATGCAAATTACGTCCACATGCCGGAGAAGAATATTTAAGTTATGCCGACTTACAATTAAGTAGTCACCCGAGCTTGCCGTTAGTGGTTTTGATAAACGAACTGAGCGCTTCGGGGTCTGAGATTGTGGCCGCCGCATTGCGCGACCACCAACGCGCCACGCTGATGGGCACGCGCACTTATGGCAAAGGCGTCTTTCAGAAGGTTCTGAGTTTTCGCGATCCAGACTTTGCCTTGAAATTCACCGCTGGCTACTACTTAACACCGAATGGCGAGATGATTGAAGGCAATATTCACGCTAGCGATTCTGTTGGTGGTATCTTGCCAGATGTGATGCTAAATGCGCAAAGCGACGAGGCGCGCAACGCCATTCAGGTATGGACCAACCGCTTGCCGGTGCCTAAAAAAGACCAAGCACTTGTTGATGAATTATTTCCTGACTTTTCGACAGCTAACCCGCCAGACGATAGCTGGCTTGATGCCGCTCGTGATTACTTGATGAGTAACAAATAGATATGACGTCCAAATTCATACTTGGTATAGAATCTTCTTGCGACGAAACCGCAGCCGCCATCGTTGCGGATGGCAAGCGCGTTATTGCATCAGTGGTACATAGTCAAATAGACGAACACGCTGCTTGGGGCGGTGTCGTTCCAGAAATAGCAGGACGCTCGCACTTACGTTCGATACGCACAGTGGTTGATCAATGCTTGAGCGAGGCGCAAATGAGCGCCGCCGATTTAAGCGGTATCGCGGTTACCAATCGCCCAGGTTTAATGGGTTCGTTATTGATTGGCGTGACCGCAGCCAAGGCATTAGCTTATTCATGGAAGCTACCTTTAGTTGGCGTGCACCATATTGAAGCGCATATTTACGCGGCGTTGATGCCGATGGAGCAGCCCCAATTTCCGTTCATTACTTTAGTAGTATCAGGCGGACACACCTCGTTGTACCGCAGCGATTCGGCATTGCAACATACGCTATTGGGTTGCACTCGCGATGACGCTGCCGGCGAATGTCTCGACAAGGCAGCGGCGATGCTCGAGTTAAGTTATCCCGGTGGTCCTGCCATTCAAGCAGCGGGCACAGACGGCGACACCAAAGCCTTTCAATTTAAGCAGCCGATGCTCGACAAAGACTCGCTAGATTTTTCTTTCTCAGGGATGAAGACTGCGTTGCTCTATAAATTACGCGGCGCGGGCAATTTAATCGATGCCCCATGGATCATTGACAAAGCACGTATTAACGACGTATGCGCTAGTTTCGAGCATGCCGTGGTCAGCACTTTGGTGCGCAAATCGATACGCGCCTGTCAGCAGCACGATATTCAACAAATACTCGTCGGCGGCGGTGTCGCATGCAATTTACGCTTGCGACAAGTGATGGCTGAATTATGCGCAGAGCACAACATCACTGCGACCTTCGCCCCACCTGCTTACTGCACTGACAATGCAGTAATGATTGCCGGACTCGGACATGAAATGTTTGCCAACGATTTGGCCGACAGCCTCGATCTCGATGTTTTTGCCCAAGCATAATGAATCGACAACAACTGCAAGATCTACTCTTAAGTGTTAAAGCACAAGACACCAGCATTGAGCAAGCTGTAGAAACTATTGCTGCTACAGCAATTCATAGCAGCGATGTTGCACAACTAGATTTCCATCGCGAGTTACGCACCGGTGCACCAGAAGCGGTGTTTTGCAGTGGCAAGACTACTGAGCAATGCATCACGATTGCACAGCAGTTTGTAGACGCGCAACACAAAGCATTATTCACGCGCTGTACCGAGCAGCAAGCCACTGCGGTTTGCAAAGTTCTTGGTGAAGATAGTCAGTATTTTGCAGAGGCTAAATGTGTTGTGTACCATCCAACAGCTGCCGCTGAACTGTCTCATGATATAGTCGTAATTTGTGCAGGAACTTCTGATTTAGCTGTAGCGAGTGAAACGGTTGTCACATTAAATTGGTTAGGATGTAACGCCGAATTAATAAGCGATGTCGGAGTAGCTGGCATCCACCGCCTCCTTGAAAAAAATATACGACTACGTGCGGCAGAATGTGTCATCGTAATCGCCGGAATGGAAGGCGCGTTGTGCTCGGTTGTGGCCGGATTAGTTGCTGCGCCAGTCATTGCGGTGCCGACGAGTGTGGGCTATGGGGCCTCCTACGAAGGATTAGCGGCATTATTGGCGATGCTGAATAGCTGTAGCCCTGGTGTAGCTGTCGTCAATATTGATAACGGATTTGGTGCAGCGATGGTGGCGAAGCGTATAATGAATACCGGCCATCTTTTGCACAAATAACATGTTATTCATTTCGACTCTAATCTTTGCAGCAAGTTTACAAGTATCTCTGCCCGATTCAGAGATAGCTGTAACCCAAAGTGGGGTCGCGATTGAAGCTAGTAATTGCAAGGTCGGCGATCTCGAGCTCGATACTCCGTATGGTCGCTTCTTATGTGCCGCTGACCCAGTTGTTGAAATACGCGATTTAAATGCTAGCTGGCAACAGTTATCGAAACTGAAAGAGCGTGGTGTTTTTAGTAATAGCGAATGGCTAGAAACGCTTAGTAAAGCTGGCTTGCTTAGCGCCCTACTTCAAGAGACCGATTCGCTATCGAAAACATTTCCTGAACTTACGCTTGGCTATGATCTCATCCAAAGTTGGGCAGAGCAAACCAGCCATTTGCCAATCTCAATTGAGCTAAGTAAGCAAGTGCCTTGGCTACATGCGCAATATCTTAAGCAAAAAAAACTGTCTCGGTTAATTTACGGCACCGAATTAACATCTATTGTTTCTGCAAGTGCTGACAAACGCGCTGAACGTAATTTAACTTACTCGCAAGTAGGCGACGAGCTAAAAAGTAGCGACCCACTGCGGCGGCGCATTGGCCTCTTATTGTGTATCAAACAATCAGAGATGATGCATTTAGCGACGATATTAACCATGTCCATAACCGACGACGAGGCCCAAGTTCGACTTAGCGCGGGGCGAGCATGCGCCGCTTTGTACCAATATGCTGCCCGCCAATATTGGGTCAAGCTTGCGGCGCGTGGTTCAGAAATACAGCGCAGCAAGGCTGTTGAAGCTCTTGCGCGCCATGGTGGACCGATTGGTATGCGCGCATTACTCTTGCTCGACTCTGCCAGTCAGCATTCCATCGGAGATCGCTACACTTTCAAGGATAATCGGGTTTGGATAGTCAAAAAGCGTCTTTCAAACTTACTTGACCCGCGATTATGGGCTGATGACCATTTTGACCCACGTGTTATCCTTGACGTCGATCATTATCGCTATCACGATATTGAGTTTATTGACGCCGGCTCGGTCTTTGTAATTACCAAAGTACCGACTTTACTTGCCGAGCAAATACGCGCACTACTATAATTTGCGGCAATGGCCAGCGATTACACTCCTGCAACTTTAGTCCTCGAAAACGGCAGCGTTTTCCAAGGACGCAGCGTCGGCGTTAGCGGCCAACGCGCCTTTGAATTAGTCTTCCATACGGGTATGACCGGCTATCAAGAGATACTCACCGACCCCTCTTATTTTGGTCAAGCCGTAGTAATGACTTACCCGCAAATCGGCAATTATGGCTGTGAGCAAGCGGCTAACGAATCAAAGCAGTGCTGGGCGGAGGCCATGATCATGCGTCAATTAAGCCCCACGACCTCGAGTTGGACGGCCGATTGTAGCCTTG
>JBLINB010000019.1:0-28892 GCA_047638975.1 Myxococcota bacterium
TTTGTTGATTCCTGTTATTCTGCGACTTGCGAAGATTTTCGCAACGAAGTTGAACATGATTTGACTGAAGGTAGTGCACGAGTGTTGCAATGGCTGTTAAACAATGATGTCAACGTAGTCTTTGTTAGTAACGCACCTACCGAAAAGATAACGACCTGGTTTGCACATCATGGCTTTGGCGTCGATGATGGCCGCAGTACCGAACCCGGCTCTTCACGCATACGCGTGTACGGACGCGCCGGAAAGCAGCACCTTGGCGCCAGCAGCCGCACGCTCGACTTCAGTGGCCGCAAAGTTTTATGTGATCGGCCACAATACCGCGCAGTGCTCGAGCGCGAATCTCCTGACTTGGTCATTGGCGATGTACTGTCGCTAGATTTAAGTCAGCCCTTGGCAATGCGTGTCGATGGCAACCCTGCAGCGCCGTCGGCAGTTGGTATCATGCATCTTCCACATACTCCAGAGTGGGTGCTAGAGTCGATTGGTCCAGGCACACATGAAATTGATTATTTGGTGCCTCACGTTACCTCAATCCCTCGCGTTATAGAGCGCGTCCGCGAAAACCTTTTAGTCCATGGATGATTTTCCCGATTTCGACCGCGCATGGTTGCCATACATCTACCTCTACGGGGTAGGCGGTCTCTTTTTTCTAGGCGGGATGTATTTGATCTTCAAATCAAAGGCCTGCGATTGGACGCGCGCTAGTCATCGCCGCTGGGCTAAAGTTTTAATCTTCGGATACTTTTGGTATGCAGCTTTGCACGGCATACAAACTTACGCTGCTCTTAATCTCTAATAAGCATGTTCAACCTATTATTACAACATGTTGCGCAGAGCGGTTCAGATGCCGCCGCCGCCGCTGCCGCTGATGCCGGTTCATCACCTATTTTCTGGGCGATCGTGCTTGGCTATTTCGTGGTCGTGCTTGGCTTTGGCTCTTACTTCGCCAAGTTCAATAAATCGACTAGCGACTTTTTCTTCGGTGGACGCCGCTTTTCTTGGTGGCTGATTACCATGTCGATTGTTGCGACCGGTGTGGGAAGTCACAGCTTCCTGAAGTATTCCGGGAAGTCGTTCGAACACGGCTTTAGCGGCTCGATGGCGTACATGAACGATTGGTTCTTTATGCCATTATTCATTTTTGGATGGCTGCCGATCATCTACTACATGAAGGTGCGTTCGATACCTGAGTATTTCGAACGGCGTTTCAATAGCAAAGTGCGTGGGCTGGCGACCGTCGTCTTGCTGATGTACATGCTTGGCTATGTAGGGATTGGATTGTTGACGATGGCTAAAACGCTCAGCCCGATTTTGGGTGATAGCTGGTCGTTGATGGAGATCATCTGGATTGTGGCGGTAGTTGCTGGCGTCTATATTACATTTGGTGGTCAAACGGCGGTTATCTTCACCGACTTGCTTCAAGGCTTCATCCTGTTGTTCGCTGGTATTCTGCTGTTCATCCTCGGCCTGAATTGGTTCGGTGGTTTTGAAGAGTTCTGGAATACCCTCCCCGCAGAATTCAAGTTGCCGCTGTCTAACTTCAACGACGACCCCGGCTTTAATTTCGTCGGTATTTTCTGGCAAGATGCGGTCGCTGGCTCGATCGGGTTTTTGTTCATGAATCAGGGTTTGGTCATGCGCTTCTTGGCGTGTCGATCTGTAGATCACGGACGCAAAGCCGCGGCCTTTAACATTTTGTTCGCGTTGCCTGTTTCCGCAATCGCAGTTTCATGCGCGGGATGGATTGGCTACGGAATGATGACTCAAGATCCGACGATCGTAGCGGTGGATACCGACCCGGATACTATTTTCGTGCTGGTTACGCGCATCCTTACCACTAAGGCTGGCTTCGGTTTCTTTGTTGCAGCTGTTACGGCAGCATTAATGTCAACAGTAGATACTTTAATCAACGCAATCTCGGCGGTGTTCTTAAACGACGTTTATCAGCCGATTATGAAATCGCGCGGAAAAGTGCATAATGATAAGCACCTACTTAAAATCGCGATGATCGCCTCAGCTGTTGCAACAGTTGTGGGTGTTGGTGCGGCGTGGTGTTTCTCGTTATTCGGTAACCTCTACGAAGCACATGGCTTTTTCCATTCGACATTTACGCCGCCATTGGTGGCATGTATCTTTATGGGAATTTTCTGGCGACGCTTTAACACTAAAGGCGCAATCGCTACCTTCGTCGCAGGTACGGTTATGATTATCCTTGGCCGCATGTTGCCATATGAATTAATCGAGCCATTCGCGCATGGCGTGCCAAGTGTCGACCCGCAAACTAAAGAAGTTTTAAGCACACCTTTCAAGTACATCGGCGCTCTTTACAATTTGGTGGTTTGTTTCGGTTCAGGCATCATAGTGACGCTGTTCACTGCTAGAGATAATAAAGATCTTAAAGGACTAACGATGTTCAGCCTAACGGCGGCACGCGAAATGTTTAAGGGAAGTGCGCCAAACGATAAAGTCGGTTTCCCTCAAACAGTGACATACTTGATTGACCCTACTTTGCCAACGGGGGCCATCCGTATGGATACTGAAGCGATGCATCATCTAGCGGCAAATCAAGGAGACCTCGCTTACGTATGTGACAAGCGTAAATGGCTAGGCGGTTTGCGTTCAGCACACGCATACTTTGACGGCGTGCATGAGCTTGGTGAAACCGTACTGTTGTCACAAGAGACTTACGACCACGGTCACTTTTTGGATGGCAAACTGTTAGTCATCGAAAAAGAGTTTTGAACCTCTTTTACAGCGTATCCCAGTTCGGCGGAATATCTTCGCTGGCTGGGTAGCAGTGCTCGTCAGACGGAAAATCTCCGTTGCGTAGGTCGTTTTTAAGTTCGCCTAAGGCTTCGCGGATAGTATCCGCAAGATGCGCATAACGTTTCGCAAACTTCGGTACTGGGCCTGTCGTTAAACCTACGACATCGTGAAACACTAATATCTGGCCATCGCAGCCACCACCAGCACCAATGCCGATAGTCGGAATGGTCAAGCGCTTGCTGATTCGAGTGGCGACGATCTCGGGTACGCCTTCAAGCACCACCGCTGCTGCTCCGCATTCTTGAGCGGTCAGGGCATCTTCGAGAAGTTGTAGGGCGGCATCGACAGTCTTGCCCTGAACTTTAAAACCACCACGTGAATTTATAGACTGCGGTAGTAAACCAAGGTGAGCAAGAACCGGGATGTCTGCTTCAACCAGAGCTTCGATGCGTTCGAAGCGTGGCCCCTCTAGTTTGACAGCCTGTGCGCCACCTTCACGCACTAGGCGCAAGGCATTGTTGATGGTGTCGGCGTTAGAAACATGGTAAGTACCAAATGGCATATCGGCGACAACTAACGGACGGTCAACAGCACGCTTAACGGCACGTGTTGCAGAAATGATTTGGTCGAGGCCAATTTTTAATGTACTGGCGTGACCGAGAACTACATTGGCCATTGAGTCACCCACTAAAATGAGATCGAACCCAGCTTCGTCAATCAAACGCGCGGTGGGGTAGTCGTATGCCGTTAAACATAATATTTTCTGCCCATTAAGCTTGCGCTGTAGCAAGCCCGGTACTGTGACTTTCGACGGTAGCTGACGCTCGTTGGTCTCGGAAGTCGGGCCGTAGGCCGTTGGTGATTTGGGTTTATCCATGATGTAGTCTATATTGTACTCCACACCAATTGGAAAAGAGGTGCTATTCTTTACGCATGTTTACCCTCATACCCCTCACCCTTAGTCTCTTCTTGGCCGCACCTCAGCAAGAATTTAGTGACGAAGCACCGCAACAGCCATCTGCTTTAAGTACTTGGCTAGACTCAGTTTCTGGCGATTGGCAACCGAATACGCCACAGCAAAGCGCTGGTTTCGGCCTGCAAGCAGACTTGTTTATGGCGTTTACCGAAAAAGACGGTTCTTTTGATGAGTATAATCGTCTGCGCTTGCGCTCTTTGGTGTTTAACGCTCAGCACGATTTAAATTTTGGTGTATTGTTTGGTAGTTTGGCCATTGGCGATTACGACGATTTCGACGAGATCGTGATACCTCAATTAGGCGTGATGCTTACCGATATCGGTCTCGGCATGGACGGTACCACCAACTTACGCATTGGCCGCTACTTTGCAGATGCCGGTGCTTATAATGCTTACCTACCAGCCGACTTTGCTGCTCCGGGCCTTGATGGTACACGCCGCAGTTTTTTAGGAGGTAACCTTTCGGTGACGGGTCTCGAGTTGCATAACAACAGATACGTTAGTAGTGGTCACCTTCACGTTTCTGCCGGTATCGCCAGCGAACGCCAAAGTCTAGACTTCGACAATTTTGATATTTCGACAATTACCGGCTCTAACGACGCCGAAAGATTTAGTGCAGATAACTGGCTAGCGACTGGCCGCGTAAGCATGCAATTTGATTTAGATGCTAGCAGCGTAATGCGTGTTGGTGCTACAGCAATAATATCTCCAGCCGAGGTGGTCTTCACCGATGTCGGGCTTGCCGAACCCGAGCGTGCAGAAATAAAACATAATAACTTTGCTGTCGAGTTCGGTGCGCTGTTTAATACGAGTGCGACTCGTTCTCACGAATGGTCTATGGAGGTTTGGCTTGACGACAGCCAATACCGCGACACATCAGGCGCCTACCCGTCTGCGCGGGGCCGCGGCGAATGGGGGATGTATCAAATGCGATGTGATGAAGAATGGTCTCTCGGTGCTTTAGTTGCACGCCACGAGGTACTTGGCTTACTCGATGGTGAAGACCACGCTCACGATCACTCTGCTTGGCTAAGCTACATTCCAGGATTTGGTAGCGCAGTCACGATGTTCGGCACGCATACCAACCCTGGTGATCAGCTAGAAAAGTATTACACTTTTGGCATCGAGTACAGCATCAATATCGGCCGCGCACAAACGCACAAACTGAATCGCTGGTTCTAAACCAGTTTTTCAAACACTGCTGTCGAGTCTACACATTCACCGTCGGGCATTAGCTCTGACGGTGCAATAATCAGTGGCCCTAATTCTGCCCGACTCGGACGCCGTCCGTGTGAACCTTTGACTAAGCTGGTGTCAAGCGGGATGACGTTGAGGCTGTAACGCATTCCTATCATCTTTTTGAGTAGCTTTAAAGCTACGCGCAACTTAGCGAACTTAAGTTTAGGGTCTAAGAATAATTCGCAAGGATCGTAGCCAGGTTTGCGATGAATTTCTACGCAACGGGCAAAGTCTGGTGGCGTCTGGTGCTCGAGCCAGTACGGATAGGCAAACCAACAACCTTGCTTGGCAGTAATGATTAACTCGCCACTACGCGGATGGTTGAGTTCGGCGACATCTTCACGGCGTTGCACACTTTCGACGCCTTCGCAGGCACTTAACAACTGTGTGACTTGCGCGATGTCTTGCGGGTCATTAACGTAGATATGTGCCACTTGATGGTCACATACGGCAAAAGCGCGCGAATTGCCGGGGTCGAGTAGCGAACCGTTTTTGGCAGAGTAAACTTGTAGTAGACCCGCTTCGTTTAAAATCTTATTGGGATACACGCACTGATCGACATCTTCGATGCCGTATTCGCTAACAACCATCACTTGAGTTTGCGCGTCATGCTGCAGTAATGGCGCAAGTGCAGCATCGAGTTCACGACAGGCAGCAGCGGCTTGTGTCGAGTTTACTCCATAGCGTTGTAAATCGTAATCAAGGTGCGGCAAATAACTGAGGTGTAAACCACCTGGATGATTGCGCATCTGCAAAAGCGTGGCATCGATAATCCATTGCGTACTTTTGATGTTAGCAGTCGGTCCCCAAAAATTAAATAAAGGGAACTCACCAAGGCTATCCGTCAACTCGCTACGCAGCTTATCAGGATGGGTATGAACATCTGGACCTTTGCGGCCATCCGCGTAATAAGTGGGACGCGGGGTAACGCTAAAGTCGGCATCACTTGGCAAGTTGAACCACCAAAACATCTGATGGCTTTGCTGCTGTGCATCATCAGCATGAGCTTGGCGCCAACGCTTAAAAATAGATTTACCGTTAGCCGTAATGAGGTTGACGGATTGTCTCCAGAGCCACACTTCGCTTAAGTCGCGGTGATACCAGCCATTGGCCACCGCACCATGTTCAGCGGCGGTGGTGCCCATCAACATATTGGCTTGCGCGGTACAAGTTACTGCCGGAAAAGCCGCGTCGATGTTTTTTACTTGGTGCTGCTGAGCATAGTTAAGTAAATTCGGCATGTCTCCGGAATGAAGTAATTCAGGAGTGAGTCCGACTATATTGAGTACTAATATCTTGTTCATCGTTTTAGGCCAGAGCTTGTCAGTCGTTCTGTAAATCTAGCAGTGGCTGTGCATCTTCGACATCGTCGCCATCGGCAATTAAGTAGTCGCCTACCACTGTCGTTTGCGGATTTCCGGGAAGGGGATTCCATTTTACAGGACTAAATGTTTTCATAACTTCTAGCAGGCCAATCGTCTTGCCGGCATCGATGCTCTCGCCTGCTTGTACGAAAGCCGGCGAATCTGGAGTAGGGCGATGATAGAAACGACCGGCTTGCGGTGCGGTGATGCAATTGCGCGTAGCGTCTTGAGCATGATCGCCAAGCGTGTCTAACACCTCGTCACTATCGACAACTTTTAAGGTTGCTAGTGGTTGCTGGTATTGCAGCGCACTACCAAGTTTAATCGCAGTGCATAGTTTGATGCGCTGATGGGTGCCGGCGGGCGCCACTAACTTATGGCTTACACCAAGAATGCTTATTTTAGCAACCACATGCCCAGCACTAATCACCTGCTGGTCTTCTTCAATGAACACGATTTGACCCACGGCCGGTGAGCACAAAGTTTGCTCGCCGTCGATGTCTAAAACTAGTAATGGGATGCTCATTAATGATCGGGGTGTAGCACTGCGATGTCGTGCATCGACCAGATGCGCGAATTCTTTACGCGGCGGTTAGCCTGCGCTTGGTATGAAGCTTCAATCAAACAACTCAGCCATGGTCGCATTTCACTAGGATTGATGATGTCATCGGTATCGCGCTGACTTGCGGCCTTATACGGACACATGTCGCCTTCAATACGTTGTTCGGTTGCCGCCATGCCGTCGGCAATCGCTTTACGCTCTTCGTCGCTGTCGGCTACGATGTTGAAATCGTCATCGAGCTTGGTATTAAATGCGGCAATCGCCAAAGTACGGCCTTCCATCACCGACTGTCGCGCAATGGTTGTCGAAAGTTGCACTACCGGGTCGTATGGTAAACCAGCCATCGCGTAGTATCCGGCGCCACTGGCTTTGCGTAACAGAATAGTGAACATCGGTACCTCGTTAGTACTATTACTGTAGATCAAATTGGAGCCGTAGCCTAATAATCCACGTACTTCGGCATCGGTACCAATGTCGAAGCCAGAAATATCTTGTAGCCAAACAATGGGGATGCCATCGCTATTGCAAGAACGTGAAAACTCTGAAATCTTGGCGATACTGTCGCGATATAAAATACCACCCGGGCGCATTTTGCCAGGATTTTGTGGGTCGTCTATCGGTCCTTGAACGTTAGCAATGATGCCGCAATATAAGCCATTGATGCGCGCGATTCCGGTGATCATCTCTTTGCCTTTGTTGGGCATTAATTCCCAGAAGGTGGAACGGTCGACTAAGCGCGCAATGACTTCACGCACATCGTAGTAAGTACGGTGATCGCTAGGAAACATTTCGTCGAGTTCACTTGCGGCGAAACGTGGGGCGGCTGCTGCCACACCTCCGCGTCGGTATTCGGCGGCACTCGAAGCGGTGTTAGCTATTTCGGCGCGGATAGCTGCGATGCAATGCTCATCGTCAGGCACGCGGACATCAGCGCATCCTGATTGATGGACGTGAACTTCGGGGCCACCGATACCTAATGAAGTGAGCTTTTGCGATTTAGCACCTTTAATAAGGGCAGCGCCGGCAATCACCATATAGGCTTGTTCAGTCATGAATACGCGATCGGAAATAATCGGCATATAGCCGCCGCCGGCAATGCAGTCGCCGAACACACCCGCTATTTGGGGGATGCCTTCTGCAGATAGCAGCGCATTCATCTTGAAGATATGACCGGCGCCAGTTGCTCCTGGAAAGGATTTAGATTGCTCGGGTAAAAACAAACCACTGCAGTCGACTAGGTAGATTGCCGGAATGCCCAAGCGCAATGCCATTTGCTGTGCGCGCTGAATTTTCTCGGAAGTCTCTGGCCACCACGAGCCACTAGCTACAGTGTTGTCGTTGGCAATCGCGATGACCCAGCGTTGCTCGACTTTAATAAAACAGGTGACTACGCCTGCGCCAGGTGATTCGAGTTGTTTACCACCTGCATCGAACTTGCGTCCGTAATTAACAAAGGTGCCGACCTCGAAAATATCGCTGTCGCTGTCTTTGAGCAATTCAATGCGTTCGCGCGCAGTTAACTTAGACTTGGCGTGTACGCGCTGTTTGTATTTTTCTCCCCAGCCAGCGGCTACTTGCGCGCGGCGTTGATCTAGAGTTTGACGTAAGTCGTCAATGAATACGCCATTGCGTTTTACCTCTTGTGCGTCAAGAAAACTATCGCGCGCATTGCCAATCGGATTTAAAGGTACGTGTGCCATTTTATTTAGTGGTGCTTAAAAAAGATTCTAGCCATAAAGTATCGCATTGCGCATCTTTGAAATCGCTGCTACTTAAGATGTCATGATGCAAGCCAAGAGTAGTGGGTAAACCCTCGATGTCGGCGTTTTCAATCGCAGTTTTCAACAGCGTGATGCATTGCTCGCGGCTGTCGGCATGCGCAATAACCTTGCCGAGTAGCGAATCGTAAAAGGGTGGCACGCTATCACCGGCTTGCAGATGCGTATCAAAGCGGATGCCTTCACCACCAAGACTAAAGGCCTTCAACTTACCAGGAGTGGGGCGAAAATCATTGGCAACATCTTCAGCGTTAACGCGTAATTCAATCGCATGGCCATTTAAAGGCACATCTTTCTGCGCGCACGGCAGCGATCCGCCAGCGGCAATGATGATTTGCTGTTGCATTAAATCGATACCGGTAATCGCCTCAGTCACTGGATGCTCAACCTGCAAACGGGTGTTCATCTCTAAGAAATAAAGCTTGCCGTCAGTGGCCATCAAGTATTCGATGGTGCCTGCTCCGGCATAGTTAAAGAATGCTGTCGCATTTGCCGACAACTCGCCATAGTGTTGACGTTGCTCGCTAGTGAGCATCGGCGACGGCGCTTCTTCGAGCAATTTTTGATGGCGGCGCTGAATGCTACATTCGCGCTCGCCAAGGTGGATGGCATTACCGCGTCCATCGCCAAGTACTTGGAATTCAATGTGACGACCACCGACTAGATATTTTTCTAGATACAAAGCGGCGTTACCAAATGCGGATTGCGCTTCACGTGCTGCATCGGTGAAAGCTTGTTCAACCTCCGAGTCATTATTGCAACGACGAATACCGCGTCCGCCACCACCGGCATCGGCCTTGAGCACGATGGGGTAGCCGACTTGCTTTGCGACTTCAATTGCAGCTGCTGGACCGTCGAGTATGCCGTCGCTGCCTGGAACTACCGGCAAACCAGCTGCAGTCGCCGCTGCACGCGCCGGAACTTTTAAAGCCATCATATCCATGGTGGCGGCATCCGGCCCGATGAAGGCTATACCGTGCTGCTGACATAGCGCTGCAAACAAACTATTCTCGGATAGGAATCCCCAGCCGGGATGCAAGGCGCTGCAATTACTTTGCTTAGCCGCCTGTACAATTTGCTCTAACTGCAGGTACGAGGCGGATGGGGCAGAGCCACCAATACAAACCACCGCGTCGGCTTGTTGCAGGTACTGGTAGTTGGCTTTCAAATCAGCAGTCGAGGCGCCGCATACAGTTTCTATGTGCAGCTCGCGGCAGGCACGAACGATGCGGGCGGCGACCTCACCACGATTGGCGACGAAAAGGCGCTTAAACATGCAGGTAGTTTACCCTATTTATCATTGAAGCGCAGTCGAAGATTTTGCACAGATTCGCCATTTACAAAAACCTCATGGATTACAATGTCTTTGCCCGGACGGATGAGCTGGATTTTATAATTCCCTACAGGTAGTGGCCCTAGTTTTTGCGCGGTCCCTGAGAAATAAGCGGATTGAGTGGCTTGAGTTTCGGACATGGCCCAAACATAGGACAGTGCTGCGCCACGACTATCGAGTGCGGTGCAGAGTACTCCTTTGAGTGGTTGATCGTTTTCATCAACTACAGTTACCATTAGCTTAGTACCCGTCTCAAGGGCAACTTGTTCCTTATGCAATGCGCCATCGCTTAGATTAACTTCAAACTCGCTCAAACCAATTTCAGGATGGCGCACCATAATCCGTCCTGGTCCGGACGGCAGGCCTTTTAGTTGTGCAACGCCTTTGGCATTAGTGGCGTTCATCGAAATGATATTCATCGGGTGTCCGTTAGCATCAAGGTAATGCATGTGAACCCCGGACAGCAGTTCGCCAGCTTGGTTACGCACTTGAATTTTTACAGTTGCACCTTGACCTAAAGCGACTTCGATACGCTGGACGCCTTGTCCCTGACGCACGCTAATTCCACTGACTATTTTGGAGCCTAAGCCGTTGTCGCTAGGTGAAAGGAAAGATGCTGCGGCATTTCCGACGCTGACCATGTATTCGCCATCGTTTAAGCTTGGGAATTTCGCAAAACCATTTGCGTCGGTTAATCCAAAATCGCCACCGCTAATATTAGTGCCATTAATAGGGCGCACTGAGACCGGTACCATGACGACTTCACTATTGTCAGAACTTCTGGTTACGTGCACTTCAAGGCCGGCATCGGGCAATTCAATATTGTGTTCCACTTCGCCTTGCTTGTCGATCAGCAGACTATCGTAGAACGCTGAGTTGCCGTTAAGCCCAGAAGTAACGTTGACGATTAGAATAAAATCACCTAGCGGCATGTCTTCTATGCTGTACTTACCTTCTTCATCCGTCGCTGCAACTTTTGCGCCCGAGTCGGTGATGATCGAGATGCGCGCGCGATGGATTTGCTCGCCGGCGCGAGTTACAGTGCCACTTAAGGTTGCGGTTGCTTGTTTGCCACCCAAAGTAAGGGTGGTAGTTTCGTCATCGAGTAACGTGACGAACTTAAATTGGACGTTTGCGTTTCCGCCTGAGCTAGCGTCGACGGAAGATACTTGATAATTTCCGGCAGTAAGGTTGCTTAGAGTAACCATGCCTTGCTCATCGCTTTGCTCTTGAAAAACACTCGAAGATGTGACACTTACAGCCGCTACTGTTATGTCATCTAAAGGTACATCTTCTGAATCGAGCACTGTAACAATTAAACGAGCACCGTGCTGCATGATCACATCAAAATCAACTAAATCGCTATCGCTAACGTCGAACGGACCCAGCACCTGCCGCGAATATTCATCCGCGCTAGCCGCTAGGTAGTATTCGCCAGCACCAATACCACTAAATTGATAACGTCCATTCTCATCGGCATCGCTTTGTAAACGGTATTTATCGGCGCTTACAGCTTGAATATTAAAATCGCGTTTCGGAATGAGCGCTGCTTTAGAGTTTACACATGGCTTGCCGTCGGCATTTAAAATAGTGCCGCTTACACTTACTCCGTGCGAGAGGGTAAGCGTGTGCGTAATCACACCATTATTCGAGTTAACACTCAAATCGATATCGGCGGTGTGGAGAGCGAAGCCGTCCGCGTATGCTGAGACGCTAAGTACGTCGTTGGGCATGGCCTTAAGTACGACTATGCCAGCCTCATCAGTAGTGAAAATAGGGATGTCATCCGAACGCTGAATGATGGTATTTGCCAACAATGAATTAGGACGCCACTGCACACTGGCATTGGCAATCGGTTGCTGCAGAGTGTCTACAACATGCAACTTCAGCTGCATGCCAGGCTGAAGGGCTATGGTGCTGGCGGTAATATCGGCTTCAAGCGTGAGGTCGTATGCGGATTCAGTTTTGAAAGGCAGATAAGCGCTATCTGCAACTAAAATATTGAAACTAGCTGGCTTAAGGTTTTTGAGGATAAATTCGCCATTCTCATCAGTAAGCGTATCATCGGAAGTCCAATCAGGAAGATTGCCGTAGTTGAAAAAGTCTGCTATTGCTAAGGCATAAAGGGAATCGTCAACCACGTCTTCGAGTCCGGCGACAACTGCATTCGCTAGCGGCTTACCATTGTGATCTACAACGCGTCCGCGCAAAATAACAGCCGGATCGAGCGTAATGTTTACTGTTTTACTTTCATCCGCTTCGAGGTTCACGAGTTGTTCATGAAGCAGGTGATGCTCTACAGCAACATCGATCGAGTATGCGCCGCTTGCGATATCTTCGATAAGCAAATAGTTGCGTGCGAAGCTATGCGTTTCGTCGTTAAGGGTTAATACGCCACCATTGACACCAGAATCTGAAGCGAAATAAAACTCGAGACTCGATGTGCCACTCGCTACATTAGTAAGCGGCTGCTCGGTATCACGCTGCATATCGATGCCACCGGTCTCTAGCTGAGCTGCTTGTTCGACATTAGTAGTAGCGTTATCACTGCTACCTGAGCCAAGAGTGTCGTTAGGCGTATTAGCGCCGGATAATACGAAATAAAGAATTGCAGCAATAGCAAGTACTATTGCACCCATAGGGATAGACGAGCGTAAAGACATACGCTAATTATACCGTTTCTATTCGCCGGTATATCCTAGCTGATGCCCCATATCGACTTGAAAAGCACTCTGCGCTTGCCCCGACTGATAAGAATCACGTTCAAGGGCCGCATCGATAGCCTTCAAGAAAGGCAGCGGTATCTCAGTACTAGGATTCATTTCATGCGGGTCGTTGGCTAAGTCAAACAGGCCTAAACCTTCGCCAAGTACGACGCCGGATTTTTCATCCCAGCGCGCAATGTATTTCTTGTCGCCAATGATAATACTTAAAAAATTACCATCAATCGTAATGTGCTGACGCTGAATATCTTGCTTGGCAGCCGCTAAATCAACAATATTCAGACCGCGAAACTGTTGCTCGGTTTCGATGTTACACAACTCAAGTAATGTCGGCGCAATATCGATTAACTGAATCTGCTGCGAAGTGTGGACGCCCTGCGGTACGCCTGGACCGTACATGAAAAACGGTACCCGAATGTTTTCTTGGTATAGCGAGTTGCCATGCTTCATCAAATCGTGCTCGCCAAAATGCTCGCCGTGATCAGAAGTCAAAATAACGATGGTCTCGCGACCACTAGCTTCGATTGCTGCAAGTACTTCGGCAATGCACTGCTCGTTGAACATGATTTCCTCGGCGTAGCGGCGACGCATAAAATCTATTTGTTTATGCGCGACGTCTATCTCGGCGTCGCTGCCGTTTTGCAAGGCCTGCTCGACTTCGATAGCGGTTTCTCCCATCACACCATGCGCTGGGTCAACGGCGATCAAAGCAGCATCGACGGGCTGCGGTTCAAGCAGCATATCGAATGGTGCAACGGTGCCATAAGGATCATGCGGGTCGAGGTAGTGCAGAAAGAAAAAATACGGACGCTCTGTAGCTAATAGTTGGTCAACAAATCCTAGAGCATGTTCGTTGGTGCGCGCACCACGTCCACGTTCGCCTTTGCCGCTATGACTGCGGTATGCCCTGAATAGTGGTTTGTCGAGGGCTTTAAGCAACTTCGACTGCGGGAAGGCCGCGCCTAACCATGAACTATCGGCAATGCTGTTGACAAAACGTCGAATGTCACCACGCAACGGCACCTCTGAGTCATCGTAAATTTCGAAGCCACTACCGAAGCCGATGTCGCGCGAAAGTAAACCATTGGAGATGACGCCCGCAGTGTGGTATCCGGCTTTTAAGAATGCCTCTGATAGCCACGGTAAACCATCGGGTACTGGATCAAAGTTATCGCGGACGCCGTGGTCGAGGCTATCGAGTCCGCTAAGCATCGAGATGTGCGCCGGAAGAGTAAGGCTGCTGGATGACAAGGCATAAGGTGCGCTAATGCCACGCTCGGCCATCCTTTTAAATGTCTTTAAGTCAGAGCCCGGCAGTGGGTTATTAAACATGTCGGCGCGCAAAGTGTCGATCGAAATGAGCAGCACATCGGGCGACTGCGGGGCGGCGTCACTACGCACGGGTAAACCTTGAACAGGATTGACGCGACCTATTGCGCCACCCACCCATAGACCACCTATGAAAAGAATGCCGAACACGCCACAACTAAGTTTGGCATAAGTCGGGGCAGTATTGGCGCTGTTGCCGCCGCCTTTTATTACGCATGCAATGCTGAGCGCAATGCCAAAGCCTAATGCAAACTCTAGGGGAAGGAGTACAGCAACTAAAGGTGCTAATCCTAAAACGAAGCCAGCGTAAAACAGTCCATTTGAACGTGCGTTTTTAGCGAACCACAAACTGAAAAGCGCAATCGGCCCGGCAACAACCATACCGCCGCCAAAATGGACGACGAAGGCACGCAGCAGAGAGGCATCTTGCCAGAAAAGGACCGAGTGTATGAAAGCGCCAAAGCCAAGGCCGGCAGCAATCAGCAGCAAGCGGTTAAAGTAACTAGTAACCATGTATTGATTTTAGGGTTATTTGATTGCGCCGCCAACTAGCAAAGCGCCAAGGATTACAATTGCTGCGCCGGTCCATCCGCGTTTGCCGGGTTTCTCGTGCAATAACCATGCGGACAACGGGATAGCGAATAACGGTACCGTCGAGCATAGTGAAGCCGCAACACCGGTAGACGTCCATTTGAATGCGGAAACATTGAGGAACATGCCGAATGAAGCGCCAAACAGAGTTGGGAAGGCGAGTAGCTTCCAGGTGTGGGCTTTGAATATGAATTTAATGTTACTACCAAGATTGCCATCTTTGATAAACCACACCGCAAAGAAAAGCGCGCCGGCTCCGAAGCGGATGGAGCCACCGGTTAGAGGTGTGACACCGACCATGCCTTTGGCGACTGCCATATTGGAAATAGTCCAGAGCACCACACAAGCAATTGCCGCTATTAAACCGATGCTGTCGAAGTGATTACGCGCCTTCTTTTGAGTGAAGCTGCGTGATTCAGCAAGTACGCCGCCACCAATCACCAATGCAATACCAAGGATTTGAATGGCAGACAGTGTTTCGTTGAAAAGTGGCCATGCTAATAGTGCGGTGAAGGCCGGTACAGCTTGGATAATAATCACCGTACGGCTGACGCCAATATGGGAGATGGCTAGAAAGTACAGCCAGTCGCCAATGCCTAAACCGACCAATCCAGAAAGTGTAAGCCAACCGATGTTTGTGAGTGGAACCGCGCCGCTGAGAAAAACTATCGACAACACGCCGAGCAGCGAACCAGCGATCACGTTTTTAAACCACGCGACCTGCACCGGTGAAATACTTTTGAAGGCCAGTGCATAATACACTGAGCCGAAGCTCCAGACCAAGGCGCTCGCAATAGCTGCGATCTCGCCAGCACCAGCGAATGGTACTGACGCCTGGAGCAGCATGCTATTCACTACTTAAGAGTCGCTGTCAGGGTTTTATTAACCCCGTTGCGAGAAACAACTAGTGAGACTTCTTCGCCGCGTAGACCGCCTGCAAGGGCATAACGTAGCGTTTTCATGCTAATAATGTCTTTGCCGTTGACGGTCATCAAAACGTCGCCTACAGCTAAACCCGCTTCAGCAGCGGCGCTATCTTCTCGCACAGTACTAACTGTTAGAGTGCCTTCTTCGGCGTTTGCACGCACGCCAAGCTTGCCTTTCATTGCTGAACGTTCCATCATTCTGCGCATGTGATCGCGCATGCGTTGATCAAAGTTGGACGGCATGCCCATGCCACCATAATCAACAAATTCGAGGCTAGAAGCACCGTCAAGTGAAGCGATTACTTTAGTAACTAAATTAAGTACGCGTACTTCGCCATCGTAATTGATGAGGTCGGCATCATCACTTGGCATGTGGTAATCTTTGTGCACGTTAGTAAAGAAAAACAATGCCGGAATGCCTGCATGAAAGAAAGAGGTGTTGTCAGACGGTGCCTCACCTTTGTCGTTAAGCTCGAGGTCGAGATCAGAAGCTTCGAAGATGGGGTCAAGCAAATCGTGCAACTCTGTTGCTGTGCCGAGTCCGCCGACAAACAAATAATCTTCGTCGAGGCGGCCAATCATGTCGAGGTTAATCATGAACATGATGTTTTCGTTGCCGAGTACGCCAGATTCAACCAAAGCTTTTGAGCCTAATAGACCGCGCTCTTCAGCAGAGAATGTCATGAAAAGAATAGGGTGCTCGAGTGGGTGAGCAGCATAGTATTCAGCGAGTTCAAGAACGCCTGAAGTACCCGAGGCATTATCGTCGGCACCATTGTGGATTTCACCGGGGAAGCCCATTGCGCCTGGTCCGCCAACGCCAGCGTGATCGTGGTGGCCACCGATTGCGATAAAGGAATTAGCGTAGGCTGGGTTTGTACCTTCCAATACAGCTACCACGTTCTTTGCCGTTAAGCCCAAACGCTTGAGCTCGAAGTCGATTTGGTAGGCGCCATCTTGGTTAGCCAATGGCTTTAGACCAATACGACGAAAGTTAGACTCGACGTAGTTAGCAGCTTTGTGTCCGCCTTCGCGTCCGGATTCGCGGCCTTCGAGTGCGTCGCTAGCTAAAAATCCGATGTGGGCTTTTAGGTCAATTGCGCGAATATCGCTAGCAGGTGCAGTCTGTGGTGCTGCCATTTGTGCGGCACCAAGGAGAAGTGTAGTAATGAGTAACATAGGTGTATCTTGGGTTTAAGTTACCACAGGATACGCTCAGTGCTCGAGAACCGTTAGCTATTATTCGCTAGTTTGCAAATTGAGCTCTAAATCTTGGCCTACATTAATATAAACAGTCTTCTTGTCCGCTTCGGACGGAAAAAGGAATAAGGCATCGTTGGTTGCGGCGGCAGCCAGAATGGTGTAACTTCCGGCGTCTAGGCCAGAGATGCGGTAGCGACCCTTGGTGTCAAGAGTAACGGCGCGGTGAAAGAAGGAGCCGCCACGAGTGGAGATGGTTACCGTTCCGCCTGCTAATGGCTTACCATCCTTGTCTTTGGCAATGCCTTGGATGCTACCACCAGCATAAATAGTGATGTTGCCGAGGTCGTTGGTTGAACCGCCAACAGATACCGTTGAAACGAGTCCGCTGAGATGCTCATCATGAGAAATCTCTAGGCTCAAGCGACCGTCAGGCACATTATTAAGAATAAATTCGCCTTGAGCATTACTGCGAGTTTTAATCATCGGCATGTTGTTTGGGTCACCTAGTGCTGATCCAAATAAAGTGTTAGTGCTTTCAAGGCTAAAGTCTTGACCGTGTACCGTGATCATCGCGCCGCCTATCGTTTTGCCCACGCCGTCGACGATTATGCCTTCGATTATGCCGCCAGCTTTGAGGATGATGTCAATGCCGCTAACTTTGGTGCGCCCAACATGAAAACTGGCCGAGTAAGTAGGTGAGTGATTGTCAGCACGACCCAACAAAATGTAACTGCCAGGACTGAGGTTGGGCAAGTTAAAGGTGCCGTCGGCATCGCTAAAGCGATAACGTTGGCCCGTCAAACCATACTGCTGGTTTCCGCGGCGAGTACGTAGTACTTCAATCTGAAAGTCAGTCAACGCTTGACCGTTTAAATCACTCACGCGACCGCTAACCGAACCTTTGACCTGCATTACCACTTCTATGTCAGTAGTGCCTGCGCTGACGCGTCCTGAGCGTCCGTTGGTGTAGCCATCGGCTTGTACGGACAAACCGTAGTCTCCTTCTTGAAGACCGTATACCGTAAATCGCCCATCTTCATCGGTGATGGCCGAGCCAGTCAAAGTGGGGCGCGGTGAGGTGCGTGCGACATTTACCTTGGCATTAGCAATCGGCATCTGCTGCTCGTCAAGCACGGTGCCTGCTATAGTGAACTCATCCGACAAGACGACTTTTTGCTCGTCAGGAGCTTTGTTGTTCAGCAACATCAGTGGCTGGATTTCGACTGTGGCAAAGCCTTCGTAACTGGCGCGTAAAACCCAGATGCCTTCGGCTAATTTGTTTACACCAAACTTGCCCTCGGCGTTGGCAAGAACGGCAACAATGCGTCCGGCTAAAACATCTTCGGCGCGCATTTCTTCGGCAGTGCCTTTACGGAAAGCGTCGGTAGGTTGCATGCGCAATTCAACGAAAGCTTCGAGTGGATTGCCGCCACGGTCGCGAACGATGCCTGTGATTTCGTATCCGCTAGATAAAACTATTGGCGCGAGTGTTTGAGTCTCATTGATTAATGATGCAAACGGTGCAGCCTGCTTGGGCGCGAAATCTGGATGGTACACCCAAATGTTCATGTTAATGCCAGCTGCTAAACCAACAAATACGAATTCACCGTTGCGATCGCTAGTCGTTTTGAATCTCTCGCTAGCAGTGTAGCCGCGCATCAGCTCGCCAGGGTTGTAACGCTGGTTGAGCGTTATTGCAGCGCCAGGCACTGCTTTGCCGTCAGCGTCAATAATCTTGCCAGATACTGCGCTACCCGCTTGGTCAGCAAACATGTCATCAACAACATTACCGCTAAGATCTGTGGTGCGTTCAATATTAATACGCTCTGGCTCGACATCAGCACCATTAAGTTGTTCGGCCGCGCTAACTTCGGGCTTTGCCCCTGCTTCAGGCACAGTAGCTTCGATTGGCTGTGGGGCAGCAGGCTCTGAGTTGCCCATAAGCATAAATACAGCAGCAGCAATGGCAAAAATGGCCACCGATACAAGTGCGAGACTATTGGTTTTTCCGGAATTCATGATGTTTTTCTTTGAAAGTACAGCTTTGGACGTCGCCGCTAATGCACTTCTTGCTTAATTATCGGCATATTCACAAGATAAGCACCTCCCAATATGATATTTTTTGCAGAATAGTGGCACTTCACCTACACCTGACAGGTCTTTTTAGCGAGGGTAATGACTCGCGTTTAACTCTTGACCAAGCACAAGCTTATTTGCCGCGGGCGATTGCCGCACGCGAAGCACATCTCGCGGATATCCCCAATTGGCGCAAATTAGGTCATGATAAAGAGCTGTTGGCTGTCTGCCGCGAGCGTGCGCAACAAGTAAAAGCCGAACTAAATCCCGAGGTGTTTGTGGTGCTTGGTATCGGCGGTTCGGCCTTGGGTAACTCGGCGATACTTGGCGCCCTGGCGCCGATTTTTCAGGCGACCCACCCCGAGCCCGGCCAGCCAAAGTGTTTTGTGCTCGATAGCGTAGACCCCGATTTGCTTGACGAGTTTTTCGAAACGATTGATTTAAAGAAAACGCATATCAATGTTATTTCTAAGTCAGGTGGCACCATCGAAACTTCATCGCAGTTCATGCTGGCGTATTCTTTGATGCTCAAGGCTTGCGGTAACGATGCCACTGAATGCGCAAAACGTTTTACGATTACCACAGATCCTGTCGGTGGCCATTTCCGAGGTCTCTGCGACAAGTTTGGCTTTGCGACTTTGCCCGTTCCGGATGGCGTCGGTGGGCGCTTTTCGGTGCTATCACCGGTAGGCTTGTTTACCAGTGAAATGGCAGGACTAGACACCGAGTCGATGTTAGCCGGCGCCGCCAGAGTCGCGGATAACTTGCAGAACTGTGCCGCCGAAGACGATCCCGCCTTGTGGTATGCCTTGACTCACGTTTTGTATACCGAGCAAGGTTTAGATAAGCATGTGCATTTTGCTTATGGCCACCGCTTGCGCTTGCTTGCCGATTGGTATTGCCAGTTGTGGGCCGAATCTCTTGGTAAACGTCATAACTTAGACGGCGAAGAAGTAAACGTTGGTCCAACACCATTGAAAGCTGTGGGTCCAGCTGATCAACATTCTCAATCACAACTTTATGTCGAGGGCCCTGACGATAAAGTCTACACCATGCTTAAGATTAATAAATTCCGTCGCGAAATCAAATTGCCGATTGTTTTTGAAGACTCGCCAGCATGTTCGCATCTCATCGAGCGCAGCCTCACCGAATTAATGGAGCAAGAACGCCTCGGCACTGAAGTCGCTTTACGCGAAAGAGGGCGTCCGGTATGTGTCATAGAAATGTGTTCTCTAGACGCATTCCATCTTGGGCAATACTTTATGTTCTTAGAAATCGCTACGGCTTATGCCGGTGGCATCATGCAAGTAGATCCTTATATTCAACCCGGAGTCGAAGCTGGCAAGATAGCCGCCTTAGCATTGATGGGCTGCGAAGGGCACGAACAACGCGCCGCTGAAATACAGCAACGCTTTGATAGCGAAGAGGTGTTTAAGCTTAGTTGTTAGGCTCTTCGAAGATACTCTTCAACTTGACACTAGCTAAGAAAGTCTGGCGCAAATCACGGTGAGTACCGCGACGTATGGCATTGCGGAAGTCGACTTCGCTCGGACGCTCACGCATTTCCTTTACCAGAATTAAAGCCATGCCACTTAGTGGTTGAAAAGGATTTGGATCTACAATCTTAATCGGTCCGTAGATGCCAGTGCTTTCAAGTGAGAAGGCTGCTTCGGCTAATGCTGGAGCCACTCCTTTCTCGTAACGGTGTATCCAGCCTAGCATTCCTGCGCGACGGCGCGTGCGTTCATCCTCAGAGTAGTCGCCTGCTAAATCATGAAAATCATCTTGGCTTTTGATGCGCCCACGCAATTCGATTAATTCGTCTTTAGCTTCGTCAAAATCAAGATCAAGCTCGCTTACTTTTTCGTCGGCAGCGCGTAGTAAGATCCATCCGACATTGCGCGTTGCACCATGCTGATTTTCGTATTGCACTTTTAGCTCGTCACTTAAATCGTCGAAGAAACTCTCTGGCATCACCTGATCGGCAAGTAGGCGCAAATAGCCGGCGACGCGTAATTCATCTGACTCAAGTACAGATGCGACGTTCATACCTTTGGCTTCGAGCAAACCTTCGTAAGTCGCACCGCCGTAGGCCGGGTTCTCGTTAACACGCTGACGACGCCATTCGACTTCGTCATTAAGGATGTCATCGGTAAGCGCCAATTTGTTTTTGGCTGCCCACTGTGGCATCGCAACAGTCAATACCATCTGCTCAAGACGATCTTGTAGCTCGGCATTCGACATGGTGCGGCGCATCACGCGTCCGAGTTCTTGTTCGCTGACGCGGAAGGGTGGAGCATCGAGTGCCATGCCCGGAGGAGCTAGCTTTGAAAGCTCAAGCAGTTCGTTGAGCTTTTCGTCGGACCAAATTTCTAATTGCGCTGGAGTCACAGCTTCGAAAACACTTAACCCCAAACTGTTGCGTACCAGTTGTTCATGCATAATCGAATCGCCAATCAACTTGCGGAATTCGCTCATCTCAATGCCGCGTGAGCTCAATAAAACCTCGACGCTCATACCAGCGGCTTCAATCTCTTTAGTCGCTAGAGCAATGCGCTCGTCAATTTGCTCGGCAGTGGCGGTTAAGCCAAGATTTGCGGCTTCAATAGAAACAATCTGTAGGCGCAAAATATGCACTAAGGCCTCGGCACCACTTTGCTGATAACGGGCATCCGCGCCTAGGTGGCGGTCGAAACGTTCGGCAGTGACTTCTCCGCCGTCAAAAGAGGCGATAATCTCTGGGGCAGGAGCTTGCTGGACTGTGGTAACACAGCAGCTCAGGCTAAGGAGTATGGAAACTAGCATGCGCACAGCATATAGCTGCGCTCAGAGTTTGCTAAGCCGCAGACTTGGTTTTGAATTCAACCGCGCCAGCTTTCCAGCCCGCTTTTACTTCAGCGCCATGTGGCATTTTGCCATCTAGAATGGCATTTGACAACGGTTCTTCGATCATTCTAGATATCGCACGCCGCACCTCACGTGCGCCATACTCTTCGCTGTAACCGGCGGTCGCAACTGCGCGGCACAATGCTTTCGTCCACTTTAGAGTGATTTCGGCACCTTGCATGCGTTGCTGTAGCATTTTTAATTGCAATTCAGCAATGCGTAAGCAGTCGTCGGCACTGAGCGAACGGAAAGTGATAATGCCATCTAAACGATTGAGTAGCTCAGGCTTGAATTTATTGCGTAGAGCTAACTGTGTGATGTCATTAAATTCTGCTTTGGCTAAGCTTTCGGGCTGTTCAAAACCAAGACGTGAGGTCGCTTGTGCATAATCGGCTGTACCGACATTGGAAGTCATCAAGATTAAGCACTGACTAAAGTCTACAGTCGTACCTTTCGAATCGGTAAGTCGGGCATCATCAAGGATTTGTAATAGCATATTGTGTAGTTTCTCATGACCTTTTTCTAATTCGTCAAACAGAACTACGGCGCGTGGATTTGCTTCGATCTCTGAAGTAAGCATGCCACCTTCGCTGTGCCCAATATATCCTGGAGGGGCGCCAATCAGTTTGGCGGTTTCATGTGCCAGAGCATACTCGGAACAATCGATGCGCACCATCTTGCGGCCATCTAGCAAATGGCGAGATACCGATTTGGCCAACTCCGTCTTGCCGGTACCAGTGCGGCCAACTAACAAGAAGCTGCCAATCGGGCGCTCGGGATCATTAAGTCCAACGGCGGCTTTGCGAATGCTACGGCAAATTTTGTTCACAGCATCATCTTGACCCACTAGCTCAGCGAGTACGTTTTCCTGTAAATCCTCTGCAAGTTGGCGGAAGCGCAGTTTTTCGCATTCGGTGCTGGCATCTCCTTCTGTCGATACGGGTAGGGCTACCGAATGAATTTCAAGGCTAGGATTTACGTCTACACATATTTGGTATAGAAGATCTTCTGCAGCCATGGTGTCTTCTGGGTAAACAGCATGCACTTTAGGCATCACTTCATTCTTTAGGTCGATGATGAAGTTATTTACGATGTATTGGCGGTAGTCGCGGCGCGATGGAGTATTAGCCGTAGCTATTTCTATCTGCGGCATACTGGCTTCAGCGTTCGCGATGCGAACACGGATGAAACCGTCGATGAGATCGAAGTATTTGTAAACGAGTGATGAGTTTTGCATGATGTATGGGGGTTGATCGCTAATTATCTTTCGGCAATATGGGCTCAAGTCCTTTAACGCAAAAAAAATGATTTTTAACTCAAGATGACAGCAGCAAAACGCCGATGTAGAGTATTAGCCAATGTTCGAACCCGCCTCCGCCGAAGACCAGCAATTTTTAGCTCTGCTTACATCTCGCGGTTTTTTGTCACGAGATCAAGCGCAACAAGTGCTAGACGGCAGCGTATCGCAAGGTTTTGACGAGGTTTTAACGGCAATTTCTGGGTTTAGCGCGGCAGATATCGCGCACTTACGCAAGACGCGTGCTATGCGCGAACCACATATTCCGGGCTATACCATCGAGAAATTGCTAGGTAATGGTGGCACCGCCGAGGTCTATGCCGCCAAACGCGATAAAGATTTTTCACGGGTGGCGCTGAAAATACTACGTCCTGATTTGTCGCGAAATAAGGTTTCGGCAGCGCAGTTTGTTAAAGAAGCGCAGTTGTTGCAGGCATTAGAGGTGCCGCAAGTGGTCAAGGGCATGCGTGTGTTTCGGTTTATGCATACTTTGGTGCTCGAAATGGAGCGTGTGGCGGGGCAGACTTTGCTTGAATGGTTAGACCAAGGGCGTAAATTCTCCGAGACCGAAGCGCTTGACATCATTTGTGAAGTCGCGATTGCTCTCGAAGGTATGCGTGAGCACGGTGTCATCCATCGCGACCTCAAGCCAGGTAACATCATGCTCGACCGCGAGTTTAATGTTAAATTGATCGACCTTGGTTTTGCCGGCAATGGTTTAGAAGGAGGACATGGCGAAGGCACTACTATGGGTACCGCCGCTTATTTAGCTCCTGAACAAGCCAAGGGTCAAAACGACCTCGACGGGCGCGCCGACATCTATTCTCTAGGCGTCACTTTGTATCACCTAGTCTTGGGCGAGCTGCCTTTCGTCGCTTCTAACGATCAAGAACTGCTGCGCATGCAGGTGCTCGATTCTTTGAAGGGCGCTGCGATGAAGAGCGGTAAAGTATCGCCGATGGTGCATTACTTCTTAGAGAAGATGATGGCCAAAGATCGTGATGTGCGTTACGCCTCGGCAACTGAGCTCATCGACGACCTCGAGGCACACCTTAGCGACGACTAATCGTGTCTCAAGCACAATACCCCTTTCATTTTGATTGTCACCGTTGTGGTAATTGTTGCCGCGTCGGGCACGGGCATGTGTGGGTAGAAGAGGATGACCTCGAGCAGATGGCAGCGGCTAAGCAGATGACGTCTGAAGCTTTTATCGAACGTTTTGTGTATGCCAAAGACGGGCGTTTGTCCTTACGCGAAGAGGAAAATGGCGCATGCTCGTTATTAGATGGTAGTAATCGCTGTTCGATTTACGAGAGTCGTCCTGAGCAGTGCCGTACTTTCCCGTATTGGCCACAATTGGCGCGCGAAGGGCCGGAGTTAGACATGGCCAGTGCTTATTGTCCAGGGATTCAACGTTTTCCGAGTCGTGAGTTGGCGCTAGAGGTTTTGCCGCAAGTGCAGAACCTTCTAAATAGTTATGCGAAATATTGCAGTGCGGATGCTATCGATGTCGATGCTGGCGAACGCTGGGGGACCTCCCTCGAGGTAGATTTGTTTTTGAGCAATGGCTACGAGTTGCGCAATGTTCGTTGGCCGTATAGCCAACAACTTCGTGATGATTTAGAAGAGTTGGCGGCGGTTAGTGGCTATCCCTATAGTTCATCGCCTTGGTTGCGCTTGTTGAAAGACCGAGAGGCTGGATGGGATGATTTAGGTGGTGTGCCGTAAAAGGACTTGGGCACTTAGTTTGTCAATATTCATGCTAAAAATGCTTTAACTAGAGGTACAACAGGAGTCGAAAGTTGTACAATTCGCTAGACACGTACATCAACATGAACGACTCCAAATACACTCCATCAGCGAGAGAGCAAGCCTTTCTCGATACCGTCGAAAGTCCGCGCTACGACCGCGAAAGCATCAACGGATTACGTCCTTTTTTCGATGAAAAAATGCCCGAAAATATGCGCGGCTTTTACACCGATGACGAGCTTGTCATCCTGAAGTCGCTGAAAGGCACCGAGCGCGATGTCGAAGCGCGGATGCCCGTCAAGATGACGCGCCATTATTTCGAAATGGGAAGGAAGAGCGAGGCCATCCGTCGCTTGGTCAAAGCCGATCCATCTGAAACCAACAACATGGAAGGTTCAGAAGATCCTGGCAATCAAATGGACTACAGCCCGGTCGAGGGCTTGCTGCACAAATACGAAATGGGTTTGATGTATGTGGTTTCGACTTGCTCCGCGCATTGTCGTTTCTGCTATCGCGAAGAACTTATTGGCCGTAAAGAAATTGAACGCCAAGATGGTACGGTGGCGAAAAAGGGTATGGCACAAATCCCTGAGATCGTCAGCTATGTTCACGCGCATAATACCATCGTTGCTGAAAACGGCGGGCGACACCCCGAGACAGGGCGCGAGAAATTGCGCGAGATTTTGCTTTCAGGCGGCGACCCTATGGTTTTGCCGAACTCCAAAATTGCTGCATGGTTCGCTGCACTTGCTGAAGCAGGTGTTGAATCGATTCGTGTGGGCACCAAAGAGCTCGCGTTTTTCCCGAATCGTTTCGACGATACCTTCTTTGCAATGCTCGATAACTTCCACAAAACTTACCCTCATGTAGGTTTGCGGATGATGATTCATTTCAATCACCCCGACGAGTTTTTACTGAAAGACGACGATGACAATTACGTCGAAGAAGAGTCCGGTGTACTGGCATGGCATCCTGATACAGAGCGCGCGATGACTAGCTTGGTGTCACGCGGTTGGCTGTGCGTTGAAAATCAGTCGCCATTGATTAAAGGCATTAACGACGACCCTGACGCGTTGCGCATTATGCAACGTGCCTTGAAGCGTGTCGGTGCCAACAATCATTACTTCTTCTGTGGTCGCGATATTGTGGCTTATAAGGCCTTTAATATACCGATTGAAACTTCTTGGCAAATCTTGAATGATTCGCAAAAAGGTTTGTCTGGTGTAGAGGCGCATGCGCGGCTTTCGATCACGCACTACTTGGGTAAGACCGAGGTAGTCGCGGTGACTGACGAGCCGATCGCTGGTCTGGCGGGTTCCGAAAATGGCGTGTTGATATTCAAACTGCTGCGTAACGCTGCCGATGCTCCATTGAGGGGTAAAGTTTGTATCGTCGGGCGTAACCCTGATGCGGTTTGGTTCGATGACTACGAAGATCGCGTCCTGTTCGATGAAGCAGGTTTGTTTGAATACACCCGTGTCGTAAAAGAGCCGAAAGAAGGCTTTGCTGTCTAGAAAGATGATTAACAAAGAAGTAGCTTCTGTAGCTGTTGCCGTTGCCGATATTTTTGACGGCGCCACGGTGATGGTCGGTGGTTTCGGAGAAGCAGGTAGTCCCATCGAATTGATTCACGCCTTGATTGATCAGGGCGCAACAAATCTGACTGTGGTGAATAACAACACCGGCAGTGGCGAGGTCGGTCTTGCTGCTTTGATTAAAGCGGGGCGAGTTTCAAAAATGATTTGCTCGTATCCGCGTTCGATGAACTCAACGGTATTCCCAGAGCTTTATCGCAGTGGGGCAATCGAGCTAGAGTTGGTGCCGCAAGGTACTTTGGCTGAGCGCATTCGTGCCGGTGGCGCCGGAATCCCTGCGTTTTACACAGCGACTTGCGTGGGTACCATTCTTGAAGAAGGCAAAGAGCGTCGCACTATTGACGGTCAAGATTATGTGCTTGAATACGGTCTTAAAGCCGATTTCTCATTGATTAAAAGTTTGAAGGCAGACCCGTACGGCAACCTCATCTATAACAAAACGGCGCGCAACTTTGCGCCGCCGATGGCGATGGCAGGAGCCGTCACCATTGTGCAGACGGCTGAAATAGTTGCAGCCGGCGAGCTTGACCCCGAAGTCATCGTCACACCGGGCATCTTTGTAAAGCGGGTGGTTGTGGTACCCAACCCCGCTCATGAATCTGTACTTGTTGCAGAAGGAGTGACCTACCCATGAAATCCGAAAAACCTGTAATCGGCCTTTCACGCGATGAGATGGCGCAGCGTGTTGCCATGGATATCCCGAACGGCGCGTATGTGAATCTTGGCATTGGTATCCCTGAGCTGATTACCCAGTTTGTGCCCGACGGTCGTGAATTTATTTATCACACCGAAAATGGTTTGCTTGGCATGGGGCCTTCTCCTGCAGAAGGTGAGGGTGAGCCCGAGTTGATTAATGCCGGCAAGCGGCAAGTGACGGCCCTTCCTGGGGCGAGTTACTTTCAGCACCCAGATAGTTTCGCGATGATTCGCGGTGGCCATCTCGACCTTTGCGTGCTTGGCGCGTTGCAGGTCGCGAGTAACGGCGATTTGGCAAACTGGTCAACAGGTGGTCCTGATGCGATTCCTGCAGTAGGCGGCGCAATGGATCTTGTTGCTGGAGTGAAATCGGTTTATGTGATTACACAGCATTGCACCAAGACGGGCGATCCAAAATTAATTGAAGCTTGTACTTATCCACTCACCGGGCCTGGCGTAGTGAATCGGATTTACACCGACCTTGCTGTTATTGAAATTACAGCTGAAGGTTTTCAACTCGTAGAGTTAAGCCCTGGGGTTTCTTTCGAATATGTGGCAGAACGCACCGGCGCAAAGTTGATTCCGATTTCATGAAAGATCCTGAAATAAAATCTAAAAGCGCAGAGCTTTATCAACGCGCGCAAAAAACGCTGCCAGGTGGCGTGAGTCGTAATACCGTTTTGCGTACACCGCATCCGGTTTACGCTGATTTTGCATCGGGTTTTAACGTGACCGATATCGAAGGTGTTGAGTACATTGATTTCTCTAACAACATGGCTTCTTTATTACATGGCCATGCTCATCCAGGTACCGTTAATGCCGTAACCGAACAGTTACAGCGCGGTTCAGCATTCATGCTGGCAACCGAAATTGAGGTGCGTTACGCCGAGTACTTGTGCAAGCGTTGCCCATCATTCGAAAAAATACGCTTTGTAAATTCAGGCACTGAGGCGGTGATGGGGGCGATTAAAGCTTCGCGCGCATTTACAGGGCGTCCTAAAATTGCAAAGGTAGAGGGTGCGTATCACGGCCTTTACGACTACGCTGAAATTAGTCAAACGACGACACCCGAAGTCTGGGGTAGCGAAGATCATCCGCAAAGCGTGCCGGTCGCGCATGGCACACCGACTTCGGCATTGAACGATGTGATTGTGATTCCGTTTAATGACCCTGCGCGGGCGATTGCTATTCTCGATCAGCATAAAGAAGAAATCGCAGCAATCCTGCTCGACTTGATGCCGCACCGTGTGGGTTTAATGAAGGCCGAGCCTGAGTTTTTTAGGGCATTGCGAAAGTGGGCAGACGACAACGGCGCACTGTTGGTGCTCGATGAAGTAGTGACGTTCCGCTCTGAGTTTGCGGGTGCGCAAGCATGGTATGACTGTCAACCCGATTTGACTGCGCTGGGCAAAGCCATCGGTGGAGGTTTCCCCGTCGGTGCTCTCGCCGGTCGCGCCGAGGTTATGGATGTGATGAACCCCCTTGCTGATAAGGTCCTTTTCCCGCATTCAGGTACGTTCTCGGCAAATCCCGTGACTTTAACTGCAGGCATGGCAGCCATGCAAGCGTTTGACGAGCAGGCGGTTGAAGGTCTTAATAAATTGACTCAGCGTCTCGTGACTGGTCTTGAAGCTGCGATAAAGAAGACAAATATCAAAGCTTGTGTCACCGGTGGCGGCTCGATGTTTCGTGTGCATTTTAAAGAACACGCGCCACGTAACTACCGCGAAACTTTTGCTACGGATGAAGAAAACCGTAAGATCAAAGTGCAGCTCGACCATATGTTTGCTTCAGGTTTTATTAT
>JBLINB010000020.1:0-27058 GCA_047638975.1 Myxococcota bacterium
CAGTGATATGCGTACTAAACCAGTACGATTGCAGTGCCGGTGGCAGGGCTTTGCCTGTCGGGTCTAACCGTAAAACATATTGCAGAGTGAAAACTCCGCCGGTCATGATTAGCGCGACAAACAGGTCACCGAATGCGCGCGCAATGCCACGCCGCGCGTTTAATCCAAGCACATAGTAAAGCGCTAGTGTGGACAGATATGCCGCACAAACTCCGAGGGGTATCACCTCGTACATCGTTTGAGCCGGCCAGTGCTGCACTTCGACGTAACGCAACGCCATAGCTGTGACACATAAAGCGAGGGAGACCCCCGTTAACATCATCGTTGCTTTTGACAGTGCTGTTAGTACTTTGTGGTCTCCTTGTTTGCGTGACGAGGCGACCCATGCAATGAAGAGTGCAAAACCAAGCGTCATTGGCAGCATGGAGACTTGCATGCCTAGTTCAAGAAACTGACGGTAGCTGAAAAATTCCATTATTTAGTACCTCGGATTTTCGAACCATAGATCAATGGTCGGATTAAGAAGATGAATGCCGTGGCACTCATCACACTGTATAAGCCCCAAAGCACCCAATTGATACCAGGATCGTAAACCACGCCTATACCTGAATAGGTTGGATCATTAGGATTGTGGTTGGTTTGGAAAAAACGATATCCAGCATAGACAAAGTAATCATTTACTCTAACCGCACCTTGCGCAACGGTCTGGGCATTGCCGTCTTCATCAAATTCGAGGATACTCAACTTTGATTGCCACTCAAGAGGCATAGAGCCTGGAGAACGGTCTTCATGGAAATTCAGCACCACGCTACGCTGCGTACCGTCATCGGAGAAGTAATCAAAGCGAGTGCGGTCGCCCTCACCGCCTGCGTGTAACAAGACTTCTTCTGAGTAATCTTCACCATCTTCGCCAATCCCGGTTAGCTTTAGCTTAATTGTAGCCGGTGCTGGGTCAAAGAATGTCGTGTCAGCAAGCTCGGCGTAGCTGACAATCAGAGAACGGTCTTCATGAAACTTCAGCCACACGATACGCCGCGTACCGTCATCGGAGAAATAACTAAAGGGAATGCCATCGCCCTCGCCTCCAGCGTGCAAGAAGACTTCTTCTGAATAATCTTTACCATCTTCGCCAATGCCGGTTAGCTTTAGCTTAATTGTAGCCGGTGCTGGGTCAGTGAATATCGTGTCAGTAAGCTCGGTGTAACTGATTATTGCTAAAGTTTCTGGTTCGCGCACTACTGTGGTTTGTGCGGCATACTCAAGGATTTCGAGACTAAAAGCAGCATCGCCACTTAGATCGCCCATAGGATAATCATAAGATTGTTTAAGGCCCTCAAAAACGCGCAACGTGGGCTGCTCGCCGAACTCGGTGTCGCGGCGGAATCCCCCAGCGCCATCGGAACTGAGATAGATGGTGTCTAAAACATTTTCTTGTTCACGCACTACTGTAGTTTGCGCGGCATACTCAAGGATTTCGAGACTAAAAGCAGCATCGCCTCTTAGATTACCAACGGGATAATCATAAGATTGTTTAAGGCCTTCGAAAACGCGCAATTTGGGCTGTTCGTCTAAATCAAATTCTGTACGAAAGCCACCAGCGCCATCGGAGCTGACATAGATGATGTCTAAAACATCATGTTGATCTGCACGGAAGTCGTCAAGCTGCAAAGCAAAAGTTGGGTCACCTGCTTCGGCAAAGGTTGGGTTGTAGGTAAAAGAAAGTGGCTCGGCAGACCAAGATTTATAGGCCGATTTGTTTTGACCGATGTTCAATTCGACAATGCCACGTATTTCGGTGGTACGACCAATCAAACCACCAATGATAATAAGCAGCATGCCCGTATGCGTTACCGCAAAGCCCCATTTGGTTTTCTTCAATAAGAATTTGAAGCCGTTACGCAACAAGCTCGACAGAATACCAAAAAACAGAATCGTCCACATCATCGCATACCAATCGGAGCGGTAAGCGCGTCGCATATCTAACTTGTCGGCGATAACGAACAACGAGAACAAGGAATCATTCAGCCGCTGTTCTAGCTGGTATATTTCTGAATTCTTAGCGCGTGTGCGTAGCCCGGTTTCGGACTGACTGCGTATAGCGATAGATTTTTCTTCGCCGAAACGCGCCTCGATCTCGGGCAAACGCGTATCAAGGTTCGCAAGCATCTCCTGTATTTGTTCTTCGTCACCCGCTTGCTCGCCATCAAAGCCAAGCAGTCCGCGCAGGCCGATGTTATTTGCCAAGTGATAGATGAAAAACGCCTCTGCTTCGCGGAAGCCCTTGAAGTCGCTATAAGCTAAGCGGGCATCATCGCTAACTTGAGTCATCGCATCGGTTGACTGTAATTCGCCTAAAGCCACCAACTCTTGGACCGCCCCTTGAGGGGTTGGGTTACTGACATCTTCTTGCTGAATCAGCACGCCAATCATGGCACCCAAAGCCAGGAAACACATATTGGTTACGGCTACACGTACTGACCTGAAAAAGCTCAGGACGTGATACCAACGGTAAACTAGCAACCAGAACATTGGCAACAGCAAAGCAAACATGCAGGCGCTAGCTGTTGCTGGAGCTCCATTATTAACCACACTTGTTGCTGCTGACATCAAAGCCATTGCCCACAAGTACAGCAAGACGCAGAGCACGAATGCCTGCTTGAAAGTCCAACTGTTGGCTAGTTTGTTAATTTCTTTTCGAAGCATTATTACGACTCGCGATCACCGAGGAAAAAAGTTATTGCACGCAACACATCTGCGTATTCAGGATTGGGTAGACAGTCTAAATGAGCAACGGCCTCATCAATATAAGCGCGTAACTGGCTACGTGTTTTTTCGGAAGCAGCTTGCCACGCAGTTGGCCATTTCTCGGCAACATTCACATTGCCGGCGCCATCGTTGCCAAACAATTGTTGCAGCTCGCTGCATTGCTCGGGGTTGAGATTGTCACGCAGATTCATCAAAGGCAAAGTCAATTTACCATTAGCGAGATCTGTTCCGAGTGATTTACCGACTACATCTTCATTACCAGAGACATCGAGTAAATCGTCAGCTATTTGGAAAGCGCGCCCTGCCAACATGCCAAAGCTAGACATCGCTTCGCAGGCATCATGGCTAGCGCCAGAATAATAAGCTGCTAAGGATGCCGCCGCATCGAACAATGCTGCCGTCTTGCGGTCTATTTGCTTTAGATAATCTTCAGCTGACAAAGCAAAGTTGCCACGCGTTAAGTTTTGCTCTATCTCACCTTGGCAAACACGTTTGGTTGCATCGGACAAAATACGTGAAGCCGTTTGGTCAGCCATAAGAGTCGAAGACCGGAAAGCAGAAGAATATATCCAGTCACCAAGCAATACTGCCGCGTGTGCACCCCATTCGATGTGCACGCAATCAAGTTTGCGGCGTTCACTAGCAGCATCAAGTAAATCATCATGCATCAACGTCGCGGTATGAATCATCTCAACATAAGCTGCAACTCGAATATGGTTTTGGTTTACTTCGCCGAAGCCATTCGCGACTAACAGCACCGTCATCGCACGCAAGCGCTTACCTTGGAACTGCGCCGCATAATCAAGAAGCGGCTGCATAGTGTCACTGCCGACTAACAACTCGCGATCGATGAACTCTTGAACCTGCTGCAATTGTGGTTCGAGTTGCTCGCCGACTTCGCCGAGGATATCTGGCAGAGTACTAGTCATTGTTTGACATAGCAGAAAAGTTCTGCCACTGTTGCGGGGTATTTACGTTAAGTAAGTTTTGCGAACTAATTAAATTTGCAGGCACGACTTCTGCCCCGATTCCTTTTAAAGCGACGAACAGTTTACGGTGTTCGACCTTTTCAATAGCACTAAAGTCTGAATTGTGTAGCACTGCTGGAAATCCAAATTGTTGATCTTGGTTTTGACAAATAAAGCTTTTACCTTTTGATGACTCGGCAAGCTTCATCAGCGACTGCAAGTCAACAGCATCAAGCAATGGCATATCAATGGGTATTAACATTAAATGCTCAAAGGTGCTATTACGACAAAACTCTTGCAATGCCGGCAATGCGCCACCCGACAGCGCTGTATCTGCGATGAAAGCAAAATCAGTTGGGCAACTCTCAGGTTGCTTACCTAGTAAAAAGTTATTATCAATCACTGCTCTTAATTGCTGACATGCATGCTGAAGCAAGCTTTCGCCCTTGAGATTGGCGCACGACAACTCAGCTTTGTTGCTGCCCATTCGCCGCGAGTCGCCTCCGGCTAAAAGCAGTCCGGCCCACGATGCGCGCGACACGGAATGAATTATATTCATTAATCTTTACTTGGAGTGTCGTCTTTATCAGCGTCAACACTTGCATCATCTTCATCGCCTTCCTTGAGCCCCTTCTTAAATTCGTTGATACCAGAACCCATACCGCGCATCAATTGTGGCAGCTTTGCTCCGCCAAATAGCAGCAGTACGACTAAAGCGACTAAACCGATTTCGGTTGGGCCAAGCATGCAGCTTGGAAGCAACAAAGCCATGGCCGGAACAAGAACGTAATGTGATGGACGCAATTTCATGATTAATACTCATATTATATGCCTCGCGTCTTGAATTAACCATCGAAAACAGCCACAAGCGTGTCGCGCCAATCCTCACGCCGCAACACCTGTGGACGCCACCCGCAGTTGCTTAGCTTATCACGAAAGACTCTGGCACAAGAGTAGCTCGACAATAGTGCCTTTGGTGCCACCGCGGCGCTCATATTTGCGATAAATGGGTCGGCCCAATGCTCAGGATGCTGCTTCAGCGAAAACAAATCAACGATAATCGCATCATATGGGCCACCCGCAAAAGCCTGTGGATGCTGCGCCGGTAAAGCGCGTATTTCTAGCTCCCAGCCCTGCGCGGGGTCAGCATAATGTGTTTCATTATTTGCCCACCATGGCATAATCCAATTTTCGGGCGCAGCGGGCCATGGCTGTAAAATATCCGGGCACGGTTCAAGACCGACAATCGACATCTGCATGCCCGGATTTTGTTGGCAACGATGGATCAATTCTGCGCAGTTATATCCGCGGCCAAAGCCGACTTCGAGTATACGCAAATGAGACGAGCCCTTTGCTAAGAGCTCGTCCCATATAGGTTCGATGTAGGTATTACGCACGTCATCGTCGATATTAGCAGATAGGTTATGCGCCCATTCGCCGCTACGTGGATGACGATACGAGAAACTACTCGGCACGCAATGCAGCTAGAGTTGAACCTAAATCGGATGGCGTTGGTGCAACACGCACACCAGCAGCTTCGAGAGCTTTTATCTTTGATTCAGCTGTACCACTACCACCAGAAATAATCGCGCCAGCATGGCCCATGCGCTTACCTGGAGGAGCTGTTTGTCCTGCGATAAAACCAACCACTGGCTTAGTCACTTCACTTTGGATGAACTCGGCAGCTTCTTCTTCTGCAGTACCACCGATTTCGCCAATCATAATGATCGAGTCTGTATCGGGATCGTCTTGGAATGCGCGTAGCACATCAATAAAGTTCGTGCCAGGAATTGGATCGCCGCCAATACCCACACAACTTGATTGACCGAGCCCTTCTTGAGTTACTTGCCAGACCGCCTCGTAAGTAAGCGTGCCAGAACGTGACAATATACCTACCGTGCCAGGGTTATGAATGTAAGCCGGCATAATGCCGATTTTACAACCTGTTTTATTATCACCAGGTGTAATTACGCCTGGGCAGTTAGGGCCAATAACGCGTGATTTAGAACCAGCGAGCGCGTCTTTAACACGCACCATGTCAAGCACCGGGATGCCTTCAGTGATGCACACGATCAGTTCTACTTCAGCTTCGATAGCTTCGATGACTGAGGCCGCGGCATAAGCTGCTGGAACGTAGATAACAGTTGCGTCTGCTCCGACTTCGGCCTTAGCCATAGCGACTTTGTCAAATACGGGTAAACCCAAATGTGTTTGCCCACCTTTGCCGGGAGTTACACCGCCAACCATCTTCGTACCGTAAGCAATTGCTTGCTCGGAGTGGAAGGTGCCATTTTTGCCAGTAAAACCCTGGCAGATTACTTTAGTGTCTTCGTTGATGAAAATTGCCATAGTATTATCCGTTACTTAACTGCCTCACAAATGAGCTTAGCGCCGTGATCAAGTGAATCGGCAGAGATCAAAGCGAGTCCGCTATCTTTAAGTAGCGCGCGCCCGGCCTCAACGTTAGTTCCCTCGAGTCGAACGACGAGTGGAAGACTTAGATCGACGTTCTTTGCGGCAGCGATAACACCACGCGCAATAACATCACACTTCATGATTCCTCCGAAAATGTTTACTAAAATACCTTTTACATTTTCATCAGAAAGAATAATGCGGAAGGCTTCAGTAATAGCTTCTTCGGTAGCAGAACCACCTACGTCTAGGAAGTTAGCGGGTGAGCCGCCGTGCAACTGGATAGTATCCATCGTTGCCATTGCTAAGCCAGCGCCATTCACCATACAGCCAATTGAGCCGTCGAGCGTAATGTAATTCAGACCAAAAGTTGCAGCTTCAACTTCGCGAGCATCTTCTTCGTAGATGTCTTGCATCGCGGCCAAATCTGGATGGCGGTAAAGCGCATTTGGATCAAAACTGATTTTTGCATCAAGTGCTACGACTTGGTTATCTTCTGTAATAACCAAAGGGTTTATTTCAGCAATCTCGCAATCAAGTTCAATGTAGGCTTTAGCCAATGACATTAGAAAGTTGATAGCGTTGTCCTTTAACACACCCTCTAGATCAAGGAAGTCGGCAGCTTCTGCCGCTTGCTCTCTGGTTAGCCCTGTGGCTAACTGAATTGGCAGGCGCAACAATGCTTCCGGACGCTCTTCGGCGATGGTTTCGATTTCGACTCCGCCTTCGGCAGAGGCCATCAAGACAGGTAGCCCAAGGTGACGATCGAGAGCGATGCCAACATAAAGTTCACGCGCGAGGTCTAGGCCCTCACAGACAAACAGCTTGCGCACCAGCTGCCCCTCAGGAACTGTTTGGTGAGTTTTAAGCATCATGCCTAGCATCTTGTCAGCGACCTCTTTGGTCTCGACACCGCTCTTAACGAGCTTGACACCTCCGCCTTTGCCACGCCCACCGGCATGTATCTGTGCTTTGACGACTGCTAATTCGTGCCCTTCTGAGGCGAGTTTTTCAAAAGCTGCTTGCGCTTCTTCTGGAGTTGTAGCAAGAATCCCGCGCTGAGTGCGTACACCGTAGCGTTCGAGGACTTCTTTCCCTTGGTATTCGTGGACTTTCATTTGGTTAAGTCATGTAAATGAGGGCAATAGGATACTTCTGCCATATCTGAATTGCTCAGATAATTAGCTAATTTGTGGGAACATCGTCATAAATTGTTATGTCATATTAACATGAACAGGACCCAACGTCCCAATTTCGTGCTAGTCTGCATTGCTGCAGTCCTAATCAGCTTCTCATTGGCTAGCGAAGTAATGTACAAGCTGTCAAGCGATAGCGATGCGATTCAGGCGCATTCCGATGGCGGCAAGAGCGTGGACAGGCAAATAAGACCTAGACTTGCGCCTGCGACAATTGTCTCACAACCATTTACAGGCAATGAGCTTACACCAAATGGCTTGGCAGCAGTTGCCTTCCAAGACATCAACCCCCTCAACCCCGACTCCGCAGAAGATGTTGCCAACGTTAATGAAGACGTCGTAGCAATCGAAGCATTAAGAGTTATTGAGCGCCAGCTCCTGCCTGTCTCAACGGGCGACACTAAAACGGCATTAATTGAACAGGATAACCGGTTTACATACAAGACCGTCGATCAGCCACAGACTCGAAACAATGGTGCTCGATTATTAGTGAAGCATGCCGGAAATACTCAGAAAACTAGTTCGCCGAAAGCTGTGTCGCGCAATTTGTCGCGCAAAGAAATAACCGTTAGTGTTCGACGCTCTGGCTTTTTGAGTTGGTTAGCGAACAATAAATATACTGCGAAAGAAATCTTGAAGCAAGCTGTGGCTCAACTAAATCTTAGCGAAGAAGAATTAGAAGAGATAGTGCTTGCCGTTGCTAGTAAAAAACGGCAAAAAAGTATTGCCGAAGAGACTCAGGGTGAGTCGAAGTTCGACTATAGCGCCAAGTTAATGGCTTTTTTCCGCAAGCTAAGCGGACAAAGTGCTGAAAATAAAATATACGTGTTAAAGAATTTAAGCCCCGATAAATTGGGACTTCTTAAACAAATACTAAACGGACACAATATCACATTGCGTGCGTTTATAACGGGCTAATACTTGTATTAGCTTTACGCAGGGCTCAAGAACTTACCGCGCTTCTTGCGCTTACGACGGATAACTGCACGTCCACCAGGAGTTTGTGAGCGAGATCGGAAGCCATACTTACGACGCTTGACATTCGACTTACGGACTTTTCTTTTACGGCCTTTAGGCATTTTATTATTTAGTTGACGGAGTGAACCTATTAAAGGGCACTAACCTGACTGTGTTGGTAGCACCAGAAACGGCAAATGACCCGGTTAAAGCTACTACAAGTTGATCGGAACGCACGAAGCGATGTTCGGAGAGCGCTTTAGCCGCATACTTATTCATATCGCGGATTCGCGACACTTTGGGTATACGTACTGGTGAAACACCCCAGAACAATGACATCCGATGAAAGGAACGATCATTCATGGTGCAAGCTACTATGGGAAGCTTGGCCCTAAATGAGCTGCACAGTCTAGCAGAACGACCAGACTCTGTAAATGCCAGAATCAGTGCGGCTTTAGATTTGTGCGCAGTATATACAGCGGCATTGGTAATCGCCATTTCTGGTGATGTATCAGGGAGGCCGGCCGTAGGCACAATGCTCGGTCGCAGCCGCCATACATCTTCAAATTGCGCATCTTCTGTACGTTTAGCGATACGACGCATAATTCGGCAAACCTCAACGGGGTAAGCCCCTACTGCCGTTTCTCCGGACAACATTACCGCATCTGCCCCATCAATGACCGCATTACCGACATCGGACACTTCTGCGCGCGTTGGTTCAGCATTTTCAATCATCGATTCAAGCATCTGTGTGGCAACGACGACTGGTATAGCGTTTGTGATTGCTTCACGCACGATACGTTTCTGTAAAGTGGGAACGACTTCGTGTCCCATTTCTACGGCCAAATCACCGCGCGCAACCATCACTCCATTAGAAGCAGCGATGATCTCGGACAAATTATCTATTGCCATCGGATGCTCTATCTTTGCCATAATCGGTATTTCGAATTTGTGCCTAGTTAATTGACGACGTACTGCGTTTATGTCATCTGCCGTGCGTACAAAACTTAGAGCTATCCAGTCGCATTCATTTTCTACTGCAAATTTAATGTCCTTGCGATCACGGGCGGACAACGCTGGAGCCGAAACAATCGTGTCTGGCAAGTTAACACCTTGATTAGCTGAAATTATTCCGCCGCGGCGCACAGTACAGATGATCGTTTTAGAATCTATCACCTTGTCTACGACTAAAGCGATACGGCCATCGCGAATAAGGACTCGCTGCTCTGGCTTTAGATCGCTTGCTAAGTTCTTGTAATCAACAGGTAATACCGAATCGGAAGAACTACTTTTACCAACCTTCAAGGTCACTGTGCTGCCCTTCACTAAATCGCGCTTTCCTTCGAATTTGCCTAATCGAATACGTGGTCCGCGTAGATCAACCAAAATGCCTATTGAGCGATTAAGTTCGGTGCGGGCAGACTTAATATGTTTGATGTACTCGAGACGATCTTCGTCATTACCATGGCTCATATTAAGGCGGAAGCAAGTCACTCCGGCCTTAACCATTGCCTTTATCCTAGCTGCTGAGCCAGAAGCTGGCCCTAATGTAGCTAGGATTTTAGTACGCGATATCGTTTTTTCAAGCATCAGTGCTTACAGCAGTCCTTTTTCTTTAAGGGTTTCGATATCGGCACGAATCGCTGCGGCAGAAGCATTTAGCTTGTCGCGGCCGGCATCATCTAGCTCTATTTCAACGATACGCTCTACGCCATTAGCGCCGAGCACACATGGAACTCCCATGTAGATACCTTCGAGGCCATACTGACCATCTAGGTGTGCAGCACACGGCAAGAGCCGGCGTTCGTTGCGCAAAATAGATTTCGCCATTGCTACCGCAGCAGCTGAAGGAGCGTAGAAAGCAGAACCTGTTTTAAGCAGGTTTACAATTTCTGCGCCACCATGTTGAGTGCGATGGTTTATCGCATCAATCTCTTCACTAGGCAAAGTGGCCTCGATTGAGACGCCGTCCATAGTTGAAAATTGTGGCAAAGGAACCATTGAATCGCCGTGACCGCCAAGCACCATGCAGCGCACATCTTTAATGCCGCCACCGTTGATCTCGGAGATGAAGAAAGCCATGCGTGCTGAATCTAGAACGCCTGCCATACCTACCACGCGACTGGTTTCGAAACCTAGCGCTTGTGACATAAGGTAGACCATCGTATCAAGTGGATTAGACACCACGATAACTTTTGAGTCTGGTGAACCTTCTTTGATATATGCAGCAACAGCCTTAATGATATTGCCATTCACTTCGAGCAAATCGGAGCGGTCCATGCCTGGCTTGCGCGGCAGACCGGCCGTCATGATGAACAAATCTGAACCGTAAGTATCTTTAGGGTCGTTGGTGCCGGTGACCACAGCCTGGTAGCCTTCGACGGCAGCAGCTTGATTAAGGTCGAGCGCAATGCCCTGAGGACGGCCTTCAAGTACGTCGATTAAAACGATTTCTTCGGCCACTTCTTGTTCGGCCAAACGCTGGGCACATGTCATGCCAACGAATCCGCCGCCTACTACTGTTACTTTCATTATTTAAGAGGGTTGAGGCCAGAACTGAGGTGGCTGGCTAACAAACAGGTTCGAATTTTACCCTACCCTACAAATAATAACAGCCTAGAAGCCGTTTTTAATCGACCAATCACGCCAGGCCTGCTGCGAAGCGAGACGTTTCGCTTCTTCGTTCTTGTGGTTATAGCCGACACTTTCTTTAGTTATTGCCTCAAGGGCAACATTCACCTCTTTGCGCACAAATTCAAACGAGTCATCAAGAGCTTCTATTAGCTGCGGTACAGCCGACAAAGCCGACCATTGGCGCAAAGTAGTTGCAGCCTGATAGCGGCAAAACTCGTAGCTATCTTGTAGCAAAGGAGCTACAAAAAGCACCAGGTTAGGATCGTTATGATTCGCGATTTCTTCGAGAGCCGAAAAGCGAATATTAGGATCACTATCACTTAGGTTCTCGATCAAGACCTTAACGCCAGCTGCAAACGAAGATTCTTCTACAATAATCGGTGCCGGCGCGGCATTGAAATCACGCTTTAAAGAAGTGACTTCGTCTCTAAGCACTTGCTGCCCGACTCTTATTTCACGGGCACTTTCGGCAATGGATTCAAGTTCTGCTGAGTTCAGTCCCTGCTGGCGTTCTAGAACTGTGATGCGTTGTGGCGAGCCACTTAAGTCTTCGATACTTATTGCTTGACGTGCTAAAGCGTCGCGCAACAAGTGGTGCTTTTCTTCGACATCTTTTTCGATGCCATCGCGCGCCATCGCAGATAGCGCAGAGCTGTCACCCATTTCACTACTTAGAGCTCTTTTGTAAGCTGCGAGCGTAGCACTCAGCCGGCGATTTTCAGCAGTGATGTCTGTCTGCGAATTCTGCATTGTCGCAATGAAATTTTGCTGATCCATGTACATGTAAGCAAAAGACGCCCAAGTCATCATGAAGAAAATAATCACTAATGGCGATATGCCCCATTCTTTTTTTGCCGGTTCTAATTCGGTGGCCATCACTAAAGTGTCGGCACAATCAGCGCAAATAATACGCTTACCATGCCTAATAGCATCACCTATATCTAGCTTAATCTGCGGTACAGATTGTTGACACACATTACAAAAGTATAGCTCAGTCATCGTAAGCACGATGATATACGAAATATCCACCTAAAAACAGGCTCAGCGCGCAAAACAATGCAAAAACATTGATTTCACTAAATGCTTGGTCTCGCCGGTTTAACCACTGTAAAAAAGGTAGTGTTGAAGAGGAAAACTCGCTTGAGATAGACGGCTGAATAGATATTGGCTGCGCTAGCCCCGGCAAGTGCAGCTCTGTTGCATATAACGGCGACACATCTGCAACAAACAAATTATTGTCGGCTGTAGCATCACTTAAATGCAGCGGCCGCGTAATTCCATTTTGTATAATGCGTGGCACATTGGCAGAATATATCAAGAGGCCATCCTTGGTCATGCGCCATTTTTTTGTTTGACTCAGACTTTGCTCGATTGCCGAAAGTTGCTGATATTGATTGTTGGATATTGTGCCAGCCATGGAATACAAACGCGCGCCATCAAAGAAATCTACACATAGCAGCGGATGATTAGCCGCATCAGCATAGAGCACATTGGCATCAAGCGCCGCATCAAAAACGGGATGCGCTTGGTCGAGCGTGAAGGTCTGGGCCGCAGTAAAGAATTGCTGATTCAATAAGTGGCCGTCGGAGTTGTCGGTTTGCGCTGCGGCATCTAACTGCTGCTGTAGACGTTCAAGTAGCTCACCTTCGACGACTAATTCCCCGAGCTGCTGCAAGGATTCTATTTGCGCATCGACGGTGCATGGCAACACACTGATTTGAGCGTTAGCAAACAAACTTGCCATTTGTGGACGCCATCCACCTTCTGGTATTTGACTTTGGCCATCGCTAAGGATGAGCAAGCGTTGTGGATTTAAATTGAGTTGCGCTAACTTTGAGATAACGTTAGCGATGTCTGTTGCACCAAAGGCTCGCAAGTCATCCAGTTGTTCGACTGCGGCCAATGGCGGCAGCAAGCTTGAGTTGAATGGGTAGATCAACAGCTCAACCGCTAGGTCCTTCTTTAATACTTCGCGCAAGGCACTTCGCGCATGGTTTAAACCGTTGCCATCCATGCTGCCTGAAGTGTCGAGTAAGCAGACTACTGTGGGCAATTGCTGCTGCTGTACAGTAAAGGGGTTAAGGGGTGCTTTAAGCTGCTGAAGGCTTGACGGTTGCGGATAGCCAATCGCACAGCTTATGCCTGAGTCAAGAAGCTGTTGTAATTGCTCGGCATCAATCGGTGGCATCACTATTTTTAGTTGCGGCAACTTACTGTGCTTGACTGTTAGATGCTGCAACGTGGTTCCGTCTAATAGAATATCGAATTCGAAATCAGCTGCCGTAGCTTGCGGTTGTAATTCTAGGCGAAGATGCAACTCGCTGATGTAATCGAAACGTGGAGCAGACAATAGTTCTTGTGCGGTCTCAACGCTAATGCTCGTCGCAGAACCAATCGGACTATTCAGCAAAATATCAATCTGAAGTTTAGAACTACCGTCGAAATATGTGGGGCAGGCAATATGCCTGATCAAGGCGCTGTCGTGTAGTTGCACAAAGGCCACATTCACTCCATTCAAGATGTCGTCGTTTAAACGACTCAATGCGCGTCCATCGCTAAAGACATAGAGCTTCGAGCCGCTTGGAACTTCGCTTGACATCTTTGATAATGCGCTCGCTAGATCTTTTGTGTCGAGCCAATCCTTATCTGGGAATTTACGCAAGCGCTTGCTTGACGCGGCATCGAGCAATAGCGAGTTATCGAAGTCGGCAATCTTGCCCAGCGCGAGATAATCTTCGAGCGTTAAGTGCGAACCCACACTTGGTGACGCATCAAGTAAAAACCAGTTTTGTTGCTTGGATAAGGTCGCTGGTTGACTAAGCGCTAGCACTAAAGCTAATGCGGACAAGGCGAACAAAATGCGGTGCAACATCAAACGCTAAGGAAGTGCTGCGAGTCGACACTGCTGATAAATCCTCCGCCAAGTAATTGTTGTTGGCGGTAAACGGCAACGCCTTGCCCGGGGTTAATAGATTCGACGTGATCCACGAAATCGATGCGCACTTCTCCGTCGGCTAAACATTCGAGAGTTGCCTTGAACTCTTGAAAGGCGGAACGGTATTGCACGGTAATGTCCGTCCAGATGTCGCCAACTTTTAATTCGGTACCAAAACAATGAAAGTCGTTTGCGGTTAGCGATTGGCAAGTCGTTGCAGCACGCGGCCCAACGAGGACGTCACCATTTTCAGGGTTGATGTCGATCACGTACATCGGCTGACTAGAGGCAAATCCTAAGCCACGGCGTTGACCGCGAGTGAAACCAGCATGTCCGGCGTGTGTTGCAAGTTGCTGACCATCGGCGTCAATGATGCGGCCCGGCTTTCCGAGTTGCTCGCGGTCGGCAAGTAATGCACGGTAGTCGTTTTCAGGAACAAAGCAAATCTCGAAACTTTCTGCTTTATCGTGAATCATCAATCCGGCCTGCTTGGCGATTTCTCTGGTTTGAGTTTTATCTAACTCGCCAATCGGCAACAAAGTTTTCGACAAAGTATCAGGACCTAACGGGAACACCACATAGGACTGATCTTTCGAGACGTCAACGCCGCGATGCAATTGGTAGTCGTCGCCGTCACGGATGATGCGCGCGTAATGTCCGGTTGCAAGGTATTCAGCACCGACGGCTGCTGCTAGTTCCCAGAGTTTGCCGAATTTAATATCACGGTTACAGCGCATGCATGGATTGGGCGTGCGCGCCTGTTGATATTCTTCGGCAAAATAGTCAATAATCGACTGAAACTCTTCGTGCATATCTATTGCATGAAAAGCGATGCCCAAATGGCTAGCCACGGCTGCCGCATCGCGCGAATCTTCTACCGAGCAGCATCCCTGCTTCGCCGAGGTTGTAACTGCCGGTTTTTCGACGCCATTACGCAAGAAAACACCAATTACCTCGTACCCCTGTTGCTGCAGCAAATAGGCTGCGACACTAGAGTCGACTCCGCCCGAAAGCGCTACAAGTACTCGCTTGGATGACATGATTGTGGATGTGCTAGAATAGCTCGTCACATTATCGCTGACTCCTCATTAACATGCCAACCATAATAGAAATGTTTGTCCTCTCTCAAGGCGGTGAAAGCCCCGATTCCACCGTTACCTTCAGCAACAACCCTGTTGTCAATTCTGATGCGACTGCTGAAGTCGTCCAGTCTTCGACACCTGATTCAGGTGCTGAACCGCCCTCAAGCGAAGCTGGAGGCGGCTTCTGGATTATGATTGCCCTACTCTTTGGCTTCATGTATCTATTTGTTATTCGCCCAGAGAAAAAGCGCCAGAAAAAGCGCACTGAGTTCCAAAGTGACCTAGCCAAAGGAGATGATGTGGTAACTGCCGGCGGTATGCATGGCGTTATCGCCTCTCTTGATGAGCACACGATCACTTTAAAGATTAGCGATAACGTGCGTCTAAAGTTTGACCGTGTCGCAGTGAGTCGTCGCGCGTCTACTCAAGCAGAGCCAGAAAAGTAACCGCGACTTCGCTGCTCACAGAAATCATGAGCAGTGTAGATCAGCAATCCATTGGCAAACGTGGCGAGAGCTATGTTTGCCTACAATTGCGCAACAAAGGGTGGCGCATACTGCAGCAAAACTATCGCTGCCCGTTCGCCGAACTCGATATCGTGGCAAAAGACTCCTTAGGCAATTTAGTTATTGTCGAGGTTAAAACACGTGCTAGCTTTAGGTGGCTTGATGGCTACGATTGCGTAAGCCGTAAACAACTGCGCCGCCTTTCGCAAGCTTGCCTATATCTTGGTGAACGCAACTATTGTTCACGTCCGGCACGCTTAGATTTGGTGCTAGTCAAACACAGCGCGGCGGCTGGCATTGAATCTTGGCAACACTTAAGCGATCTCGACTTAATCGACTAGCCAAGCGCGACGCAAATCTTGCTCATGGTCGCAACGTAGTTCGTGGCTCAACCTCAAAGCCTGCTGTGGGCTTTCAAAACCGTCGGCAGCAATGGCCGACAGCCCCCCACCAAGCAAAATAGGCGCTTCGTATTTAACAATGGCATGCACTAAGCCTTCTTTAATCAGTGTATTTACTAAACGTGCGCCGCCTTCGACAAACACGCGATTAAGATGATGCGTTTCGCGTAATTGTTTCCAGACGATCGATAAGTCGACACGTGACTCTTGGTTAGCACAAACACTAAAGACATCATTCGATGTCGCCCATGGGTGGTTTTGTTCGCCAGTATCGAACCATAAGCGCTGCAAATCATCTGCTAAAAGTTTATGCTCACTAGATACTTTATCAGCACAAGCAATCAGAACTTTGCAGTTCAAAATATTATGCTCAACATTGCGAGCTGTAAGACGCGGATCGTCAACAGCAACTGTACCGCCGCCAGCGGCAATCGCTTGTGATGCACCGCGTAGGCGATGCACTTCGGCGCGCGATTTTTCGTTACTAATCCACTGTGATTCACCGCTACTCGCGGCAATAAAACCATCTGCGCTAGCGGCCCATTTAACAATTGTGAAAGGCACTGCGCGTTTGAGGTGACGCAAGAAGGCTGGGTTTTGCGCAGTGAACTGCTCATCACACTCGAGCAAGGTTACTTCTATGCCTTGTGCGCGTAGTTTCTCGATACCCGAGCCAGCGTGCCGTGCATCTGGGTCGAGCGCTCCGACGACGACTTTCTTGACTTGCGATTTTAGAATAATATCTACACAACAAGCTGGACGCTTCTTCGATGCTCCACTTGAACTACATGGTTCTAAGCTAACATATAACTCGTCGGCGGACGGATTGCCAAGCAAAGCCATTTCTTCGGCATGCGCCTGGCCAAACTGTGCATGATGTCCGTAGCCAACAACATGCCCGTTCTCTAGAGCCAAGGCACCCACTAAAGGATTTGGCGCCGTGAATAACCAATCGCTATGTGCGGCCTCTGCAAAGGCGCGCTGCATAAGATTGAAATTTCTTTGGCTCAAACCGTGAATTCGGAGATCAATGCTTCGGGAGTAGCAACTACCAGGGCCTCTATTTGCTGTGCTGTTAAATTATCAGCGCCAACTAAAGATTTACCATTGTAGTCGACTAGATCTACGTCGTAAACCTGCCCAGGAGCAAATCCGTCGCGGCTTGGTAGTAGGCAGTAATGTCCGTTATGAATGCGTCCAAACCAAAAGCCAGGGTTTTTCTTATCCGGACGCTCGATTAGAATCTGAGACTTTTTACCAACCATCAATGGTGTTTTAGACTTGGCGATTTCGCGTTGCAAATCTAATAGACGGTGATTGCGGCGCGCTTTTTGTTGCGGCACGATGTCGTCTTCGCCCGCATGCGATACGGTGCCAGGACGTGGCGAATACTGGAACACATAAGACTGTAAAAATCCGAATTCGCGCATCGCTGCTTCGGACTCAAGGTGGTCATCATCTGTTTCACCAGGAAAGCCTACAATCCAATCTGAGATTAATTCAAGATCGGGCATGACTGTGGTTAGTAGTTTGATGCGCTTGCGGTAAAGCTCTAAGGTATACCCACGCTTCATTGCCTTCAATACTGGGTCAGAGCCCGACTGCAATGGTACTGGCAAAAAACGCATGAACTTGGTTGAGCGCGCCATTGCATCGACCAATTGCTGATCAATGTACGACGGATGCAAAGTCACCATTCGAATGCGTGCGATACCCTCGATGTGCTCAATTTCGTCAAGCAAGCTTGCCAAAGATGGACGGGTTTCTTTAGGCAAATCACGACCATAAGAATCGATGGTTTGACCTAGCAAGTGCACTTCTGTCACGCCATCTTCTGCTAAGCGTTTTATTTCACTAATGATTGAATCTTGTGGACGTGACTCAACACGTCCGCGTACGCTTGGCACGATGCAATAAGTACAGTTCATATCACAGCCGCGCATTACCGCGACATGCGCTTGATAACTAGCTATGCGGCCGGTGAAATCTCGTTGCGCTTCGTCAACAACTTCGGCGGCTTCGCCGAGTATGCATACCCGTTGCTCACCTCCTTGCACTTTCGCGACTAGGTCAGGCAACTTCGGAAAATGTCGTGAGCCACAAACGATATCGACGTGTGGTTCACGTTCGAATAGATCTTTGCCTTCGCGGTCGGCCATGCAACCAATTACAGCAATGACGATTGACGGATCATTCTTCTTTAAGCGGCGCAGTTCTCCGAGCAAACCATGGACGCGCTCTTCAGCATTTTCGCGTACCGAACATGTATGAAACATGTGCACTTGCGCTTCGTTGATGTCTTCGGTTTCAGTCCAGCCCCGCTTAATGAATGCGGCGCGAATTAACTCGCCGTCATAGAAGTTCATCTGACAGCCGAAAACCCGTAGGTTAAAGAGTTGTGACATTAATCGTTCGACACAGTCTGCAAGACTGTCATTTCACAGCCAGGACCTGGCTCAATATCATCTAGTTCGAGATCGATACCTGTAACTTCTTCTATCTCGGAACGATTCAGGCGATGCGTTGCGCCATCGGCAGTCAGGTATAGCAATGCCGTACGATGAATCATATGTGCATCAGAAACGATAGCTGTAGAACCAGGATTCTTACGTAGACGACGGAATAGATCGCGATCGCCAGCTGTAGTAAAGCCAGCATACGATGTGTAACCCGGGCCGATTGCTTCCCAGTCACTTAAGTACTCGGACATCGTGAGATCTTCGTCTTCGATACCGCTGTACAACATAATGTCGTTGAAAGATTCAGATGGACTAAAGTACATCTTAGCCTGCTGCTCTGTTTTCTCGACCATGCCGTCTTTCCAGGGGCGCAAGAAAAACTTCTGTCCCTGGTCACGTGGCCATGCACCATCGTGATTGCCTTGATAGTCGAGTAAGGTTGCGTAAATTCGCGACATATTCTTCTGCGATGCCGTCATGTTTGCCTTGTCAATCCATCCTGGAGCGTTCACTACGAAAGTGCCGCTGAGGATGCCGATGATAAGCAATACAACCATCATCTCCATAAGGGTGAAGCCCTTATTCTTTAAAGAATTTATTCGTGAATTAATCATTATGTACCTTGTGAGTAGTCTGTAGCGTAAACGACCTGCTCAGGAGTCAGCTCGTCGAGACCAAGCCCCATTGAGTCTAACTTAATCTTAGCAATTTCTTGGTCTAGTTCTTCTGGAAGTTCATGCACTCCGTTAGCCAAATCGGCACCTTGTTCAGCAAGCATCATCATCGCCTGGAACTGATTAGCGAAGCTCATATCCATCACTTCTGATGGGTGACCTTCGGCAGCAGCCAAGTTGACGAGACGTCCGTCGGCCAACACGTAAATGCGGTTGCCGTTTTCAAGAGTGTATTCGACACAGTTGTCGCGCATTTTGCGTGATGAAACAGCAAGCTCTTTAAGGTCGCCTAGATTCAATTCACAATCGTAGTGGCCGGTGTTACATACGATTGCACCATCGCGCATTGCAGCGAAGTGACGGCCGACGATTACGTCTTTCATACCGGTAGTGGTAATGAACACGTCGCCAATCTTGGCAGCGTCATCCATCTTCATCACACGTACACCTTCGAGCGTAGCCTTAAGAGCGGCAGTAGCTTTGATTTCGGTAGTGATAACATTCGCACCCATTCCTTTGGCGCGCATCGCACAACCTTTACCACAGTGACCGTAGCCTACTGTTACGAAATTCTTACCGGCTAGCAACACTGAAGTTGCGCGCAGAATGCCGTCTAGAGAAGATTGGCCGGTGCCGTAAACGTTATCGAAATCCCATTTAGTCTCGGCATCGTTTACTGCGATTACTGGATACATCAACTTACCATCGGCTGCCATTGCGCGTAGGCGATGCACACCAGTAGTGGTTTCTTCGGAGCCACCAACAATGTCGGCAAACAATTCTGGGTGCTCGTTGTGCACACGGAAAATCAAGTCTGCACCATCATCAAGCGTCATGGTCGGCTTGAAGTCTAAAGTGCGATCGATGGACCAGTAAAATTCTTCGGTATTTTGACCATACCAAGCATACATCTTTATGCCGTCTTCAGCCAACGCTGCAGCAACTGCATCATTCGTTGAAAGAGGATTGCATCCTGACCACGCAATATCTGCACCCGCAGCACGCAGGGTACGAATCAATACTGCAGTTTCTTTAGTAACATGCAAGCAACCTGTAATACGGTGCCCAGCAAGAGGCTTAGTCTTTTCGAATTTTTTGCGCAATGACATCAGCACTGGCATGCGAGCCTCTGCCCAATCGATAAGTAAACGGCCTTCAGCAGCTAGAGATAAATCCGCTACTTTGTAATTTTGTTGTTCGGTAGTTGTCATGTTATTAACAAGATGCACGTAATGTAGACATCGAGTGGAGTTCGGTAACGAGGTCGAGTTTTTCCCATGGGAAAAGATCACGACCGAAATGCCCATGATAGGCTGTTTTGCGGTATGTCCAACCATTAGGGTCGGTATAACCAGTGGGATTACGCAGGCCTAAACGGCCGATAATCCAGTCAGGGGTGAACGCCGCGTGACCTTTGTATGCTTCAAGATGCATAATGTGTTCGGCAATCTGCTCGTCACTAAGACCTGCTGCGGCAGAACCGAAAGTATCAACGCGAATGGACACCGGTTGAGCGACACCAATCGCATAGGCGAGTTGCACTTCACAGCGCTCGGCCCATCCGGCTTGCACGATGTTTTTGGCGATCCAGCGCGCAGCATATGCTCCCGAACGATCGACCTTTGTACAGTCTTTGCCAGAAAAGGCACCGCCACCATGACGCGAGTAACCGCCATAGGTGTCGACAATTATTTTACGGCCGGTTAATCCAGCATCGCCAGTTGGGCCACCCACGACAAACTTGCCCGTTGGGTTGATGTGCATTTTCGTCGACTCACTTAGCCATTCGGCTGGCAAGACGTCGCGAATTAATTTCTCTTCGACTTCTTTGCGGATCTCATCGATACACATGTCTTCTGTTTGTGTGGACAACACAACGGTATCGATCGCTACGGGCTTACCATTCTCGTATTCGAAACTAACTTGAGATTTCGCATCAGGACGCAACCATGGTAGTTCGCCAGTTTGACGCAATTCTGCGTGGCGTGCCATCAGTCGGTGCGCCCAGTGAATCGGCGCTGGCATAAGCGCGCTAGTTTCTCGGCATGCAAAGCCAAACATCATGCCTTGATCACCAGCTCCGGTTTCACCCTTCTCGCCCTGGTCTACACCTTGAGCAATATCCACTGACTGGCTGTGCACCAAGTTGTGCACCCCACAAGAATTGGCATCAAAGCCAATATCAGCATGCACGTAACCAATCTCTTTAAGAACTTGGCGCACTTCTTTTTGCATGTCGACCCATGCCTCAGTGGTGATCTCACCGGCAACGATTACTGTGCCAGTAGTCACTAGCGTCTCACAGGCGACGCGCGAATAAGGGTCATCGCGTAAGCAAGCGTCAAGCACAGCGTCACTGACTTGGTCAGAAACTTTGTCCGGATGTCCCATGGAGACAGATTCAGAAGTAAACAGTTTTTTCATTTCAATGGTAGAAGTCCGAGGTCGCGCATAGCGTCAAGGGTGATTTTCGCTGTTCCTCGCTGGAATTCAAGAGCCTTAAGCGCATTCTGAGCCAATTTATTGCCTTTTTCTGGCGTTTGATGCCAATCGAGCAGTAATCTTAGCACATCTTGAGCATTTTTTCCAATGCACATACCATCATGCGCCATCAGCAGATTAACTTCGTCTTCGAAGTTATGGTAGCTCGGGCCAATAACAAGTGGGCAGCTCGCAACGGCCGCCTCAAGCAGATTCTGTCCGCCATGCTCAATGAGTGAGCCGCCGATAAAACAACTTGCTGAATTTGCGAAAGCTGCTTCGAGCTGTCCAAGGACATCGACTATGAGCACATCACAATCTAGACTAGCGTCTTCTTGAGCCATAGAGAACAAGTCTACTTTCAAGTCACTGTATTCGGCTTGTAATTCACTGCGCAATTCTGCACAGCGCTGCGGATGACGCGGAGCGATAATGAATTTTGAGTCGCCGAAGTCTAATTTGGTAAATTCATTAAGTAGCTGTTGCTCTTCGGGATGGTGAGTGGACGCCGCCAACAGTAAATGGGATGTCTGCGACCAACGCTGCCATCGCGACTCTTGAGCAGGAACTGCCGGGACGTGCAAGGAATCGTATTTGATGTTTCCGGTTACAACGATGTCTTCCTTGGCAACACCTAGCTGCATAAAACGCTCAGCATACAATTTAGTTTGAACGCCGAAGAAACGCACATTTCCGAAGCGTGGCAACCAACGTCCAATGCGCAAATAGCCCGACAAAGAGCGCTGCGTGATGCGGCCATTAACCACTGCGACTTCTATTTTGCGTTTTTGGCAAGCACGTAAAAAGTTTGGCCACAGCTCGAGTTCGGCAAGCACCACTAAGCCGGGATCAACTGCGCTAATAAATCGCGAACAAGCGCCGAACATATCTAATGGATAAACAAATACCGGAAGATCTGGATAAATATTGATAGCCGTTTCGTAACCGGTAACAGTAGTCGTAGAAATAGCCAAGTTCAATTGAGGGTAATCGCGTTGCAACAATTCGACCAAAGAACGTATTGCTTTGACCTCGCCGACCGAAACACCATGCAACAGTACATCAACCTTTGCACTGGCGTTGCAGCCAATGCCTAAACGCAATAAACGACGCTTGCGCTTAGCTTTAGATGACAATAGTTGCACGGCAAATGCCGGCAAGTACAAAATGCCCAACACCGACAACAAAAAGTTATAAGTGTAAAAGACTAAGCGCTGAATTAACAAATCGATTTACTTGCCATGACACTGCTTGTACTTTTTAGATGACCCACACGGACATGGTGCATTGCGGGCTACTTTCGGCTTAGGTGCTGCTGACGGAGCGGGTGCTGCCAGAGGCTTCTTATTGGGGTTTTCGTAACCAACAGCAACTTGACGGCGTGGCGCCGCGGTAGCCGATGAAGCTGCACCACTTTGTGAAGTGTTACCGCCGAAGCTAGGATGCGAAGCTTGCTGTCCGGCATAGATATCGGATTGCGGCTCTACTTCACCTTTCATTTGTACGCGCAGCACAAACGATGTTACCTCTTCTGCCACGTTCAGCAACATCTCTTCAAAGCGTTCTAACCCTTCACGCTTGTACTCATTCTTTGGATCAACCTGTGCATAACCGCGCAAGCCGATGCCGGAACGCAAGGCGTCCATCACGTAAAGGTGCTCTTTCCATTTAGTGTCGATGGCGTTCAGCACCAAGAAACATTCTAGGTTAGATATTTGCTCGCTGCCCAGTTGCTCTGCACGTGCGGTATAGCAAGCATTAAAATCTTCGCTTACTAAGTCTGTAACACGGTTTACGCCTTGGCCTTCAAGTTCTTCAAGTGTCAGCTCTGACTTCCAGCGGCGGTCGATGAAGGTCTTGACTGCATCCCAGTCAGGCTCAACTTCGTTGCCGTCACCTAAGCTGTTTTCTAGATTAACACGCACAACCTCTGAAGCCATTGCCAGTACACGGTCACGCAAGGAGTTACCCTCGAGCGCACTTTGGCGTTGCTTGTAAATCATTTTACGTTGCTCGTTCATGACCTCGTCATACTCAAGTAAATTCTTACGAATTTCGAAGTGATAATCTTCTACCTTCTTCTGCGCCTTCTTAATAGCATTTGACACCATCTTCGATTCAACTGGCTCGCCATCACCCATTCCGGCTTTGGACAAGAAATTCTTAACCCAATCGCGGTAAAAGCGACGCATTAGGGGGTCGTCGAGTGACAAGAAAAAGCGTGAACGACCTGGGTCACCTTGACGTCCGGAGCGACCGCGCAACTGATTGTCAATACGCCGTGATTCGTGACGTTCGGTACCTATTACGTATAGTCCACCGGCCTCTAGTACGACTTCGCGTTCGCCTTTTAAGCTCGCGGTGATTTCAGCTTGCAATGCTAAGTATGCTTCACTGCCCTCCTCGAGGTTGTTCGACACGGCATCTGCTTTTAGCATTGCTTCGGCATTACCACCTAGCACAATGTCGGTACCACGGCCCGCCATGTTCGTAGCAACGGTTACGTGCCCAGCACGCCCAGCTTGTGAAATAATAGACGCCTCTCGTTGGTGCTGCTTAGCATTCAAGACATCGTGCTTGATACCGCGGCGCGTCAAAACGCCGGACAACAATTCAGAGTTTTCGATGCTGGTTGTACCCACCAATACTGGCTGCCCTTTATCTTGAGCCTCTTTAATCTCGTTAGCGATCGCAACCCACTTGTCTTTCATTTCAAGGAAGACCACATCAGCATCGTCAAGGCGCGCGATGGGCTTATTCGGCGGGATGGAAACGACGTCAAGATCGTAAATCTTGGCAAACTCGCCAGCCTCAGTCATCGCAGTACCGGTCATGCCTGACAATTTATCAAACAATCTAAAGTAGTTCTGGAAAGTGATCGTAGCCAAAGTTTGATTTTCAGCACGTGGACGCAAACCTTCTTTTGCTTCTACCGATTGATGCAGACCATCGCCCCAACGGCGGCCTTCCATAAGGCGCCCGGTGAATTCGTCAACAATGATTACCTGGCCGTCTTTAACAACGTAGTCGACTTCTGGATGGTACATATGTAAAGCGCGTAAACTTTGCTCGACAATGTGCGGCCACTCCATGTTGGCGGCATCAGTATAGAAGTCATCTATTTTTAATAACTCTTGCGCAAGAATGATGCCATCTTCGGTCAGCGTCGCTGATTTTTCTTTTTCTTTCTCCTCGAAGTGCTCTTCGGTTTTCAACTTACGCGCGACTTCCATGCCGGCCCGGTACTTCTCGGAGTTACCTGTTGCTGGACCAGAAATAATCAAGGGTGTACGAGCTTCGTCAATCAGAATTGAGTCTACTTCGTCGATAATCGCAAAGCCAAGCTGACGCTGCACCTGATCTTCTAGGCGCTGCTTCATATTGTCTCGCAAGTAATCAAAGCCCAACTCGTTATTCGTTGCGTAAATGATGTCACCGGCATAAATTGGATGACGTTCGCTTGGCGACATGTGAGACTGAATGGCTCCGACCTCTAGCCCCAAAAACCTATAGACAGGCGCCATCCATTGTGAGTCGCGTAAAGCCAGGTAATCATTAACCGTTACCACGAACACCTTGCTAGACAAGGCATTGAGGTAAGCCGCCAATGTCGCTACTAGGGTTTTACCTTCGCCGGTCGCCATTTCAGCGATCGAGCCGCCGTGCATTGAGATACCACCCACTAACTGCACATCGTAATGCCGTAGACCCAAAGTGCGCTGCGCGGCAACCCGCACCATCGCAAAAGCCTCAGGCAAGATATCGTCTAGCGAACGACCATCAGCAACTTCGGCCTTCCAGGTCTTGGTTTGCTCACGGATGTCTTCGTCGGACAACGCTTCAGCCCATTCTTCGTACGAATTAATCTTATCGATCAAAGGTTGCATGCGTTTAACCACACGCGCATTCTGTGAACCGAATATCGAATTCAAGGTGCGGCCAAAACCTTCGCCTAAGCCCTTGAGAGAATCGGTAACTGCTTCGAGATCAACCATTATAATTTTAATGAGCCGCGGAGATCGGCCAAGTTTAAGTTTTCGTCGGCCAGGATTCTCCGTAGATCACTGGCTATTTGAGAGATTATTGCTGGATTGCGAAAAACCGCTGTGCCTATTTGCACAGCAGTAGCCCCAGCTACTACAAATTCAAGGACGTCGTCGGCACTTTCAGCACCGCCCGACGCAATAATTGGAATGTCAACAGCTGTCGCACATTGCGAAACCATGCGCATCGCCACTGGCTTCATTGCCGGACCCGACATGCCACCCGTGCTATTAGCCAAGATGGTCCGCTGACTACGCCAGTCGACTAGCATACCAATTAAGGTGTTACACACCGTAAGCGCATCTGCACCGGCATCAGCCGCCGCACGCGCTAGAGGTTGAATGTCTGTCACATTCGGTGACAACTTGACAAACATTGGCTTACTGCATACTGCACGACAAGCGCTTACTACTTCGCCCAATCCGATAGCGTCAGTCGAGTAGCGGATGCCGCCTTCGACATTCGGGCACGACAAGTTCAACTCGATGGCAGACACGCCACTCATCTCGTTAAAAGCAGCAACGACTTCAACATAATCTGCTGCGCAATGACCACCAGCATTTGCAATAACCGGAACTGGCAAACCTTCTAGCGTTGGGGCAACGGTATCGCGCCAATAAGCAAGGCCGCGATTTTCAAGACCGATTGCATTTACGATGCCACCTTCGAACTCGGCCATGCGTGGCGCCGGGTTTCCATACCGCGCTTCAGGGGTAACCGTCTTCAAAACCAAAGCACCTAAATCACCGGGGTCGATGAAGTTCAAAGCAGCAGGGTCATGCCCAAATGTACCAGACGCCGTCATTAACGGCGTGGTAAATTCAAGAGCGGCTATCTTGGTAGAAAGCATGCAATAGTTTACTCTTGCGGCGCTTTAAAACTATCACCAAGCTTGGCAACTCCAGTGAGCAGCAAGACAAAGCCAATCGATATGCAGGCGTCGGCAACATTGAAAATAGGAAATGGGTCGAACAGCCAAATGTTCTCAGGGATAAAGCTCGGAGCCGACACTTGAAACATAATGAAGTCACGCACTTCACCGTTGCCGCTCCATGGCATCACACTCGACAAGTTGTCATAAAGGTTGCCTAGAGCTCCGGCAAGCAGCAATCCTAAAGTTGCTATTCCGATAGTGTTTTTCTTATGTTGACGATTAATGAAAACAATCAAAAAACCAACTGCGATAAGACGCACAATAGTCAATACCGTAGTAAATCCGCCACCACCGCCTACGCCCCAAATGCCACCAGCGTTGGTAATGCAGTACACGCTAAGCCATTCGCCCAAGACATTTTTAGCTGGCATGTGCAAACCAACAGCTTCGAAAGCCCAGGCCTTTGACCACAAATCTGCGATCAGCAATAGCAGCACTCCACCAATCAGCCATGGCTTAAACAGTGGGCGCGAAAAATTCATCTACCTAGTCTATATCGAGTTCGCCTTTTTCAAGCTTCTCTTTACAACCAACACAGTATTCAGAATAAGGACGCACTTCGAGACGGCGTGGTGGTATCTGCTCTTTACAAGCGCCGCAGTTGCCAAA
>JBLINB010000021.1:0-26641 GCA_047638975.1 Myxococcota bacterium
CCGATGTAGAGCAGCGCCTTCCCAAGGCTATTGCAGCAGCAAATCGTTTGCGCTTGATTAATTCGCAATGCGAGATTGTTGCCCATTGCGTCGACCTGGGTGCACATAACATTCAAAGCATTTGTGAATCGGCCGATGTCTTAGTCGACGGTTGCGACAACTTTTACACGCGCTACCTCACTAATGATTTCAGCGTTAAGCACAATATCGATTATGTTTACGCTGGCGCTGTATCTACTTATGGGATGCTAGCGCTACTGCAACCGCCCCGCGCATGTTTGCGGTGTGTGTTTCCAGAACCTCCGCCTGCCGAGCAAGTGCCCACTTGTTCTAGCGATGGTGTCTTAGGGCCAGCAATTGGAGTCATCGGCAGCCTCGCCGCCAACCTCGCGCTTCAATCAATTTGTAAAGCCGATATTGCGCAGCCTTTTATTAATATTGAATTATGGCCATTTCGTAGTCAGCTCATTAATGCCACGCCCAACCCCGCGTGTCCATGCTGCAACGAACACCACTATCGTTGGCTAGACGGCGAACAAAGCACAGCGGCGGTATCTGCCAATTGCGATAACACCGAAGTTCACTTTTCCGGAAGTGGCTTTATAGATTTGATGCAACTCGGAGAAAAATATCGTGGGTCGCTTGATGAGCTTCGATTTTCGAATTTGTGCCTACAATTTGTCGAAGACGAGTGCGAGATTTTTGTTTTCAGCGACCGCTCTATCCATGTTTATAACTGCGAGAGTATCGAGCGTGCTACCCAAATTATTACTAACAGTATCGGAGCTCTGTGAGCGCCCCACAACTACACGCTATCATTCTTGCAGCTGGTGCCGGAAAAAGGTTAGGTTACCCTAAAGCGTTACTGAAATTACATGGCAACTTAATGCTACCGCTCATTTGCGAGTCTTTTAAGGCAGCTGGCTGTCAGCATCTAAGTGTGGTCATTCGCCCCGAGCACGAAGACTTCTTTCTAGATCAAGGCCTAAGCGCTCGCGAGCTTGTCATTAACCCTTCACCAGATGATGGCCGCACTTCATCTTTATTATGCGCTCTTAAACGTGTTGCCCCAGAACACAACTTGCTCATTCACTCGTGCGATACCCCATTAATTAGCAGTGATGCTATTCAAAAGCTTACCGTGCAATGGCTAGCGACAGACGACCCGCAATGCGTTCTTGCCCGATTATGTAGCACCGCTGGCAAAGGTGGACACCCATTGTTGGTGGGATCGGAACTTGTTGAACAACTAAGATCGTTTAAACCTGACCAACCGATGCATGATTTATTAAGTAACAACACTAAGTCTTTGCTTAATGTTGCATGCTCCGGAGACCCAGGCCCTTTTCTGGGAATCAATACACCTGAGCAATTAAAGCTAGTTGAAAGTTTACTGGATAAGGCCTGACATAGCATCGGACAACAGCAAGCCTTCGGCAAAGCTTATTTCTAGGCCTTGGACGAATAATTCATACCCCTGCGCCCTTGCCGGCAAACGGATACTGAGAGAAGCTTCTCCGGCCGCATTCGCAATAAGTGGATGTGGAGGAATGATATATGATGGCGCGGCTAAACCTATTTGCCCGAATACAGAGCTACTTGATCCGAGACCAGCAATAGATATTGCAAAGTAAATTTCGTCGCCAGGTTCAAGAGATGTCATGCTAAATGTGCCCAAGCCTGATGACTGTAATTCATCTAGAGACAGCACAAGGCCAGCAGGTGCATAGTAAATAGCGCCATTCCATTCACGGTACGAAAAGGTTGAGCCCCAACCCGATTTGCCATAGTAAGTGACTACTTCTAACTCTGGATTAGTGAAAGTCGTTGGCCCGCCATTCGTATACCTAGCGCTAGAAGATTGTATATCGACGAAAACACCATATAGTTGACCTGCCTGAAACTCGTAACCGTTACCAGCAAAGTCGACATTAGTGGGCAAATCGAGGCCAGCCGATGAGCCAGTACCTATGCCAAGGCTTATCCATCCTGCTGGATCGGTATCGAAGCCGACGCATGTTCCCACGCGTAGCCATAACTCGACAGTAACAGCGGAACCAACGATACTACTAACATTGACATCGATACACTCGATTGTCATGTTTACACTTGGCGTCATATCGAACATGTTGCCGCCAGCGCCATTGTCAGAAAAGTAATTCAATGACAACCAATCGTCGGTGCAGGTCTGCGCCGTTAAGGACGCAGACATTAAGCATGAGAGTGCAAGAGAAAGAGTTCTAAACATTACCCAAAATAATAGCACATTAATTTAGGGGATTAATGACTAATATTCAATTTTAATGGGCTAGTTAGGCCCTGCCCAACTACCCTAGCTTGAAAATGTAACATAGCCTCATTTACAGAGAGCGGTAGCAAAGGCAGGTTGAAACTGTAGTTAGCTACACCACCAGCGTCGGCATAGAGGGCTGCTTGACTAGCATCGGGCCATTCTTGATAGTAATTGGAGCGCTTGGACAATGAGCTAAAGCCGACACTTTGGGTGGGCCACAGCGTTATTTTGTAGACGCTGCTACACGCACCAACAATATTTGCGCCAGGCTGTGCGTGACGGAGGCGAAATGTAGCAATCTCTCCGGATTTAAAATAGGGTACAGAAACTGTAAGCAAAGGCGCTTGTTTAACGCGATTCGCAACTAAACATAGCGCATCTAATTCAGTAGGAATGCGGAATTGCCAATCATCTTCTGTAAGTGCGTTAAAAACTTCGCCACCATTATGACTCGAGTAAACAGTTGCATCGTGTGCACTAGGCGCTTGCACACTAAACAAGATAACTTGATTAGTATAATCGTAGCTTAAAGATTTAATATCACCAATAGATCTCGTTGTTAAACCGGCATTATCTACCCAAGACTGCACCTCTGCTTCAGTGGCTACTATGTAGCTGTTGTTGCTAGTTGGATCCCAGGAGATGATTGAACCATCTTCGATTAAACCTAATGAGCTAGATTGCAAATCGTCGCGGAATGACAGGAGTATTTCATTAGTGGATTTTATGCAAACCGCATCAATATCAACTGAGCCGGAGGTGATTTGTAAATCACTAGCAACCTGTTGTTCGCTGTAGACAACACGCAGCCCACTTTGTGAATCGAGGCTAAGAATATCGCCATCGAGGTAGCCAGGACCATTCGAATCTGTTGAAAAGCAGAAGCTAAAATAACCCTCATGCGCCGAGGATATAGCATTTTGCATGGATAAAGCATCAACGCCTAAGGGATAATCAAATAAACCATTGCCATCGAGATCTGGCAAAACGGCATTAAATGCTAGGCGTGGCAAATAAACACGTGGCCACACATCGAGACTATCAAATAAGATAATCTCTTCGGTGTAGCACATGTTATCTTGCGGCAACATGGTTTCATAACTGACAGAGGCGAACAGTTGGAATTCGCTCTGAGCATCAATCGGCTGCTGAGCGGTGAGAAGTAGAAGTGAGCTAAGTATCATTACCCAGCGAGGACGTATTGAAACATTTGCGGCACTTCATTATTCTGCACCTATGCTATTCGCTTTCGTTCTACAACTAACCAGCTTGCTGCCGCCACCTCTACAGCAGCAAGAGCTTATTCACCCGTTGTCTGCGACTAGCTATCAGCTGCAAGTCCTTGAATTATCAAACAAGGACACCTATCTGCAATCGCAGCTTAAGACGCTGCGTCCATACGAACGTGAGCAGCAAATCGAGCTCGCCGCACTGCTACCGTATGCTACTTTAAACCAGGCACGTTTAATTGCGGTACTAGCCTCAGGGTGCGCGGGCAATTCGATTCTGGGCGATGCCTTGATTCAACTCTCGATACGCAGTCGTAATTTAGATGTGCGTATCGCCTGCCTGTTAGCCCCGCTCGACATCCCGGCGCATTACTTGCCAGCGTTGGCATGCATGTCATTGACGAGTCACCTCGATTTAGCCTTACGAGCAGTAGCTTGTGGACGCCTTCTTGAACACGGCTACTATTCCGCGTGGCCATTGGCGCGCGCGATTCTACTTACGGGTACTGCCGCAGATAGTGACACGCCGCATGCTTTTCCTGAATGGCTACGTAGTGGTCGCTATGAACTGCCGAAACGTTTGCTAAGTAATATGCTACAGCAACATTTATCGACTAAACACGACTACCTTTTTGTGTTTGAAGCTAATGCAGCATGGCAGGTGCAAGAGCAACAAGTTGCTACTGTTGATGCGGTCATGAAAACATTGCCAAACACAAGGTCGAACGACCGCCAACTATCTACTTGGCTGCGTTTGCGCAGTAGTGACATGGATACAGCCAAGCAAGCCTTACAGCTGCTTGGGCTGTAAACCCTTAGGGGTGTAAACGCGAAATCGTGCGTGGATACGGGATGCACTCGCGCACATGTTCTACCCCAGATATCCACGAGATGGTGCGTTCGAGGCCGATGCCAAAACCACCGTGCGGCACTGAGCCGAACTTGCGCAAATCTAGATACCACTCGAATTCATCTAGCGGCAAATCATGATCGATAATACGTTTGCGTAATACCTGCTCGTCGTCTTCACGTATAGCGCCGCCGACTATTTCTCCGGCAACTGGTGCGATAATGTCGAAACCGAGAGCGTTGCCGTCGCCGTCTTGCTTCATGTAAAAAGCTTTTACGGCCGCTGGCCAATGTGTAACCATTACTGGGCAACCAAAATGCTCGCCGAGCATCGTTTCGTCTGGCGCACCCAGATCGTCGCCTGGCTTAAAGCCGGACTCGTATTTACCTTCGGCCTGCCAAGCCATGAGCAGTTCAGCCGCTTCGTCATATGGCAAACGCGGAAAATCAACATCGTAGGCTTCGAGCTCTGCAGTATCGCGTTCGAGGTCGGCGAGGTCTGTTTGATTATGCTTGAGCACTTCACGCAAGGTGTAGCGCAACATGCCTTCGGCGACGTCGCATACCTCTTCGAGATCGGCGAAAGCTATTTCAGGCTCAAGCATCCAGAACTCGGTAAGGTGTCGACGTGTTTTCGACTTCTCGGCACGGAAAGTTGGGCCAAAACAATACACTTTACCTAAAGCCATTGCCGACGCTTCAGCATAGAGCTGCCCGGATTGAGTGAGATACGCCTTATCATCGAAGTAGTCGGTCTCGAATAAAGTCGAGGTGCCTTCACAGGCGTTCGGCGTAAAAATCGGTGAGTCGACGCAGAAAAAACCGTCGTCGTCTAGATAATCACGAAAAGCTTTAATCACTCTATGGCGCAAACGCATCAAAGCCATTTGACGTTTAGAGCGCAGCCACAAGTGACGGTTGTCGAGCAAGAAAGATGGACCATGCTCTTTTTTACCGATAGGGTAATCCATGGCATTCTGAATGACTTCGGCAGATTCGACTACCATCTCTACTCCGCCAGGCGCGCGTTCGTCGACCTTGACTAAGCCGGTAATCGCCAAAGACGATTCTTGACCGAGAGCTTTAAGCTCGGCAAACAGATCTTCGCCAACTTCATTCTTAACGGTTACACATTGGCAAATACCACTACCATCGCGCAACAGCAAAAACATAATTTTGCCTTTGCCGCGTGAGTTGTAAAGCCAACCCTGAAGAGTTACCGTTTCGCCGTCATGAGCCTTAAGCTCAGATATACGTACAATTGTCGCCATGCTAAAAAATGTTTATGGGAATGTGGTGTAGTGAGCCTTTAGATTAATGTCGGTAATGATTTCATTATCAACATTGACAAAACCATTCACGCTAGCGCCATTGCGTTTAGCAGTGACAGCAATCCGTGTTTGCTCTGACAGCAACTCGTCATCAGAACTGCTAATCACGATATCTACGTAATCACGACTGAGTAAATCGCGAGTCACCAAAGCTCGCAGCATTTGCGGACTTAGTGGCGTAGAATCATTTAGTGCTGGCACAGGTGCAGCGCTTAGGTCTTCAATGCGACGCAAAGTGGCATGAATATCATCTAGCTCGCCGCGCACCTCACTGACTGGCATCGCTTCAATTTCTTTAGCTAAGGCCTGAATTCTATCAGGCATAAAGCGCAATGCCTTAAAATCGTCGAACCTGGCTTCGAATCTAAGTAATTGTGTACGCATGTACCACGCGATAGTGGCTAAAGCGACTAAAGACAGGCAAAGTAATACAAGTAAGATGATGTCCATGCTTGGTTTTTGGTTCGCTATAGGATACCGTCTCCTACATGCTCTTGCGACTCCTAGCCCTACTTGCCTTCGCCGCCCTGGTGCTTGCTATCTTCAAGCTTGAACCAGACACCAATCGGCTCGACTCTCAAATTGTTCCGGCACACATCGCTAACGAACTATTGGACCGTGAGAAGCACAGTCGTTTAGTCTTACGCTGGGACATTTCTGACGTTCAGATGGCTAAGGATGCCTTGCGTACTACATTTCAAGTCAGCAAAGATCAGAGCATCAGTTACCGCAATGGCACTTTTGATGTCCCGCTAAATGGCGAAGGCGGCGTAACTCTTAGTTACATTGTAGACTCCAAAGAATTCTCAGAGATGCGCCCCACAGCCTTGTCACTGCTGCCGGCACTACTTGCAATTTTCTTAGCCTTCCTTACGCGCCAAACTTTATTCTCCTTGGGTACCGGTATTGTGTTCGGGGCTATTATTGCTACTTACTCCGGTGGGCTAGACTTGCCCGGAGCTGGCCAGTTGTTGTTCGTTGACATTTTATACAACGGCATTTTAAAAGACGCCTTTCACCTCGAAATTTTAGGCTTTGTGATTTTGCTGTCCGCGACGGTGGCCCTTATCACTCGCAATGGCGGTATTGACGGGATGGTGAACTCATTAACCGGTTTTGCTAAAAGTTCACGCAGTGTACAAGGTGTTGCTTACTTTATGGGACTGGGCATTTTCTTTGACGACTACGCTAACACCATGGTGGTTGGAAATTCGTGCGGACCGCTGTTCGACAAGCAAAAAGTGTCACGTGCCAAGCTTGCTTACATCGTTGACAGCACTGCTGCACCTGTTGCCGGAGTTGCTGTCCTGTCTACCTGGGTCGCCTATCAAATCAGTACTTTCGCTCCGCAATTACCGACAATTGGCATGGCTGAATCACAGGGATACTCATTATTCCTTGAAACGATACCCTATCGTTTCTATTGCTTATTGGCCCTATTCATGGTGGGCACCATCGTCTGGATGCAACGCGACTTTGGCCCAATGTTAAAAGCCGAGCATAAGTCACGCAAGAAGATTAATGTTCTCGAAAACGTATCGGCACGTGACGCACGCATAACAGCAAAGTCCTCGGTGGTGCCGCAAGCTGAGAATGCGGTCCTGCCATTGATAACCATGATTCTTGGTACGGCTTTTTTGATTTACTACTTAGGGATGTCGAAGCTTAATCAAGATGCTGCCGGTGGTGACACCGACGCCATCTCAGCAATTGCTGCCGGGGGCTTCGGATACATGCGTGGTGTGCTTGGCTCATCAGACAGTACTTATGCGATTTTCCTAGGGTCACTCGCTGCATTTGTTTTGGCAGTAGGTATGTCATTACGCCCGAAGCATTTATCTGTTGTAGAGGTTGTCTCCACCACCACAAGAGGTATCAAAGTCTTATTTAAAGACGCCATACTTGTGTTGCTGATGGCTTGGGGTATCGGAAAAATATGCGACAACTTAGGTACAGCACATTTCCTACTAGCATGCTTTCAAGATTTAATGTCGCCATTATGGTTGCCTGTCATCCTGTTTGCCATCGCATGCCTCATTGCTTTTGCAACGGGCAGCTCATGGACAACCATGGCTATCTTGCAACCCAACGTCGTTTTACTTGCCTACCAACTCGGAGAGCAAGTTGACATGGGCGGACACACCCTGTTGGTACTTTCCATCGGTGCCGTACTCGAAGGCGCGATTTTCGGAGATCACTGCTCACCGATATCCGACACCACCGTACTTAGCTCTACCGCCTCCAACTGCCAGCACATCGAACACGTGCGCACTCAAGCTCCGTATGCTTTAGTCACCGCGGCAATAGCCATTAGTTTCGCATACCTACCCGTAGCACTTTGGGGAGCCAATCCTTTCGTCTGCTTGGGCGCGGGCATGGTCGCCTTAATGCTAATCGTACGCTTCGTCGGAAAGCGCTCTGACAAATTAGCGGCGGCGAAATAACAGCAAGCTAATAACGGCACACGCCGCTGCGATTAATGCAATAAGTCGCGCGGCTGGCCACGCGTTGCTTACTTGATAATCGGTACTGCTGTTCAGTAATGCCGAATAATCACGTGCTGGCTGCGCACGCTGAATCGCATTGCGCAAGGCATGTATGATTTCGGCAGAGTCCACTGCTGTTAATTTACCATCGAAGTCAAGCTGCTTGGAAAACTGCACAACGATGCCGTCCACTTCTATATGAACCGCGTCGGCTGTTTCAACCGCTAGTAATGGCCAGGTGGCAAGCAACAAATCATTGAGTTGAATTGCGGACGTCGGCAAAAACGCTTTTACTCTCGCAAACTGGTATTTCTGTTCAGGGCTACTGGCTGCGGCAAGGCTGGTGCTTAAGTCTGCTGAAATCGGACGTTCATACAAGCTGAGCGAACCGTCGCTTGCAACAACTTGAACGCGCGCCATTGTCGCCGAAATCGGTACTGCGCTTGTTATATAAGGCGTTGGTGGTAGCTCTGAGGCAGCTACTGTTTTAATGACATGCGGCTGAGTTAACGCCAAAAGGCTGAGTATGCAGCTCGCCAGCAATAGCCACCACCAACCTGGCCAGCCTGAGTCGTTCGCTGCGATGACTTGTTGCGGTTGCTCATTAAAAAAGCCTCCAATCGTGAAGCTACGTGGGCGAACCTTTCTCCAACTCAAAATGAGCGGCAGAATAATTAGCGCCAACCACAGCCATGTTAGATCAATGAAGTAAAAATTCACGACTTTGTTCTATGAGCTGTGCAGCTTCGGTGACTGCAGGACAATAAAAGGAATTGCTTTCAAAACCAAGACTACGCAATTGATGGTGCTGTCTTTCTACAAACTCTTGGAAGCGCTGCTGCGGAGGATTGTTGTGCCAGTCAACCGCGAGTGCTTGCCCAGTCTCGGCATGTCGTAATTTAAGTTTCTGTTTTGGCAGACATGCTTCACGCTCCGTAATCATTAATACATGACGCAAGCGTTTAGCATAATAGCGCGCTGCGTTTAAGCGTTCAAAGTTAAGCCAGGTGTCGCTAAGTAAGACAAGTTCGTCGGCACTATCTTGAGCATGCAGCAGCGATAGATCTAAATCTTCATGATCGACGTCACTTAACTTTTCTAGGAAGTCTTGCAACGCTGCTATCTGCGTAATCGATGAAATACGGCACACTTGCTTGCCGGCCACAATAACAAGGCGTCCTTGTTGACGTAGGCAGCGCCAAGCGATTGCAAAAGCTAAACGACGTTGTGCAAAATCTCTGTCTTGCGACTCAGAGATGAGCGAGGAAGAACGGTCGAGGCACAACACTAAGCTGCGCGTGTTCGAGTCTTGCAAAGGCCTCACTAATAGTTGTGAAGCTCGTGCCGAAGCACGCCAATCGACGGTTTTTCGTGAGTCGCCGACCGAGTACTGGCGACGGTTTACCGAACGTTGCTGCGCTAGGCGCGAAGATGCCGAATTAGAGTAATCAGCATAGCGATTTATCAACGGCACTTGCAAAAGTGCCGCAAAAAAATCATCTGGAAACAACGCGTTTATCATCGAACAATGGTTGGCCCTTTGCAACACCAACTACTTTTCCGTTGGCAAACATCAGCTCGCCACGCAAATAGACTTGTTGCGGGAAAGCACGCAGGCTTTGATTATCATACGGGCTCCAGCGCGAACGCGACGGCAATTCAGAGGCATTAACGGTCTTATATTGCTGCGGGTCGGCAATAACTAAGTCGGCGTCCGCGCCTACGCTAAGGCGGCCCTTGCTATTTAAGCCGAATTCTTGGGCAGGAGCTAAGGTGACGGCATGCAACATATGCTCGACGTCGACTTTATGCATATCTGCGGCTGCGACGATCAGTGGCAGCAACAAATCGATAGATGGAAATCCGGACGGCGCTTTGGTGTACTCGCGATCTTTCTCGTCTAAAGGATGCGGCGCGTGGTCGGTGCCGATACCTGCCAATTTGCGTGTAGCAATTAAGGACGCAATCCCTTCACCATCTGCCTTATATTTTATAGCTGGATTAACTTTAAAGCGGTTTTGAGAAATGGCATGTGCCTGCTCTGCCGTGGCTAGTAAATAGTGCGGTGCTGTAGTTCCGGTAATCGGATGCCCGGCTTCAGCCGCAGCAACTACCAGTTGCGCCCCTTCGGCGGTACTGATATGAAACACATGTAACTCACAACCTACTTCAATAGCAACAGCAATAGCCTCACGTATGGATTCTACTTCGGCACTTACCGAGCGCCGTAAATCATGGCGCTTGTACAGTTCGGGATCGCCAGCTAACTCTTTAGTAGCAGCATCCATGATGTCATTGTCTTCGCAATGCGCGACCACTTTTAGATTTGCAGCGGCTGCAGCAGCGAACCAACGGCGCAGCGTGGCAGTATCGGCGACTCCGCCAGCACCGGTCGAGCATCCTAGAAAACACTTCACCGCTGGACACATTTTCGACAGCGTAGGCAAATGCTCTAGGGATTCTTCGACTAATGAACCATAAGGCACATAATCGACAAAAGAACGGTTGCGCAACGAGTCAAACTTCTCCTGCAACAGTTGCGGATTACTCATCAGTGGCGGATTATTTTGTATTTCGCAGATGGTGGTTACCCCACCATGCAATGCTCCGCGTGAGCCGAACTCATAGCCTTCTTTACGCACTAGACCTGGCTCGCGAAAGTGCACATGACAGTCGACTAAGCCAGGTAACAGCCATTTACCGTCGACGTCGACAACCTGCTCGGATTCGCCCTTGGATAAGTCGTTGCCGATTTCTGTAATTTTATCATTCTCGATGCGCAGGCAATTTTCTTTTATGAAATGCGCGCCATCAAAAACATTAGCGTTAGTGAAAAGTATAGAAGTCATTGTTTTTATCCGCCGCGAGTGTGCATTTCAAGGTGTGGGTCGGCAAGTAAATCATCAAGATTCATCGCCGGTTGACGCTGTGGGAGCTCGGCGCGTAAAACAGCTTCTTGCGAATCGCGCACTAGCCATAATTCGCGTAACATTTTTGTAAGCTCTTGTTCACTACCGTGACGGATAGTATCGCGCAGCTTATGTCCTGATGTTGCGTACAAACAAGAATACCAGTTGCCGTCTGCGGTAACGCGACTACGGTCACAGTCGGCACAAAAGGCACTGCTCATCGAAGCAATGATGCCGAACTCGTAACCATTCTCTAAACGGTAAAGTTTCGCCGGTGCGGATGCGAGAGGATTCTCAATCGCAACGATCTTGCCGAAATGTGCGCTTAAAATTTCTAACATTTCAGCGGCAGGCATCAGTTGCTCACTGCTCCAGTCAAGGGCACCGCCGACGTCCATGTATTCGATGTAGCGCAATTGAATCTTGTGCGACTGCGCATACTCAAGCATATCGACTAACTCGTCACTGTTTTTGTCACGCAGCACCACCATATCGAGTTTGATGCTATCAAATTGGACGGCAATAGCGGCGTCGATGCCCGCTAATGTCTGCTTGAGACCATCTATTTTGCACATTTCTTTAAAACGTTGCTGGCGTAAAGTATCTAAACTTATATTTATACGCTGCAAGCCTGCACTTCTTAATTCTTGAGCTTGTTGCTCTAACAAAAAAGCATTCGTCGTTAATGCTAAATCTTCCAAGCCTTCAATTGCTGCCAATTCGGCGACCAGGAACTTCAAGTTCTTGCGCAACAAAGGTTCGCCACCAGTGAGGCGAATTTTACGACCGCCCGCCTTAATAAACACTTGCGATAAGCGCACCATCTCTTCGAGGCTAAGGATGTCTTCTTTCGGCAGCCATTGGTAAGTATCTTGCGGCATGCAATATTCGCAACGAAAATTACAGCGGTCTATAACCGACAGGCGCAAGGCATGCTGGGGTCTATTTAAGAGATCGAGAGCTGCGTCCATTAAAATCCTAGTTCGATACGCATGCGGTCGGCGCGCGCGATGTCACGCTCTTCGGCAGTCATAATCGTGCCAGCAGCCATTTGCAGATGACCCGGTTGCACAACAATCGATAGTTGCAGCAAACGGTGTGGATTAATGCTAAAGCCTATTTCTTGGCAAACATTCGAGTTGATTCCGAGATTTAACAAGCTCAAGCAAGCAAGTGCATTGCCGGTAGTTAACTGCGTAGACTCTTTCACTCTTTTCAAAGCTTGCTTGAGGTCTACAGTTAATGCGACTCGTGCGCGCGTGTCTTGGGCATACTGTTCGCGTATAGAGCGTTCGTAGCTCGCGACTTCGTGTCCAAAATTTGCAACCGACAATAATTGGTCGCTACTCGATGAACCCAAAGTGCGCTGATTTGATATTTGATAAAGATGACCGATTGCCCGAGAGCCTTCGCCGTGCACACCGCGCACTGCTAAACCGGCTGCGCGAGCGGATTGCAAGGAACGCTGCAACGGCGACTTTGCACGCGCCAAAGCCGGCAAATGCAACATGATGCTTGCGCGCATGCCACTGCCCGTATTGGTTGGGCACGACGTTAAATAGCCATAATCATTGCTGGTCGCAAACTCATGCACCGTAGCGAGAACTCGCTCTAAACGTTGCGCGCGTCTTAAAGCCGCTTCTAGATCTAAGCCTTTGGCAATACCTTGAACTCGAAAATGGTCTTCTTCGTTTACCATCACCGAGTGGGATCCTTGCAAACCATAAAACAGCATGGTTGGGCGTTCAACATTCAGTAGTTCGCGAGAAGCCAAATTACGCTCAAGAACAAATTCGGCTGCTGCACTGCTAAGGGAACGCACTTCAAGCACGTTGCCATCAATGTCACAATTACGCAGCACGTCTGCAGATGCCGCGAGGATGTCGTCCGCCACCTTTGTCTCCAACTGCTCGGGAAAAGAACAGTCTGCGACGTTGCGAGCCAAGCGCACGCGTGAACTCACTACGATGTCTCCGACGGCGCCGCCCGCTTTAAGCCACGTGGGAGTGGCTTGCAACAAAGCTTGTAGGCGCGCATCCGTAGACATTACAGAATAGACTTACCGAAGGCACTCGCTACTAGATGCACCATGTTTTTTGCTCCTTGATTACAGTTGTCGAGCAATGGGTTTAGCTCAACAATTTCTAAAGACATCATGCGTTGCGTAATAGCAAATTGCTCGAGCATGTAATGCGCTTCGCGAAAGTTAACACCGCCAGGTACTGGCGTGCCGACTCCGGCAACCACCTCTGGATCGAGTCCATCAACATCAAAGCTCAAGTGGAATCCGTCAGTATCGACATTAACAACCTCGAGTACTTCTTTAACAACTTGCGGCATACCTTTAGCATCGATATCTGCCATGGTCCAGACATGGATGCCTGATTCACGAACCAATTTCGCTTCGACGCGATCAATATCACGAATGCCTACTAAGGCGACATTTTCTGGACGCAGCGCAGGCGGATGATTAGCCAAAGTAGACAACTCTTTAGAGGCACCATCAATGCCCAATAAGTGAGCAAGTGGCATACCATGGATATTACCACTAGGAGATGACTCAGGAGTGTTCATATCGCCATGCGCATCGAACCATACTACTCCGAATTTTTTAGACTTAGCAGCGCAATGATTCGCGATACCCGCGATAGTACCCATTGCAATAGCATGATCACCACCGAGAACGATCGGCGTATCGCCGTCATCTAATATCTGTTCTACGCTATCGCGCAAATCTTTACAGACACTAACGATCTCGTCGCGAAAACGTGCAGATACTTCTCCGAAGCTTTCGCGCGATTCGCAGGACGGTACGCTGATGTCAGATTGCACTCCGACTTCATAGCCTAATTGGCGTAACATGCTATCGATTCCTGCTGCACGCAAAGCGCTTGGACCTAAATCGGTGCCACGGCGAGACGCGCCTAAATCCATGGGCACGCCGATTATTTTTATGGGACGTTGGTTTAAGTTTTTCATGTTATTCTGGGTCTACGCCAAGAATTGAAATTATCTTGGCTGTCATTTCTTCTTGCTTCTGCTTGTCATCGGACTCGAGGTTCATGCGCAATAACGGTTCTGTATTAGAAGCACGCACATTCACCCACCACCAGCCTGGAGTTTCGATATTTCCGTACGAAATCGTTACTCCATCGAGGTCGTCAATAGCATCGGCATCCGCAAATTCTGTGCGCAGGCGATCCATTGCTGCTTGCTTGTCATCGATATGAAAATTGACTTCACCGGTTGAGTGATAGCACATTAATTCATCGAGCAGCTCTGAGAACTTCTGCTCACTACGCGATAATAGGTTTAACACACTAAGCAGTATGATCTCGGCATTATCAGCATACCAATTATCTCGGAAATAATAGTGTCCGGATAGCTCTCCACCGAAGGGCGCATCATACTTACGCATGGTGGCCTTTAGAAACGAGTGCCCCACACGTTCTTTACGCGGCACGCCACCCAATCCGAGGATAGTCTGTGGCAAAACCCAAGAAGAACGCAGGTCGTACACAATAGACGCGCCAGGCTCGTTCTTAAGCGTTTCGCGTGCAATCAATGCCGTAACCACATCGTTGCCGATGGCACGTCCGCGGTCGTCAATGAAGCAGCAGCGATCAGAATCGCCGTCGAAAGCAGCGCCAAGTTCGGCTCCGGTTTCTAGCACAAATTTTTGCAAGTCGACTAGCGTGCTTAACTTTAATGGATTAGCTTCGTGATTAGGGAAGGTGCCATCTAGCTCGTAGTAAAGACCCTGGTGCTTAATTTGTGGTACTGCATTCAGTACTGCCGGAAAACTATGCGCCGCCATACCGTTAGCGGCATCCGACACGATGTTTACATCACGCGCCAAGTCAGCCCACTGCGCCACATGCTTAGCATAATCACTAAGCGTATCGACATGCGAGCGGCTTCCGCGTTCGGCTACAGCTGCTGGCAAATCACCGGTGGTGGCCATTTGCTCAATTTCGCGGATACCATTATCGGCAGAAATAGGTTTTGCCTCGGATGCGCAAAGCTTAAAGCCAATGTACTGTTTAGCATTATGGCTAGCCGTTACATTGATGCCGCCAAAAGATTTTAGGTGGCCAATCGCAAAATAACATTGCGGCGTCGACGACAAACCGATGTCTATCACATCGATTCCGCCATCGAGGATGCCCTCAATCACTTCATTGTGAATTTCAGGCGCCATGGTGCGCATGTCGCGACCGACTACTAGTGGACCATCGCCCATGAAATCGGCGAATGCGCGTCCGATACGACGTGCAAGGTTTGAATCTATTTGATCAGGGTAAGTACCTCTGATATCGTAAGCTTTAAAAACAGACATTTTTTTATTGACTAGCGGCGTTAAGTATTTGATTAAGAGCAGAACCAGCGCGATCGACGTCGCTCGTGCTCAGATGACGATGTGTGACGAAACGCAACAAGCGATCGCCTAAAGCTAATGCCAAGACTCCGTGGTCTGCCAAAGCCGCCTCAACCATTGGCGCATCTAGGTCGGGTTGAGTAATTTCTAAGAACAAAATATTAGTATCTATCGTTTCTTGAGCCATACGTGCACCTTGCAATCCGAGGACTAGGCCTCCGAGTTGTCGACACAAAGCATTATCGGTAGCAATACGCGCAGGCATTTCATCCAGAGCAACTATGCCACAAGCAGCGACGATACCCGCCTGATGCAAGCCACCCCCCATCCATTTACGGACGCGGCGAGCGCGTTCGATGAAAGCGCCATCGCCAAGCAACACCGAACCAATCGGACAGCTCAAGCCTTTAGACAATGAAATCATCAGGGAATCGCAAGATGCGCCATATTCTGAAAAGGGAACTTCGGTTTCGGCTTGTACGTTAAACAAACGCGCGCCGTCTAAGTGCACTGCGATGCCACGATTAAGACCAAAAGCGTGCAACTCTTGCAGATAATCAATCGGCAGTATCGACCCCCCACTAAACAAGTGAGACTGTTCGGTACAAATCAATCCGGTACGCGGCATGTGCACACTAGCCGCACGAATCGAATGTGCTAGGCGTCCAAAATCTAGCTGCCCTTTTTCGGAACTAAGTGTACGCGTTTGGACGCCACCGATGCGTGCTAAGCCACCGCCTTCGAACATGAAGATGTGTGAGCTGTCATCGACAATGATTTCTTCACCAGGAACAGTATGCGCGGCAACGGCTGCTTGATTAGCCATGGTGCCACTTGGGAAAAACAACGCTGCCTCTTTATCGAATAAGTGACGAAAACGACTTTCTAATTCTTGCGTTGTGGGGTCATCGCCATGCGCATCATCGCCAAGTCGCGCTTTTTGCATAGCATCGAACATACGCGCTGTTGGCTTAGTAACAGTGTCAGAGCGAAAATCGGAGTATTTAGGCATTAAACGCTTTCTAGAAAACGGCGGACGCGCCCAACACCCTCTTCGATGTTAGCGATTGAATTAGCGTAAGACAAACGAATGTAGCCCTCACCTTCTGCACCAAAAGAAGTACCCGCCAAGCAGGCAACACCCGCTTCGTTAAGGATACGATTTTGCATGTCAAGAGAGCTCAACCCGAAATCTTTAATGTTTGGGAAAACATAAAATGCGCCAACTGGCAAGTGACAATCTACTCCGGGTATATCGTTAAGTAACTTAACCATATGCTTACGGCGTATGTCGAACTCGGCAAGCATCGTGTCAACACCTGACTGGTCGCCAGACAAAGCCTCCATGCCGGCGCGTTGACTGAACGACGCGGTACATGAATTAGAGTTAACCATCAGCTTAGTAAAAGACTGCGCCAAATCTGGGCGCATCACACCGAAGCCCATGCGCCAACCTGTCATCGCATAAGTTTTAGACCAACCGTCAAGCAGGATAACGCGATCGCGAATCTCTGGATCTTGCATTGGACTAACATGCTCGATTCCGTCGTAAAGCATACGCGAGTAAATCTCGTCGGATAGAATCCAGATATCTGGATAATCTTTGAGCACTTTAATGACCGCCTCAAGTTCTGCGCGCTCGGTAACGCCACCGGTTGGGTTGCCTGGCGAATTCAAAATCACCATTTTTGTTTTAGGCGTTATACGCGAAATCAAATCTTGTGGATCAAGCGCAAAGCCATTCACCTCGCGTAATGGACAAGCCACTGCCTTACCATTCACAAAATTAATCATTGATTCGTAAATCGGAAAGCCAGGATTCGGGTAAATCACTTCGTCGCCAACGTCGATTAACGCCAACATCGCATAAAACATTGTGGGCTTACCACCTGGCACAATAGTGACTTCATCAGCACCACACTCGATACCACGAGTACGTGCGACATAATCAGCGACTACTTCTCGCGCATCTGGCATACCATTTGCTGGCCCATAGTGCGTGTAACCATCGCGTAATGCCTGAATACCAGCATCGACAATGTTTTTTGGCGTATCAAAGTCAGGTTCGCCAATTTCTAGGTGTATGATGCTTTTGCCTTTAGCTTCTAGGCCTTTAGCGCGTGCTAGCACTTCGAAAGCCGTTTCAGTGCCAAGACGGCTCATGCGCTCGGCTAATTTAATCTTTGGTAAGGTTGTTGTCATTATGAGGATTTAAGGGGTGCATATTCTACTCTAGCCACTGCCCTTTTGCGACGTTCCCAATATGGAACATAGACACACCAATGAGCCCATCTATACTTGGCATGCCACTTGCATTAACACTCCAATGACGAAACTTTACCTACTGCTTAGTCTTCTAGCGATGGTCTCTTGCTCCAAGCCAGCTGACCTAGTCATTTACTGTTCTCTAGACCAAGACTTGAGCGAGCAGATCATACTCGATTTCGAGCAGCAGCACGGCGTCGAGGTCGATGTGCAGTTTGATGTCGAACGTAACAAAACGGTTGGCTTGGTTTCGCGCATTATCGCTGAGGCCAGTAACCCACATGCCGACGTATTCTGGAACAACGAAATCGCGCACACTATCCGTCTTAAAGACTTAGGCTTGACCAGCGCTTTTGTTCCGGATGCTGCAACGGGCATACCCGCTAATTTTGTTGACCCCGACGGTCACTACACCGGCTTCGCAGCGCGTGCGCGAGTCGTCATGTATCGCACTGACATCGAAGTAAATTACCCACGTCATCTTAATGACTTTCTAAAGAGTGAGTTCGCGCAAACAGGCATTATGGCGCAACCCCTAACCGGCACTACTTTATCCAACTTCGCGTACATGGTCGAGCGCGATTCGACGGCGGCCGTCGTCGAGTGGTTTGCAAAAGCCAAAGCTGCTGGCTTAAATTTCGCGGCAGGCAACGGTGATGCCATGCGCCGAGTTTGCGCCAATGATTACCAATGGTGTTTCACCGACACCGATGATGCGGCCAAAGCTGTAGCTAATGGTTACCCGGTGGCGATCCACTATCTCGACCAAGGCGCTGGCACTAGCGGAGCAATGTTGATTCCGAATAGTATCTGCTTAATAAAAGGCGCCGAAGACAACGCCATTGCCAAGAAATTCATCGAGTATGCGGTATCGACTGCTACTGAATTGCGCTTAGCAGAATCATCTTCGCGGCAGATACCCTTGCATGCAGAAGTCGCCTTGCCGGATGGTATGCTGATGCCTATCCGTGACTACCCAGTGCTAGATATTAACTGGACTGCTGTTGCCGCCGAACTCGACAGCGCTGCCTCTACTTTCCAAACCATCTTTGTCCGATAGTGTCTATTAAATCCTCTTGGTTCGCGCTGCTGCTACTAGTAAGCCTCGTTTGCGCATGGCTACCACTCGCACCAAGCATTATTGCATTCTTCGACTTCCCGCAGTGGTTGGGCAGTCTTGATAGCCGTGTATTACTGCTACTTTGGCGCAGCATCTGGATGTCGTCCGCAGCTGCAATAATCAGCCTTGCAATCGGTTGGCCACTCGGCATTATTCTCGGACGCTTTCGCTTTATAGGTAGCTCAACCTATTTATTACTTCTACCCCTGTCGTTAATGCTGCCGCCGCTGATGGTTGCCCAAGCATGGTATGGCTTACTCGGTATCAGCGGCCCCTGGGCTGCCGTCTTTAGTTTCGCGTGCTCTTACGCGCCTTTGCCCGCGCTGTTGGTTATACGCAGCCTCAATAAACAGGCCGCGTCGAGCTACGACACCGCGCGCATGCTTAGCCCGAAACTAAGCCTTCGACTCATGCTTAGTCATACACGTAGCGCGGCATTAGTCGGCGCTGCATTGTGTTTCATCTTTAGCATTGGTGACTTTGCAGTACCCGATTATTTCGCAACCGTCGGTGATTTATTTCATGTCTATTCTTCTGAGGTTTTTGGCAATTCACGCAACTCTGATTTTCGAGCTGGCGCAGTGGCTAGCTTACCGCTCATTTTAATCAGCATCGGATTATTATTTAGCATTTTGCCATGGCTAAAGAATCAGCAGCACTACTCCGGGCAAGCATGCGCGCAGCCACATGCACCGCGCAAGCCACGCACTCTTAGCGCCATTAGTCTCCTTTTCATCTCTATGCTAGTCTTCGCCATCATTGGCCGCATGCTCTACGAAAGCGGCATGCGCGGACCACTGGCCACTGCGACCTGGTTCGAGACTTCGTCCAAAGCCTTCTACGACGCTTTTAGCCTCGGACGCAGCGACATGATCCGCACTTTCCAGTTTGCCGGACTCGGTTCATTAATCTGCTTAGCGTTTGCACCATTGTGGGCTTTTGCAATACATTACAGCAAAGGTATGCGCCGCAATGTACTGTTTGTGATTTTGGTATTGCCGATGTTAGTGCCGTCTTTATGTATGGCCTTTGGTAGCATCATGGTCTTTAATCAGCCCTACTTAGACTCGCTGTATAATTCTATATTATTGCCAGCGATGTTGATTGCCGGACGCTTCATGCCCATCGCCGTTTTGATTTGCCTCAACGCACTTGGCGATCAAGCCGCTGCCATCGACGCCAGCGCTTACTTGCACAAATTATCTATACGCCAAAGGGTTTACAGTTTATTTATGCGCAACAACTGGCGAGCCTGCGTGCTCGGAGCAGCACTTGTGTTCGTATTTGCGATGCGCGAACTTGATTTCGCTATTTTACTGCCTGCTGCCAATCAATCGACAGCGGTGCGCTACTACAATGCATTACACTTTTCGCGTGACAACTTTGTGGCAGCCTTCGGCCTAAGCATCAGCTTTATTCTGTTCTTACCCATAGCGTTCAGCGCGTGGTTAAGCAAAGGCTCCAATAAAATTCATGACAAATAATACCCTTCTCGACATCCAACGACTCGACAAGTCTTTTGGCGAGCATAAAATTTTATGCCAACTAAATTTACAACTCGTTGCCGGCCAGCGCATTGCGATTCTAGGCGAATCCGGATGTGGCAAGTCGACTTTACTGCGCATCATTGCCGGTTTAGAACAAGCGGATGGCGGTAGTGTTCAAGTTGCTGATCAAGGCAAATGCCAGATGGTGTTTCAAGATTTAGGTTTATGGCCAAGCCATACAGCCAAGCAACAATTAGTAATGGCGGCGCGCGCGTCGAACATAGCAGATGCTGCACAAGCTGCCGATAAGTTACTGGAGCAACTTAATATTGCACAAATCAGCAACCGCAAGCCGTCCACTTTATCCGGAGGCGAAGCACGGCGTTTGGCTTTTGCACGTGTATTGATTTGCCAACCGCAATTGATTTTACTCGACGAAGCTTTTTCATCACTAGATAACGAAAGCCGTCAACGTGGTTTAGATTTATTGGAAGAATTACTGCAGTATACTAACGCAGCAGTAATCTTAGTGACCCACAATCAAGATGATGCCTTACAACTTAACTTACCCATTTACGACTTGGTCGCGGGCCAACTACAAGCACGATGAAATTTATTAGCGCCCTGCTTGCCGTAATTGGCATCGCCGTCTTAGCCTTAATGATTGTGCCCAAAAAAGTGGCTGCTGCCACTGAGCTGCACTCTTCGACTCAGTGTTTAGAATGCCACGCCGGAGTCGCAAGCGAATGGCAAGATTCGCACCACGCCTTCGCCTATAAAAACCCTGAAGTACGCAAACTATCCAATGACTTCGCTAACCAAGAGTGTATTGCCTGCCATGCGCCGCAGCCAGTGTTGCGCTTTGAACCCGGAGAACGCGTTTTAGCACGCCAATCACAGCGCGGTTTAGGCGTCGATTGTTTAGCCTGCCACTCCATTACTGGCGGCGGAGTCGCAACTGGCAACCGCCAGTCGAACTCGAGTGCACCGTGCCGTCCGCAATATGTAGAACGTATCGTCGGCGTTGAATTATGCGCCTCTTGCCATAACCAGCACAAGACCGTTGATCAATGGCGCGGCGCACCTGAAGAGTTGAAAGGCGACAACTGTTTGACATGCCACATGACTCCAGAGTTTCGCCAAGGTGGACGCCGCGGAAGCAATCATTCCTTTCCGGCAAGTCATGATTTGACGGCACTGCAAAGCGCGGTCAGCCTCAGTCTAGATTGGGCCAAGGTGACTTTGATCAATGATGGTAGCGGCCATAACTTTCCCACAGATGAACGATCGCGCGCTGCTGACCTAGAAGTGCGTTATCAAATAGATGGTGCCTTGGGTGAATGGCAACGCCTGTATCGCTTTCGCGATCCTTACCGCGACGAGACTGACTTAACCAATACGCAATTACCATCTGGTGAAAGTATTTCTTTTGAATTAGATGATACGGCGCAGGTAATCGAAGTACGCTTGCTCTATAAGACCAATCCGTTTATGAGCGAGGCTGAAGCTGTACTCGTTCACACCCTAACGCTACAACGTCCAGAATGAAGTGCTTAACCCTTTTGGCGTTACTGTCCATCGTTGCCTGTTCTCAAGCGACAAGTGGCCGTGCTCTAGAATTACAAAAGCATACCTTTGAGAATGTCATTGATCAACATCTAGAATCCGCGTCAGCTTGGCCCGATTTTGGGATTGAACGCGCCGATGAAATTTTCGACACCCTTGATATGCTGCAACTCGGTGGCAGCCTAGCGCAACGTGCGCAACGTCGTATTTCGCGGCTTGCGGCGAATGATATTTATCACGCATTGCTGTTAACTGTCGAGAACCATAGGCTTGATGTGGAGCGCCGTCGCCAGGCTTATTTAATGCTGCACCTGCATTTTCAGCAAGACGAAGAGCGTTTCATTCCGCGCTTGATTTTACGTATCAAATACGAAAAGGATTGGCTCTCAAATGTTTATATTGCGCAGGCACTCGCTAATGTTGGCAACCTCTCGGGTTTAGACCCCGTGCTCGCGATTTTGCGCAGCGCGGACGACCCAAACGTAGTAGATTTAGACCGCGCTAAATTAGCTGGCGCTGACTTCATAGCCGTCCTCAATAATGCGAATTTAGATTTTGCCGAGAACTGGAACCATGCTCTTGAGTTGCAAAAGCAGTGGGATGAAAACCGCAGTATTCACAAGATTGACGAGAATACGCAAGTGTCACGCCATCAACAATATCGCGACGAACTATGGCATTTGGTAGCTGACTTTAGGTCGCAACCTTTACGCCCCGTTGATAATGCGCGCTTTGTCTTTACCCGCTTAAGTTATCAGGCGCATAGCGTTTTGGCTGAAGCCGCTAGCGACAGTAACCGCTATGTACGCGATCACTGCTTACAAACATTCACTTGGATGAACTCGCGTGTCGCTGACCTTTCGTATCCGCAGCTCGCTGAATCTTTAAAGACGCTAGAGACCGACTTCTACACTACGGTGCGTGCAATAGAATACCGCGGTGCATTGATGTCAAAATCTCAGGCCGAGTTCTTGTGGCCTATATTAATCAACGGAAATTACGAGCAACGGACTGCCGCTGCCGATGCTTTATTGCGCAGCTCCGACGTCAACAACTTGCAAATTACCGATATTGTTATCGATGAGCGTTTTAGCCCAGAAGCACAATTTTCGTTACGCTTACTGCGCGCCGAACTAAACGCCGCTGAGGTCGAGAGCATTGATGCTCTTAGCCTAGATCGCAATGAAGAAGCGCGGCGTCGACGTTGGCAACAGCAGCGCTTAGACTTAGACCTTTAGCCAAGCATTGCGAGCAAAGTCAGGGCCATCACCCCACTTAAAACAAAAGCGCATACTTTATGCACGCCCTGCATTTGCCCATGCTGTACTTCGCAATCAAGCCGTTTATCCCACAAGCTAGAACCTGTTTGCGTAACTTCGACATACGATACGGCATTGAAAATTGCGTTAAGCGGAAACAAGCCTAAGCCCATACCCCGTATTAACACATAGAAATAACGCTTAAGTGCTTCACTAAAGCTAAGAAACCTTTTATCAGCGTGTACTACACGAATGCGCATGATCCATTTACCAGGAGTCATACCACTGCGCGAAATCATTAACGCTTCAAGCACTCCGACTACTAGCATTCCGACTATGTTATATACCGAAAAACTGGAGAAGTTTACATACATCTCAGTCAACTGTGCTTCGGTTGTAGTAAGCGCCAAGACTATGCCCGCGATAATCACATAGACAATACCGTCAAACATGCGGGCAACAAATCTTTGCCAAGCGCGGCGTGAATTATCTTGCTGACTAATGGTGCGTGGTTTATCGAATGGCGACTTTGGCACCACGTATTCATCACCTACATCTACCTGGTCGATGTTTGGATTGGCTGGCACCACTGGCGGCTGCGGCTTGGCCGGGGCAACGCGCATAATTTTCGGCAGGACTTCGGCGATTGCTTTCCAATCTTTCATGCCGACCGACCACACCATGTCAGAGTCTTTAATTTTTCCCTGCTTGTAGAGATCAAACATTTCTGCCTCAGAAACTGGGCCTAATTGCTCACCTCTTACAGTGTAAAACCACTGCTCACTTTCACTAGTTGAATCAGTCATTGAATATATTCTCGTACATTTCTTGGTTAAATCCCACGACTAATTTGTCGCCGACAATGATTGCAGGAGCACGCAGGTTGCCTGTTGGGCCGAACATTTTATGAAACGCTTTCTCATCTTTGCGCAAGTCGCTAAGCATAGCAGAGCTGTAGGCCTTGCCACGTGCCACATACACATGCTTAATCTTGCCTAACACCATCTCGATGTCAGAACTTGCAACAGGGTTTTTTCTTGCATCTACCACCTCACGGGCAGTAATCGCAGCAGCTGACAAATAGTCATCGGCGCGCGTGCAAGACGTTCAGCTCTTACGATGCAGATACCATGAGATTGAGGATGCCATGTGTATATTGTAAATCCGCAGAGCCTCAGCGTTAAGCTACTGCCATGCAAATTAATACACTCGCCAGTGGTTCGACTGGCAACTGCGCCATAATCAGCGTAAGCGGCGGCGATCAGCGCACCACCATCTGTCTAGATGCTGGTATTGCCCTACGCACTGCGCGCGGATTTGCGGAGCAACTCGGCCATAATCTGGCGAATCTTGATGCGGTGTTGTTAACGCATCGCCACAGCGATCATTCCGCGAACATTGTTGCAATGGCCGGACGTGCTGCCGCACCGCTGTACATGCATCGCGACGTCATAGACTGTAATCAAAAGCTAAGCCGCAGTGAACTTAATAGGCGTAACATCCAGCAGCATAATATTGAGGACCGCAAGACTTTCTATATCAACGATATTGCGGTTACTCCCATTAAATTACCGCATGATGCCGAGCCGACCTTCGGCTTCATTTTTGAGCATCAAGGTAAACGCGCGGGGTTTTTCACCGACTTAGGTCATGCCGATGATCTCGTTGAGCAAGGTGTTCTAGCTGACTTAGACGAACTCGTCTTTGAATCGAATTATGATGCCGAGATGTTAGCTAATGGACACTATCCGCGGCAACTTAAGCAACGTGTGTCTTCTGATTTAGGGCATCTATCTAATCTGCAAGCCGCTAATGCAATTAAGGAAGGTGCTTCAGCACGATTGCAAAAACTTACGCTAGCGCATTTATCGCGCAAAAACAATGCGCCATTAATCGCACAACAGTGCATGCAAGACGCTCTTAATAGCTGTGGTTTACAGCATGTTGAGTTGCTCATCGCTCCTGCGCGTGGGCCCAGAATCGAGACGCTGATTTAACCGAAGACGTTGTACTTAAAGATGTGCCAAAGCGCGGCAACTCCGTCTTTCCAGCCAATTTTCTTGCCGTCTTCATAATCGCGACCGTAATACGAAATAGGTACTTCGTAAACACGTACACGCTTACCATTAAGCCGCACGCGTGCGATTTTAGCGGTAACCTCTGGCTCGAAACCAAAGCGATTTGATTTGAATTCTAAACCTTCGAGAACCTCAACCTTAAATACTTTATAGCAAGTTTCCATATCGGTTAGATTGAGGTTAGTGAACATATTCGACACTAGGGTCAGAAAGTTATTGGCCATTTGGTGCCAAAACATATGCACGCGTGACATCCGCGAACCTTTAAAGCGCGAGCCGTACACCACATCTGCCAAACCTTTTTCAATAGGTTCTAACAGGATTGGGTATTCAGCCGGATCATACTCGAGGTCGGCGTCTTGGATTAACACCACATCACCTGTTATATGTTTAAAGCCAGTGCGTAGAGCCGCTCCTTTACCTCGATTTACTTCATGGTAATGAATCGACAAATCGGCATCACCTTCGAGTTCTTTCAAGATAGCGCGCGTGCCATCTTGCGAACAATCATCGACAAGGATCAGCTCTTTTTCATAGCTAGTGGCTGCACGTACACGTGCGATTATTTCCAACAAAGTTTTTTCTTCGTTGAAGATCGGAATTACGACGGAAAGTTTCATTACGCTTTTTTGGTTCCTACTCTAAACAACAATTGTACCACTAGTAACATCGCTAAACCCGTTAATATCGGACTGTATGTTGCCATGTACCACTCTGGCAATTCTTGCTCTGCTGCTTTAGGTATAGCAATGAGCACTCCGGCAATCGCCTCGCCTGCAATCAGACCTGACGATAACAATACACCATGTTCATGCCCGCGGTCGCGACTTTCTTCAGTTTTATGCTTACGTGCAGCCGCCCAAGCGATGAGGCCACCCACTAAGATGGCTGTAGAGAGACCGAATGGCAAGTACATGCCGACCGCGACTGGCATCACGAATAGTCTAAACTTAGAACCGCGTGGCTCTAGAATCATTTTATCTAGGATAATCATAGCTAGGCCAAATCCTGCGCCAACGCTGATTAAGCCCCACGGTAACTCTGCGTCCCCAAAGAAGCCTTGCATCAAACTAGCAAAGAGTTGAGCCTGCGGTGCCTCGAGTGCACCCTCTACACCTGTGCCAATACCGTATGAGTTATGCAACAAGCTCAACACCGGAGCCATGACAAAGGCGGCTGTAATCACGCCAATAATTTCAGCCCACTGTTGGCGATAAGGAGTCGCTCCGACAATATGGCCGGTTTTTAAGTCTTGGCAGACATCACCAGCGGTACACGTCGCACAACACACCACGCCAGCCACTCCCATTGTGGCAAGAATTGCAACCTCTGGCTCAAAACCAAATAAGGCGATGACTGCCGAGGTGAGCAGCACAGAACAAATAGTCATG
>JBLINB010000022.1:0-26287 GCA_047638975.1 Myxococcota bacterium
CATGCTGTGCGTTGTTGCCCAAGCTCGGCAGGTTTGCCAAACTGGTATCCGCTGCTGGGATGGTATCGCCTGTCAAAAATACGGTGACGGCTACGCGCCATTGCATGGGCTGGCGTCGCGCATCAAGACTATATTTATCAAGCTGGATGCCTTCGAGGTCTTCGACTTTGCAATCGAGATCGTTGGCGGCTAATGCTAGCCATGTGCTAGCGTCTTGCTCCTCAGGGTTTTGTCCCGCTGGAAGCCATAGTGTTATGGACTCTGTCATTTTATTTGTTGGCTACTATGCCAAAACGTTTAGGTTTGCAGTTTCGCTTGAGTAACAAGCGAGAGCTGTCATGTGCACTACATCAGACACTCCGTAAGAGTGCGGTTGCAGCAGGTGAGCTGGCTTTTCAAGACCAAGCATCATTGGACCGACAGTTGAAAAGTCGGTAAGCGATCGGATTAAGTTGAACGCGATGTTGGATGCTTCGAGGCTTGGAAAGACCAACACGTTAGCAGCTTTGCCATCTAGGCTTAGATTATCGTAACGCGATTGAATCAGTGGCGACAAAGCGGCATCGACGCGCATCTCGCCATCAATTATAAGGTCGGGCGCCTCTTCGCGCACCATTTGAATTGCGTGGCGTATTTTGTCGGTACGCGGGTGCGCTGTACCGCCAGCTGTAGAGAAGCTAACCATGGCCACAATCGGCTCGATACCAAAGGTTTGAACCTCTTCTGCAGCTAACATCGCGATTTCAGCGAGGTCTTCGGCGTTAGGGTCGATGTTTACAGAAGTGTCGGCTAAAAACAGCGGGCCGGTTTTAGTAAACACAATCGACATGCCACAAGCTAGGCGCACACCTTTGCGCAGCGGCACCGTCTTAAGCATCGGTGGCATCGTTTTGCGCACATGCTTTGTTACTCCGGATACCATGCCGTCGGCATCGCCCATACGCAGCATCATTGGACCGAACCATAAAGGATCAAGCACTTGTTGGCGCGCACGCTTTTCGTTGCCACGGCGCACGCGACGGATTTTTAGCATTTCGTCGGCGTAGTCGTTTAAGCGTGGCGAAGTTGCAGGGTCGATGATTTCTACGCGATTAAGGCTGACGTTTATTTCGGCGGCGCGTTTGCGGATGAATGCTTCGTTGCCGAGCAAGACCGGCGTTGCAATATTTTCTTGCACCACTGCTTGTGCAGCAATCAGTACGCGAGTGGCAGCACCTTCGGGATAAACAATGCGCTTATTAGAGCGCTGCGCTTTAGCAACAATGTCGCGCATCAGTTCGCGTTGCGGCCCCAACTTTTCACCGAGCACGCGCACATATTCTTCGAGATCGATTTGCAGTTGTGCGACACCGGAATCCATTGCCGCTTTGGCAACCGCTGCCGAAACGCGTCGCAACACGCGATGATCTAATGGTTTCGGAATCAAGTATTCGCGTCCGAATTCAATCTTTGCCTCGCCATAAGCCGCAGCCACCGAAGACGGCACCGGCTCCTTCGCTAAGTCGGCAAGTGCATGCGCCGCCGCGTGCATCATTTCTTTGTTGATGCAGGTAGCACGTACATCAAGCGCACCTCTAAACACAAACGGGAATCCCAAAACGTTATTCACTTGGTTTGGAAAATCAGAGCGGCCGGTAGCCATAATGACATCGGCACGCGTTTGGATGGCAACCGGGTAGCTGATTTCTGGATCAGGGTTGGCCATTGCTAGCACAATAGGGTTCTTCGCCATATCGAGCAGCATGTTTGGAGTTACGGTGTCTGCTACAGAAACACCAATAAAGACATCGGCATCTATCATGGCGTCGCCCAAGGTGCGGGCTTCGGTTTGGACGGTGAACATTTCTTTAAATTCGTTCATGCCATTGGTGCGCCCTTTATATAGAACACCCTTCGAGTCACACATCATTAAGTTCTCGCGCAACACACCAAGGCTAATTGCAAAATTAGAACAAGCGACTGCTGCGGCGCCAGCGCCATTAACCACAATCTTAACTGCAGCAATATCTTTGCCGGCGACTTCGAGTGCGTTGAGCAACGCGGCACCCGTAATGAGTGCGGTTCCGTGTTGGTCGTCATGGAAAACAGGGATATCGCATTCTTCTTGCAAGCGACGTTCAATTTCGAAACAGCGCGGCGCTGAAATATCTTCGAGGTTAATGCCACTTACTGTTGGTGCTATGGCTTTGATAGCAGCCACAATTTCGTCAACATCTTTAGTTCCGAGTTCAATGTCGAAGACGTCGATGTCGGCAAAGCGTTTAAACAAGATTGCCTTGCCTTCCATGACTGGCTTAGCGGCATTAGGACCAATATCGCCAAGGCCTAGAACGGCAGAGCCGTCGGTAATCACCGCGACTAGATTACCTTTAGCTGTGTAGTCAAAAACCTTGGATGGGTCTTTGGCAATTTCGAGGCATGGCTCGGCAACCCCAGGAGTGTATGCCAAGGACAAATCGATTTGCGTCAGGCAAGGCTTGGTTGGCACCACTTCAATTTTGCCAGGGCGACCCTGACTGTGGTAGTTTAAGGCTTCATCGCTAGAGGTTAGGTTGGTCATTGACTTGTATGGTATCGCAATTATTGCGCGGATTCAGTAGCCGTGATGCCGTCGAGGGCAAGTTTATGCGCAGTAATATTTGCAGTTGCTAAAATCCCACGGTTTTCAATGAGCTTATCCCCATGTGAAAAATCGAGACCCTTGCCGTCTACGTCGCTAACTATGGCACCAGCGCCTTCACAGATGGCTACTCCGGCAACGTGGTCCCAGATGTTTTCACGGTAGTCAGGCCGCGAGCGTGGACGCACATACATCTCGGCTCCACCCATGGCTATTACCGCATACTTTGCTTGCGAGTCGTAGCGCACAAATCCGCCTTCGACTGCTGAAGAGCTCATCATGCCCGTTACTAAAGCGGGATCGCCGTGAGCCGACTCGACGCTGCCGAGTACCCGCATCTTTTGCGAGTCGGTTACGTTGTTACTGGACACTTTCGCCGACAATTCGGCATCTATGGCGAACTTTTTGGCAGTGCCAGGGCCGTACGCACTGAGTAGAACGCCGGTAGGCGAGTCTTTGTCGTCTAAGTCGTATGGCAGGCTTGGGCAGACAAGTATGCCTCCAACAGGCTTAGAGTCTTGTAAAAGGCCAATTGCGACTGCGTATTGGGCGCGGCGCAAGAATCCTTTAGTGCCATCAATCGGGTCAATAGACCAGATAAATTCGGCGTTGGCGTCGCCGCGATGATCGATCCAGCCACAAATTTGCTCGAGAGTGACTGCTTCGTTAAGGGCATCACTGACCAAGGCTACAATGGCCTCGATTTCGCTGGGAGAAGCATTATTGCGTAGATGATCGCTGTTCTCTTCCGAAATCAGCGCATGCTGCGGGTAATTCAGAATGATCGCCCGATGAATGAGCGCTTGGCAGCCGTAATCTGCAATCGTTACTGGAGAATTGTCGTTTTTGTCCATCGACGACAACATGCCATCTTGAACCTTGCGGCATAAAGAAGCACACAAACGTGCTGCTCCGTCGACAGAAGCGAGAAAATTGGCTACATTATTACTCATAACAGCATATTTTAACTACTATTTAGCTCTTGAACGCGTAAATACAGTGTATGCTTCAATTGCCGTTAGAGAGCTAAGGCAGAATACCCTTTACACTATGTATCACTACTTAAAACTTCTTTTTGCCGGCTGTGCCGCTTCCGCGGTGGGTCTGTCCACTATGAGCGCCCAGGCATTGGTTTACGATCATTCCGAGCCCATGTTTTTTGACGAAAAAGCCGCTGCGAAGGGGGTAGATTCTCCGGGCTACGGCCGAGGTGCAGCAATGGTCGACCTTGACAATGACGGACGGCTTGATTTAGTTGTTGCTAGCGCAGGTACTGCAAATGAATTTTACTGGCAAAAGGGTAACGGAACTTTTAAACGGATGAACAATTTATGGTCGGTACCTCCGGAACAAGGCCAAAGCTGGGGAGTAATCGCTGCCGATTTTGATAACGACGGCGACAAAGACATTTATTTTCCCACCGGCGGATTCTCGGGGGCAGAAGCAAACGTGTTTCTTCGTAATGATCTTAATGTCAGTGGCACGTTCGTGGATATTTCAGCAAGCTCTGGGGCATGCGCGTTGATAGTTTCAAATTTCGGGGGCAGCGCCTTTGATTACGACAACGACGGCGACCTCGATTTGTTTTTAACATCGGCTGTTGGCCCTGGCACCGCGCTCCTACCGTGTGAGCTTTATCGCAATGAAGGCAACATGAATTTCACAGACATGGCGGCACCGGCCGGCATCACTCATGGCGGAGATTTTCGCCATTGCGGTGTAGCGGATTACGACCACGATGGCTATGTAGACGTAATGGTGGGTAGCTTTGACTCGGCGAATTTGCTGTATCGCAATAACGGCGACGGCACTTTTTCTGAAGTAGCCAGCCAAGCCGGGGTCGATGACCCTTACCGTTCATTCGGCGCGACATTTGAAGATTTCAACAACGATGGCTGGGCAGATGTTTTTGTCCCTAAATATCAATTTACCGGAACCACGCCAAGCAGCCTTTTCATTAATAATCAAGACGGCACCTTCCGCGATATCACTGCTTCCGCCAACATGACGGTACAAGGCGATATGGGGCATAACACCGGTGACATTAACGCCGATGGCTACCCCGATATCTTCATCGGTACCGGCCATCCTTACTTGGAGCGCCTTGATCTGGTAAAAATGATGTTTCCGGTGCTTAATAGCGATGCCATGGCGGCCCGTGAAGCGGGTGGCTACATGGGGCTCACTGCAATTGGCAGATCACGCGCCCATGGCTTTGCCTTTGGTGACATTGATGACGACGGCGACATCGACGTTTACGGCAACAACGGCGGCCCATCGCAAATCAGTAGTAGCTGGGGATTCAACGCGTTTTATTATGCGCAGGGCAACAGCTCGAACTGGATGAAGGTTCTACTCGAAGGCGTTATGTCAAACAGTGATGCTATTGGCGCGCGCATTAAGGTTGAGGCGAGTGACGGCCGCGAGATTTGGCGATACCCTAGCGCCGGCAAGGGCTTTTGCAATACAGATAGCCCCATTCAGCATTTCGGCTTAGGGACAGCTGCCAGTGCCGATCTTCTAGAAATTTATTGGCCATTAGGCTTGATTCAAACTTATGTTAATATGCAGACCAAAGATCAACACGACTTAATCGAAACCGGCATTGTTTTTACGGGTACGCCAAGCGTTGGGGGGCAGGTCATGATTAATGTTGTTGGCCCACCTAACGGAGAGGTAGAGATTCTGTACTCACCAATCCTTGCTTATAACTTAGACCCAATCGCTCATGTTGTACACCGTTTGGGCGGCACACCTAGCTCTAAGGGCATATCAAACTTAAATGCTAACGGGCGCGCTAATATCCCCTTTGACTTTCCGAACAACCCCAGCATAAGCGGCACAAGCGTGTTTGTACAAGCACGAGTTGTTGACGTAAATAATTCTAGCCGCATCACCGTTAAAACGAATGCCATAGAATTAGCGATACCTTAATGGCAGCCGTAGCCGCCATCGACAGCGATGGCATTGCCAGTCATCCACGCTGCTGCGGGGCTGGCTAGAAACCAAGCGACACTTGCGACTTGTTCAGGAGTGCCTAATCCTAAAAGGTGGCGCTCTTCAAGGCTTGCCCTTTGCGCGGACGGCAAGTTGCTTAGCCATTCGCGGTTGATGTCGGTAACTACAAAACCAGGGCAAACGCAATTAGCGCGCACGCCTTGGCGAGAATAATCTGCCGCCAAAGTTTGAGTGTAATTAATAACTGCAGCTTTGGTTGGACCATAAGCTGCGCGGGCTGGCATGCCTCTTAATCCGGCAATCGAGCCGACGGTGACGATGCTGGCAGCACTTGACTTTAATAGGTGCGGCAACACGGCTTGGCAACAATTATGTACGCCAGTAAGGTTGACGCGCAAGGTGTCGTCCCAGGCTTGCTGATCGACATCAATCGCCGCAGCACGTTGTGGATTAATCCCGGCGTTAGCCACCAAGCAATCAATGCCCTTATTAGTTGCTGCGAAATCAGCGATAGCCGCTTTGATTTGCAGAGCATCGCCGACGTCAACAGCCGCGCAGCTGTGATGATCACCTTCAAGAGATGTCAAGGTTTCTTCGAGCATTGCTTGACGGCGTCCGACTAATAATAGTCGCACACCATTGGCGGCAAACTCTTGAGCAATTGCGCGCCCGATACCGCTACCCGCTCCGGTTATGACAGCCGTGCGTGGTGAGTCGCTCATGCGCGCAATGAATTTAATGCAGAGCCAGCTTTGAACCAAACAATTTGATCGGCGTTAAGCGTGTGCAGAACTTCGACGCGATGATTGCTGCCGTCGCTGTGGTTAAACACCGCGAACACTTGCGAGCCTGGAGCAAGTTGCTCGAGCCCTTCGATGGTTACGGTATCGTCTTGTTGCACGACTTCCCATGAAGCGGCATCAGCAAAAGTAAATGCCAACACGCCTTGCTTCTTAAGATTTGTTTCGTGAATGCGTGCGAAGCTACGCGTGATAACAACGCCGGCACCAAGTAGGCGCGGGCACATCGCAGCGTGTTCGCGTGACGAACCTTCGCCGTAATTTTCGTCACCAACAACGACCCAGTGTTTGCCCGCAGCTTTAAGCGCACGCGCTACCGTCGGAACAGGCTGACCCGGTTCGCCGTTAAGCGGATTTTTAGTAGTGCCGATGCCGCCGTCAAAAGCGTTAGTCGCACCGATAAACATGTTGTTAGAAATGTTGTCGAGGTGACCGCGGAACTTCAACCATTTACCAGCCGGGCTGATGTGGTCGGTTGTGGTTTTGCCAACCGCCTTTAGCAGCAATGACATTTCAGTATAACCTTCAGGAGGAATCACCTTAAACGGATCGAGTAATTGCAAGCGCTCGCTATTTGGATCGATCACGATCTCGCCATCAGTGCCCGCGCTTGGAGCTTGATAACCATCGCGCTTAATTTCAAAACCATTCGCGGGGATGTCCGGGGCAATCGCCGGCGCCTCGAGTTTCCATGCCTTACCATCGGCATTAATTAACGAGTCGGTTAGTGGATTGAAGTCAAGGCGTCCGGCTAAGCCAAGACACATCACCATTTCTGGCGAGCCAATAAATCCGAGCGTGTCAGGGTTGGCGTCGTTGCGTCCGCGGAAGTTACGGTTGAACGAAGTAACGATGCTGTTGGGAACGCCCAACTCGATATCGTCACGTTGCCATTGACCGATACAAGGACCACAAGCGTTTGTTAAAACGGTCGCGTCGACAGCTTCGAGTGCGTCAAGCAAACCATCACGCTTGATCGTTGCATACACTTGTTCAGAACCGGGGCTGATGAATAAGCGTGAGCTCATCTTGGCGTTGTTAGCCGTCGCTTGTTTGGCAATATCGGCAGCGCGGTAGATATCTTCGTAAGAAGAGTTTGTGCATGAACCAATTAACGCGGCACGTATCTCGACAGGGTAACCTTCGCTTTCGCAGTCGGCGGCCATATCAGAAATTTCATGTGCCAAGTCTGGAGTGTGCGGGCCAACCAAGTGTGGTTGTAGTGTGCTTAAGTCAATCTCATAAACTTCGTCGTAGGCACATCCTTCATCAGCAGTGAGCAAATCAAGATTGGCGTCGGCGAGGTCAGCGAGGTCGGTGCGGCTAGTCGCGCGCAAGTAATCACCCATGCGTTGATCGTAAGGGAACACCGAACAAGTCGCGCCAAGCTCAGCGCCCATGTTACATATCGTGCCTTTGCCGGTACACGAAATAGATTCGCAACCTTCACCGAAGTATTCGATGATGCGATTGGTACCACCTTTAACAGTCAGCATCGCCAGCAATTTGAGGATGACATCTTTAGGTGCCGTCCAGCCGTTGAGCTTGCCGACTAATCTAACACCAACAATATTTGGCTGCAGTACTTCCCATGGGAAGTCGGCCATTACGTCGACGGCATCTGCGCCGCCTACGCCAATCGCGCACATACCAAGACCGCCCGCATTCGGAGTGTGGGAATCAGTGCCAACCATCAAGCCGCCAGGGAAGGCGTAGTTTTCAAGTACGGTTTGGTGAATGATGCCCGAGCCTGGTTTCCAGAAACCAAGGTTGTAGCGGTTGGAAACGTTAGACAAGAAGTTGAAAACTTCGCGGTTTTCTTCGTTGGCTAAAGTGAGATCTTCAGCAGCGCCGACGTGTCCACGAATTAGGTGGTCACAATGCACCGTAGTCGGGACGGCGGCTTCGTTCTTGCCAGCCATCATGAATTGCAACAGTGCCATTTGTGCGGTCGCGTCTTGCAGGGCTACGCGGTCGGGGCGCAGATTGAGGTAGGCCTTGCCGCGCTCGAGAGGCTGCTCCGCTACATTATCAATGTGGCCAAACATAATCTTTTCTGCTAAGGGTAGCGGGCGGTCGGCGTTAGCCCGGACTGCTGCGATATTGGAGCGCATCCGCGTGTATACTGCGGAGACAAATTCTGGTGATGATTCGATGTTTGACATGGGATGCTTTTGCTCTGAAAGGCGGATATCTTAGCCTATCCGTGGCGTTTGTTGAGCAAAATGATTATTTTCACCCACCCGGATTGCCTCCTTAAAGAGAACGGTTCAAGTCATCCAGAGAAAAAGGAGCGCTTGGCGGTTGTCCTTAAAGCGATACAAGATATGGACGATGTCGATACAGAAGTTCGACTCGCTCCATTGGCTACGCACGAACAGATTTCCCTGGTTCACCCAGAGAGTTATTTACGAGATCTCTTTGCAATGATTCCCGACTCCGGATTGGTCACTGTCGAGGAGGAGCCCAACGCGGATACCTTTTTATGCCCTAATAGCAAAGATGCCATTTTAAGAGCTTGCGGCGCAGGGATTGCTGCGGTGCAGAGCGTTATGCAAGACGGTATAAAAAGAGTATTTTGTGCTGTTAGACCGCCAGGGCATCATGCTGAGACGACTCGAGCGAATGGATTTTGCTTTGTTAATAATGTGGCGGTAGCTGCCCGATACTTACAAGACAAACATCAAATAAAGAGGATCGCAATCATTGACTTTGATGTCCACCACGGCAACGGCACCCAAGAAATTTTCTACAACGATAGCAGCGTTTTATATGGCTCGATACATGAGCATCCATTGTTTCCCGGAACCGGTTCGGAAGAGGAAGTCGGCGCTGGAAATATTTTTAATGCACCTATTGCGACAAACACAAACGGTAGCGTTTTTTTTAATATCTTTAAAGATAAAATTTTAGATAACGTGGATAAATTTCAGCCAGAAATTATTTTGTTGTCAGCCGGATTTGATGCGCATCGCAGAGACCCTTTGGCACATATTGATTTAGAGTCTAAAGATTATTTTCGTATAACCAAAGACATTGTTAATATCGCAAACAGGTACGCTCAGGGTCGGGTGATATCCTTTTTGGAGGGCGGTTACGACTTAGTAGCGCTTAGCGAAAGCGTAACAGAACACTTGCGCGGACTGAAAGAGCCTAAGGCTTGTAATTAAACAGGTCGGGTAGACCGTATTTAGCGCTTAAGCACAGGTTCAATGCATCGCGCACAATACGCATCGTATTGCCGGTCAACTTGCGCCCAGTGCTGGCGCGCTTCACCATCTTGTGAGTCATCGGCGTTGCCGAAGCTTTGACCAAGTCATTTGGCTTGAGGCCGTGTTCGGCCAGAATAGCAGCTAGAGGCTGCTCGCCCATATCGCGTGATTCATTCATTTTAACTACGACTTTTCATCGGCCATAACATGGTGCGCTGTGGTTGCTTCAACCAGTCACGCATGGTTTGTTCGGCGGCCCGAAGTTGTCTCCAGCGTGCGCCTAAAATCATTTGCGAGACAGCTTGTTGGCTGACTTGCAAATCTGCTGCTACATCAGCCTGGCGCTGGTGCTTTCTGTAAGAGCGCACCGCCGTCAGCCGAGTTTCTGTAAAGTTGAGCACAATCGTGCGGTGTAAATCGGCCACAGTGTTGGCCATGGCAACTTCGTCGGCAGATTTGGACGGCATATCGACCCGCAACACCTGGTCTTTCTTCATTTTGCGCAGTGTTTTGAGCGCTTTTTCACGTACCGCACTATCTTGACCTGCAGCTCCGGCTGGCGGGGCAGAGATTAAAGCGTGCTGCAAAGGGGCCGGCCAGGCGGCTTCTTGCAAGGCCACAGCCACATCAAAGCAAGCTGTGGGGTCGTTTAAGATCACGCTGCCCCTGAGCCCATCTTCGCTTATTACAACCGAAGCGCCTAGTATTGAGCCAAAACGTTGGCTGAGACCATCCATATGGGCAGTAAATGCCTGATTGAGGTTAAACTTGGATTTCTTTCCAAGGCCAAAAGCGAGTCCGTAGCGTTGAGCTGTTGCCATTCTTCCCTTATGCTAAAAAGTTGCACGCCTTGTTTCCACAAGTTACACTACTTTCATGCGAAATCTAGTAAAAACTTTTCTAATCGGCATCTTGGCCATCGGCTTCATGGCGTGTTCGGGCGAAGCTCCAGCGGAAACAGTGGGGGCAACGGCAGATGTTGTTTGCTGTGGCGGTAGCTGCGACGCACCGGCTGGCACCTGCTGCTCTGATGGCACCTGTAATGGCGGTCATGACGCGTTGCCATTAGCGCCAAAGATTTAGGTTCATTAAAACGTAAAGGACAGGGCAAATGCTCCAGCGTAGCTGTTTTCACCGACAGCTCCGGCAAGGTCGAAGTGTATGGTGCCAAACGGAGAAAAGCCTAGTCCGGCAGTAGCCATATTGGCATAGTTGTCTTTTAGGTCAACGATGTAGCCAGCCCGCAACTGCAGCCACTCCCTTTGAGTCTCTGCTCCAAGGCGCAAGAACTGCGAGTCGTCGGCCGCAACCTCTTGGAAACGAGGGGTTGTGTTTAAATCTAGGTCGGCGGCAAAAGTTAATGGGCCATTCGTGTATGCAATGCCAGTAGTTAAGGCGGGGCTTAGCTCGTAGGTGTACAACCCAGATAGGCCAGCGACAGTCTTGCTGATCAGATTGCGCGCCGATAAACCAACGCGAATTTCATCATTGAGCATCATTGACGCGCCGAAGTCGATATTGAGACCATCCTCGGTGACTCGATTCTCGCTGTTGATTTGACTTTCGAAGTTACTCGAGTTATCGGCGGCAACAACAACGTTTAGAATTTCAAAGCTTTGGATTTTCGGCGTGATGCCAAATGAAACGTTGCGATTGGCAATCTCGAATTCTTTGGCAATGGCAATGCCTATCTCATTACGAAAGGATCCCAGCAAGACCGCGGCAGAGCCGATGGCCCCGATACTTGGCGAGCCGTCTGCGCCGATGATTAGCCCGAGGTCGGCAGCGTCTACATTCATGAAGCCATCGGCTTCGATAGCTGAACGAACAACAACAGCTAAACCAAAACCCGCAGACGGGATAACCAGTGACAGCCCGGTGTTGACGCCGATGTTGAAATGCTTGTCGTTGAGGCCGTTAAGCGATGCGGACAAGTTTTCTAGATCGCTTAGGGTAGTGCTACCGCTACTAAGCCCAGCATCTAGATTATCGAAGGCTTGATTGAAGTCGTCCATTGCGTCTATTAGATTATTGCGGTCACTTATAAAGATGCTGAGGTTTGGCACTAATAAACTAAACTTTTCACCCACTCCTTTGTAGTTTGTTAGCAGTGCAGGATTGGAAAACCCTGCGGATAAGGAGTCAGCACTAGCTACGGCGGTACCCCCCATGGCTAATTCGCGTGGAGAATTAGATTGCGCGGTGGCATTTGCGGTAGCGAATATGGCAGCGAGCCAGTAAACGATGGCCTTAGACATGCTATTATCTTAGCGGTAGCACCTCCACCAATACATGAAAACAGCACTCATTACAGGAATTTCCGGGCAAGATGGTTCATATCTTGCCGAGCATTTACTCGATCTTGGTTACCATGTGGTAGGCATGATGCGTCGCTCGGCGACGCCGTCCACCGGGCGCTTTGCGGCGATAGAAGATAAACTCGAAATTGTAGCTGGTGATTTACTTGACCAATCGTCGTTGATGCGCGTGGTTAGTGATTGTCAGCCAGACGAAATTTATAACTTGGCAGCACAAAGTTTTGTACATGCTTCGTTTACTGAGCCGATTCATACTGGCGAGGTAACAGGTCTTGGGGTAATTCGCTTGCTTGAGGCAGTGCGCATTTGCGCTCCTGAGGCGCGCTTTTATCAAGCTTCATCGTCAGAAATGTTCGGCGATGTTTTTGAAGTGCCGCAAACAGAGACGACACCGTTCCACCCACGTTCTCCTTACGGAGTAGCGAAGGTGTACGGCCACTGGGCGACTATTAACTATCGCGAAAGTTACGACATGTATGCCTGTTCGGGCATTTTGTTTAATCACGAATCACCACGTCGCGGTCTAGAGTTTGTCACGCGTAAAATTACTGACCACGTGGCAGCAATTGCCTGTGGCGAAAAGGACGGCATTGCTTTAGGTAATCTCGAAGCGCGTCGCGACTGGGGCTTTGCCGGTGACTATGTTAAGGCGATGCACTTAATGTTGCAGCAAGACGTTCCCGGCGATTATGTTATCTCAACTAATGAAACGCATAGCGTGCGCGAATTTTGCGAAGTTGCTTTCGGACGCGTTGGCCTAGACTACGAAGAGTTTGTTAGCATCGATCCGCGCTTCTACCGTCCTGCCGAAGTCGAGTTGTTGTTAGGTGATTGCGCTAAGGCGCAAGAAAACCTAGGATGGTCACCCGAGGTTTCGTTTAACGATCTCGTTGAGATGATGGTCGACCACGATGTTAAGCGCCGTATTGATGCCGGCGCGCAAATTAAGCGCGGACAACTTCCGGAGTCTTTGATTTAACAAGCAATGGCAACAATTTGGCTCACGGGCGCAGATGGCTTTGTCGGTACATGGTTGCGTAAAGCTATCGAGCAGCGCGGTGATTCTTGGGTAGCATTTGCTAGTCCGGGCCAAGAAAAGCTCTTGCCTGAAGGCTGCGATTACATAACGCTTGATTTGGCCGATAAGCAAACGGCTAACATCAATGCTTTACCTAAGCCCGATGGCCTCATACATTTGGCAGCGATATCTTCGCCGCCAGTCTGCGAAGCTAACCCTGAATTAGCTCAAGCCGTTAACGTCGACGGCCCGCGGATGTTGTATCAAGCCGTTTTTGATAAGTGGCCAGAATGCCCCGTAGTGCACGTTTCTTCAGGGCATGTGTATAAGCCGGCTAATCACGATTTAAGCGAAAGCGAAGACTTGGTGCCGGTAAATGTTTATGGCCGAACTAAGTTAGATGGCGAAAGCATGGCGCATGAGTTTCGGCAGGCCGGACATAAAATTACAGTAGTGCGCCCCTTTAATCACACCGGTGCTGGGCAGTTACCTATTTTTGCATTACCAAGTTTTGCTATGCGTTTGGCAAAACTAGAAGCAGACGGTGGCGGCGCGCTACATGTCGGTTGGCTCGGCGGTGTGCGTGATTTTTTACATGTAGCCGATGTGGCAGATACCTACCTTGCACTCTTGCCACATGCTGGCGAAATAGATTTAGTAAACGTGTGTTCCGGTAAGGGCCAAGTTATTGGCGAACTACTCGATGGCTTGCTAGGTCATTTTGACAGTAGTGTCACAGTAGTTGCAGATGAAGCGCGGATGCGTGGTGCCGCTGACGCCAACCGTTTAGTCGGCGACACTACGCGTCTAAAAAAACTTCTTGGTAACGCACCACAGATAGATGTAAACTTTTTACTTAACGAACTCGCAGTGGACGCTCGCGCACGTGTTGCAGCCGGCGAAGATGTTTCTCAAGCATAATAATAAAAAATGAAAGTCGCCATCGCCCACGACTTCATCCGCCATGGCGGGGCCGATAAAGTGCTCGAAGATTTTCATGCGATGTGGCCAGACTCTTCCGTCTACACATTGCATGCCGAAGATTTGGCGCAGTATAAAGATTGGGATATCCAATCGTCGTGGTTGCAAAAATATTTGCCGTCCGATTATTATCGCTGGCCATTCCCGCTTTATCCGGGCTTGATCGAGCGCATGCCAAAACGCATCGACTGGGATGTCGATTTACTGTTGTCTTCATCGGTGTCCTACACTAAAAACTTAGTGGCCCCTGAAGGCGTGCCGCATATTTGCTACATCTATCGTCCAGCGATGTTTGCTTACGATAGGCAAAACATGTTTCTCTCGGGCTACCCGAAAGCGTTGCACCCCTTGCTCAAAGGATTTTGTAGCAGCTTTAAAAAGTGGGATCAAAAACATGCGCAAAATCCAGATGTTTATGTAGTGTTGTCGAAGTATATTGGCGAACAAGTTAAACGTCTTTATGGTGTTGAGTCGCGCTTGGTTTATCCAGGGGTGAACATTGACCAATTCATGCAGGCGGGTATCGATACACAACCCGGAGATTATTATTTTTGCGCGATTCGCCTCGAGGGTTATAAGCGGGTCGATTTAATTATCGAAGCGTGCAACCTGCTTAAGATAAAATTAAAGATTGCGGGTAATGGGCCGATGCGTGATGCGCTCGAAAAATTGGCGGGGCCGACGGTCGAGTTTTTAGGCTTCGTGCCCGACGAAGAAATGGCTGGGCTTTACGCCAATGCTAAGGGCTTTTTATTCCCATCCGAAGAAGATTTTGGGATTGCACCGGTTGAAGCGTTGGCGGCAGGGCGTCCTGTTATTGCGCTTAAGAAAGGGGGACCGCAAGAGACGGTAATTCATGGCGAGACCGGCGTGCATTTCGACGAGCAGCGATTAGAGGATATCGTTGAGGCGTTGAAAATCGCTGAACAGACTTCATGGAACGCCGACCATATTCGCGACTCTTCGAAGCAGTATTCAACCGCTGTGTTCAAGCAGAAGATGCTCGAGATCGCTGAAGAAGTCGTGGCTACGAAGCAGTGATTGATCGAAGGGGATATTTCCTGCTGGCCCCATCGCTTTAGCGGCTTGCTTTAACTTGCCAAGTACTTGGGTCGGAGTCGCTCCCTTAGCCGCCATGCGCTTAGCGTATTCGCCTAACCATTCGGCAAATTGACGTGGTGTGCGCCGCGGACTAGCGTTAGCGTATTCATCGAAAATCCAGGGGTTGTTGAGCGCGCCGCGGCCAATCATGACTCCGGCGCATCCGGTTTCGCTTAACATTTTATTAATCGAGGCATTGTCGACGGCGTCACCATTACCGTGCACCGGGATGTTTACGGCATTCACCGCGCGAGTAATACGCGACCAATCAGCCGGGTCGGTGTAGCGGTCGGTTTTAAGGCGACCGTGAATGATGATCAAATCGGCACCCGCGTCTTCAATGCGCCGACAGAGATCTTCAATCTCATTATCGTCGCCAATACCCGAGCGAATTTTAGCACTGACCGGAATATCAACGGCGGCTTTGCTTTCACTCACGATGTCGGAAATCAATTGTGGGTTAGCCAAAAGCGCCGAGCCAGCACCATGCATGAACACGCGCGGCGCAGGGCATCCAAAATTGTAGTCAATGAAATCAGCCCCGGCTTCGGCAGCACGCCGTGCGCTTTCGACCAAAATCTCTACATCATTGCCCATCAACTGAATGCCCGTTTTGGTGTGTTCTGGCTTGTCGCCAAGCATCTCTTGCAGCTGAACTAAGGGTGTAGGCAGTTGCGACACACGCACAAACTCGGTAGTGGTCATGGCAACACTTCCCGGTGCGTTGCATTCGACAATCAAATGGCGAAAGCTACGGTCGGTTATTCCCTCCATTGGCGCGAGAGAGATTGCGGATTTAGGTGACGATGGAATCATGCTTGTGGCTTATTTTAATCGCGCGGTTACAATCTCTGCTCGACATATCTGACTATGACCAATAAATTCTCCGAACTAGGCCTATCTGACGAACTGCTCCGCGCAGTCAAAGAGAAAGGATACACGAAAGCGACCCCGATTCAGTCACGCGCGATACCGCTAGTGCTTGCTGGTGGCGACGTTTTGGCTGGCGCACAAACCGGTACTGGTAAAACAGCCGGCTTTACTTTGCCGTTGTTGCAGCGTTTGCAGCGCACAGTTGGTGGCGGCGCTAAACGGCATGTACGCGCCTTGGTGCTAGTTCCAACCCGCGAACTAGCTGCACAAGTCGAACAAAGCATCATGGATTACGGTCGCTATATAGACATTAAGTCGATGGTGATTTTTGGCGGAGTGAATATCAATCCGCAGCTTAAAAAGTTACGCTCAGGCGTCGATATCGTGGTGGCTACTCCGGGGCGCCTGCTTGATCATATGTCGCAAGGCACGATTAAGCTCGACCGTATTGAAACATTAATACTTGACGAAGCCGACCGCATGCTTGATATGGGTTTCATTCGTGACATTCAGCGCATTGTTGCTGCGACCCCAACCGCGCGCCAAACGCTGTTGTTTTCAGCGACCTTCTCGCATGAAATTCGCGAGCTGTCTAAAAAGTTCATGGTTTACCCCGAAGAAATTCAGGTGGCAAAGCGCAACGAAACGGCAGACAAGGTTACACAGATGGTGCACCCAGTTGACAAAACGCGCAAGCGCGAACTGTTGGCACACTTAATTACCGAACAGAATTGGTATCAGGCATTGGTGTTTACCCGCACTAAACACGGAGCCAACCGCTTGGCTTTGCAGTTGAGTAAAGAGGGTATCCAATCGGCAGCTATTCACGGCAATAAGTCTCAGGCGGCACGCACCCGCGCTTTGAAAGAATTTAAAGAAGGTAAGACGCAAGTACTCGTGGCTACAGATATCGCGGCACGTGGCTTAGATATCGAGCAGTTGCCGCACGTAGTTAATTACGAGTTGCCAAATGTGCCAGAAGATTATGTGCATCGCATCGGACGCACGGGGCGCGCAGGGCAGTCAGGCCACGCCGTTTCTTTGGTCAGTGCCGACGAAACGAAGTTGTTGCACGATATTGAAAAGTTACTGGGTCATCCTCTTAAGCGCGAGGTCGTGCGCGGATTTAAGCCAGATGAAAGCATTCGCACCAGGCCTAGCGTTCAGCAGCGCAAACGTGCGAGCAATAAGGCGAAGCCGGGCGCTAGTGGCGGTCAGTCGCAACGCCGCCGTCTAAAAAATAGCGGACGCACTCGCTGATATGATATAGCCATGACGTCCACTAGCTTAGCAGGTAAGGTAATTTTAATCACTGGAGCCTCGCGTGGCATTGGCGCTGGCTTAGCGCAAGATTTACATTCACAAGGCGCCAAGTTGGCTTTGTGCGCGCGCTCCGAGATACCACTACATGGTAGTCCCGATGTTATTACCGCGCAGTTTGATATTAGCGATCGTCAGGCCATGTTCGAGTTTTTGCAGCGCACTACCGAGCAATTTGGCGCGATTGACTTAATGGTTAATAACGCTGGAATGCTTGAACCGGTCATAGCATTACGTGATTTAGACGCGGATGATTTACGTCGTCACTTCGAGGTAAATGTTTTTGGTGTGCTTTATGGCAGTCAGGCTTATGCGCAACACGTGCGCGGGCGAGATGGCGGCGGGGTATTAATAAACATTAGTTCGGGCGCGGCGTGGGGCGGCTACGCTGGCTGGGGCGCCTATTGCATGGGCAAGGCCGCGGTTGATCGCTTAAGCGAAACCTTGGCGCTCGAAGAAGCGGATAGCGGATTACGCGTGCATGCACTTGCGCCCGGAATTGTCGATACCGCGATGCAGGCACTGATTCGTTCTGCACCAGTAGAGGTTTTCCCGATGAAAGAAAAATTTATCGAGTTTAAACAGACCGACGCTTTCAATTCACTCGGCTTTGTTGCCGAACATATTACGTCATTAGCTTTCGACGCTGATTATCCGCACGCCGAAGTTGTGGTGCGTGTGCCATCCGAAAAAGACTGATTTTTCACGCATGAAGAAAGCCTCTATTCTGTTTCTCGCATTGCTGTCGCTTTTTATGGCATGCGCAAAACAGTCATCGCCGCCACCAGCACCAGCTAGGTCTTTTTTAGACACACCGCTTCTGGCGGAGGGCACATCATTTTTCATTAATGATATTCAGGTCGAGAGCGAGGTTTTAAATGATTATTTAACTCAGCCGTGGTCGATACTGTGCGCTTCGGAAAGCTTTAAGAGTGATACTGCCGAGCTAGAAAAAATATTCTTCGCCGATGCCATAAGTTTGATGCAGCCGTTGGTGCGTGCTGAAATATTAATGCGCGAAGCTCAATCGCAATTTGCTGGCGATGTCGAGCTCAAAGGTATTGCTGGCGAAGAGTTGCGGCGGCAATATCTACGTAAATTGCATGAAGTTTTTGGTCAATACGCAGTAGTAATCAGCGAAAATGAAGTCCAAGAGTACTATAACAAAATAGTATTAGAAACGTTACCGTCAGCCAATGAGCGTGAGCAGGAAGACTTTAGTTATGAGTATATAGCGCCAATGCTGCGCCAAAAGCTTGAAAAAGACGCCGTCAAAACCGCAGAAGAAAAGTGGATTGATGAACAGCTCGTCGAAACTACGGCTATTTTGAAATTAAGAAATGGCGCAGAAGTGATAATCTATTAGGCATGCGAATTGCACGTCCCGTTTTTTTAGCTGCTGGTGGGGTACTCGCCCTGTCGGCAATTTTTTCATTTAAGGCAGATGCCGGCGAAGGCCAGTGGTTACCCGAACAAATAGCGTCCCTAGATTTCGAAAAATTTCGCGGTCAGGGGCTCGAACTATCACCCGACGATATCTGGAACGGCGAAGAAGGCTTGCTTTCTGCCGCAGTACATATCAATGGCTGCTCGGCATCCTTCGTTTCTGATCAAGGGCTGATTGTCACTAATCACCACTGCGGGTTTGCTGCCATCAATTCAGCATCTACAGTTGAAAGCAATCTTCTTGAAGACGGATTCATCGCAGACAGTTTGGGCGATGAAATCCCAGCTCCGGGTTATAAGGTGTCGTTCGTTACGCGTTACGAAGATGTTACGGCGCAGATTGAGCAGGCTTCGTCCGATGCCGGAAATGACCCAGCTGCACAATACCGTGCCGTCCAAAAAATGCGTCGTCAACTTGAAGTTGAAGCGAAAGGCGATGACACTTCGGCAATCGTAGTCCCTTATTTCGGCGGACGCTACTGGCGCCGTATTTGGCAAACAGAATTTAATGATGTGCGTCTGGTTTATGCTCCACCGCGTTCGGTTGGCGAGTATGGTGGCGAAACAGATAACTGGATGTGGCCGCGACATACCGGCGACTTTGCATTTTTCAGAGCCTACGCTTCTAAGGATGGCAAGCCGGCTGATTATTCCGCCGACAATGTTCCGTATCAACCGAAACACTTTTTAAAGGTATCACCGGATGGCGTAAGTGCTGGCGACTTCGTAATGATCATGGGTTACCCCGGGCGCACAAACCGTTACCTTAGCTCGCTAGCCGTGGCAGCCAAAGAATCGTACTACTATCCAATGCGCCGAGCTTTGTATGGCACGATTATTGATGCTTATCAAGACTATGCTGCGCAGAGTCCAGAAAATCACTTGCGAGTGCAGTCGACGATTAAGTCGTACTCTAATGGTTATAAAAACGCTGCCGGAATGGTTGACGGTTTGTCACGTAACAAAACAGTGCAGTTAAAGTTTGAGCAAGAGGTAGCCTTCCGCGACTGGGTCGCAGGTGATGAATTGCGTCAACTCAAGTACGGTAATGTGCTCGACGAACTACTTAATCTAGATTTGCAAGAGATCGATCGTCAAGAACACGATCTTGTTTTAGATCAACTGCGCGGATTACTGCGTCGCTTCCCGTCTAGTTATCCAATGGTTGATGTCGAGACTTACGATTTGTTAGTACAGTGGGCGGCGCATTTGCCACTTGATCAGCGCATCGAAGGTTTTGACCAATGGTATACACAAGACGATAGCAGTATAGATAATTTTGAAACGATTGCCGAATACCTTCAAGAAGAGGCTGCGGCACAGCGTGAATTCCGCGAAATGATTAGCGGCAAACGTTTAAAGATAGGTGCGCAATGGATTGCCGCACAAGAAGAATGGCGCGGCAAGCGTTTTTACTCAGATGCTAACTCGACACTGCGCGTGTCGATGGCGACCATCAAACCCTATTCGCCACAAGACGGAGTCACGCATACTCCACACACTACAGTTGCTGGCATGATGGCCAAGCATAAGGGCGACGAAGAATTTACAGTGCCGCTTGCCATCCGCAATGCTGTGCTTGAAAACCCTGAGTTGGCACAAACTAATATTTGTTTCTTAGCCGATGGCGATACTACCGGCGGAAATTCTGGCTCACCCGTAGTTGACGGCAAAGGACGCTTAGTCGGATTAAACTTCGATCGCGTTTACGAAAACGTCAGCGGCGACTTTGGATGGAATGCCCAGCGCAGTCGCAACATCTCTGTCGATATACAATATGTCTTATGGCTAATGCGTGATGTGTGGCCGGCGCCACGCCTGATGCGCGAAATGCAATTAGACTAATAAAACAATGTTGGTCTCCGGATTGAGTGTCGTCAAAAATGGTATCCGTTTAGGATATCCATTTTTAGAAAGTATTCGTTCAGCGATTAGTCTTTGCGACGAATTCGTGGTGGTGGTTGACCCGGGCGAAGACGATACTTTAGAAATGTTGCGCGAGTTTCAATCTAAAGAACCTAAGCTGAAAATTATAGAAACGCAGTGGTCATCAAAAGTGACTCCGCAAAAATGTGTCCTCGCACAGCAAACCAATATAGGGTTGCATCAGTGCCAGGGCGACTGGGTTTTATATTTACAAGCTAATGAAGTTTTGCGCTACGACGATCTTGAACACTTAAAGAGCTTGATGATTAAGCATAAAGACGATCAGCAAGTTGAGGCGATGTTGTTCGAGCGCTTAACTTTTTGGGCCGACTACAACCATTTGCTAAATGTTTACCCCGACCGTTATAAATATACGGCGCGTATTGTGCGTCCGCATATAGGCACGCAGTCGATACGTGATGCCATGAGCTTTGCGGTGTTCGATGAATGGTCAACGCGCGGACGTTATCCGCGCGCCATCGATACTGGCGTAAATGTTTATCGCTACGGCAAAGTGCTTAGTCCTGCAGTGATGGCGTTAAAGCAGTCCGAAGCAGTGCACGAGTCTATCCGTGACAATAAAGAGTTCTTCTATGACGAAGTGCCAGGACAGTATGTCGTAGAGTTTCGGGGCAAGCATCCGCGCGTGATGCAGGCGCGTGTCGAGAATACACCAAATACTTACGACTCGAATGCAGCCGGAGTGCGACGCACACTGACTTTGCGCGAACGCCGCCGTTTAATAGAAACCGCTTTTTACCGACGCTGCGGATTCCCGCGTTGGCGCCGTACGCGTTATAAGTTAGTAGGCAACTACGTCGTTAAAAATCGCGACGAGTATTAAAGTTGGCGCGATACGCGTCGTAATATCTGTGCTATAGTGGAGGCATAATGTTTTCATCGCTTCTGCTATTACTTTCGTTTCAGGTGGGCGGCCCGGTCATCGACAATCTCGAGATTGCCAGTTATCAGGGAGGGTTCATTGAGGTTGTTGGGCACGGATTTGGAGCGCCAGCGCCGACCTCGAGTTTGCTTTTACGCAGCGGGTCGCGATCCAAAGTCGTTTCGTCCAACTCACCGGCGATTCTTGTATGGAAGGATAATCGCATTCGATTGGCACTCCCGGAGAATGCGCCAAGCGGTGAACTATATGTTTTGAATGCGGCCGGCATCAGTGGCTCGGCCAATGTCGAAATATTTACCTACGACTGGTTTGATATCCCTCCGACGCCCGGTACCAACGCTTCACCACTTTCAATTGTCGTAGATGATAGCCAGCGGGTTTGGGTGAACCAAGAATTCCAGCTCGAATTTCAACTTCTAGACTTAGTCACCGGTGTAGTGGCAGGCTTAGACACTCCTAAGCCACCAGGGCCCGGACCTTTTGCAACTCTGATAGGCAACGATCATCAAACTCAGATTTCAGTTCTGGGCGAAGCAGTGATGATGGACCCTTTGGGGCGTATTTGGTTTACGCAGGGGGGTGGCGCTTTATATTCAGGTCTCCATGAAAACCACAGTCGTATTGTTTGTGTTTTGCCCGACGCACCTGGCGGCCTAGAGTTCCGAGTTTACAATGTGCCTAATGATTGGAATGAAGTTATTGGACTCACCTGGGATCCCACTCGCGACTGGGTGTGGTTTGCAGAAGGAAGTTTGTCGCAAGGTTCACGTATCGTCGGTTTTGATCCGGAGCTGATCCCGTGGGACAATCAGTTTGATTTCAGTACTTCCTTGCAGCATCAAGTAGGAGAACCTGGCTTGCCGTCCGACCCGGTTTTCCATTTCTTTGACGTTCCAAATCTAGGTGCTTACGCAGCGCATTTAATTGTAAAATCGAATGGAGATATTTGGTTCACGCATTTTTGGGGCAGTGCCATCGGTCGCTTACAGCCATTTACCGGTGGCATTACGACTTATCCCGTGCCAGCGCCTATCTCGCGTGCGCTTCCTTCCTATATCGTGGGTGCCGGTCCTTGGCAGATTTTGGAAGACCCGAATGGTGATATTGTGTTCAATGAATTCTTTGATGCCACTATCACGCGTTTTGATATTACGCGGGCGGACGACCCGTTAACCATGCAGTTAGATGCAAACGGTTTGAACCCAGGGATGACCGATAGGGTTATTCCGCGTTATGACGCTAGGCGCGAGCAGCTGCACTCTATCGCTTACGATCTGGAAGGTCGCCTCTGGTACACCATACATACGGCAGACGAAGACGGGCTAAATGCAGCGGTAGGCTATCTAACTCCTGATTGGAGCCAGATGACCCGCTTCTCTCCGATGGGCGCAACTGCAGGTGCACGCGCTTGGTCTGCCGCAGGAATTGCACTGGACCCCAGTAGCGGCCATCTATTTCTAGCAGAATTTTGGCGTAAGCGAATAGGGCGTTTGCAGCAGGTTGATGAGTTGCCTTAACCCGCAGTCTCCCCATTTACGTTTGAAGCAAGCGTTAACGATTATTAAAGTCGGCACCCGCCGGACGCTGATAGGCGCGTAACTTAAATTCTGGCAGCACTGCAAAAATGTGATCGAAAATATCGGCCATGATAGCTTCGTATTGCACCCAGCGTTGCTCGTTGCTAAAGATGTAAATCTCGATGGGCAACCCGAATTCATCTGAAGGAAGTTGACGCACTAAAAAGGTCATGTCCTTATGCACCGCAGGATTTGCTGCCAACCACGATTGTAGGTATGCGCGAAAGGTGCCGATGTTTGTTAAGCGCCGCCCATTTACGCGATTGCCAGCGTTTACGCTTGCCTTAGCATTCCATTCGACAATCTCTTGCTGGCGCTGCTTCAAGTATGGAGCCAAAGCCTGCACTTGAGTTAAACTCTGAAAGTCATTGTCTTCTAAAAAACAAATAGAGTTTAAATCAATACGCACCGAACGTTTAATGCGGCGTCCGCCAGAATCGCTCATGCCGCGCCAGTTCTTGAAACCGTCAGTAATTAAGGCGTATGTCGGGACAGACGAAATAGTCTTATCCCAGTTTTGGATGCGAATGGTGTTTAGAGAAATTTCTATGACATCACCGTCGGCTTTAAACTTCGGTATTTCTACCCAGTCGCCAACGCGCACTAAGTTCAACGCCGAAATTTGAATGCTAGCTACTAACCCCATAATCGAGTCTTTGAAAACCAACATCAGCACTGCGGTTAAAGCGCCAAGACCGCCGAGTAATGCCCAGGGCGATTTACCGAGCAGGCTGGCAATAATTATGATGGTTACAAACAGCCAAACGATTAGTTTGACGACTTGTGCCCAGCTGTTAATCGGTTTGTCTGCTAATGCCGGAGATTTTTTTGCGCGCGCTGCAGCAAAATTTAATAGCGCATCAATAACCGCTGCGACGATAGTAGCCATGTAGGCATAAGATAGGCGCGATAAAACATCGATGACTATTTCGCCGTCTTCAATAAAAGCGGGCGCCAATGAATAAATAATTATTGCCGGCGCAATGTGCGATAAGCGGTCAAAAACTTTTTGCTCAATCAGCTCGTCGTCCCATGTAGATTTACTGCGCTTGGCGATCTTGTGGATCACTTGCAGCATAATCTTTTTGGTAATGAAGTTGGCGACCCACGCAGTTAAGAGTAATGCTCCGATTGCGAGGGCGGTGTCGATTAAGTGTTGGTATTCGTCCATGTGTCTATTTATTTAGCGCAGCAAGTCTGAGAATGCGGATGGCGTCGGTGCTTCAAACTTTAATTTTTGACCGGTAGTAGGATGCGATATTTCTAGGCGCACCGCATGTAAGCCCAGTCGGCGATCGCCTCTGCCGTAACGCTTATCGCCAACAATCGGATTGCCAGCCCATTTCATGTGTGCGCGTATTTGGTGCTGGCGACCGGTTTCAATGTTTATCTCTAGTAAGCTACGTTTGCCAACACTCTTTTGCACAACATAATGGGTGACCGCCGGCTTTGCATCGGGATGCTCTCCGACGTGTGTGCGAAAACCTTCTTCGTCACTGCGCAGTGGTTGATCGATGGTGTCCGCCTTTTTTTCAGGTACGCCTTCGACAATGGCGAGGTAGGTTTTTCTTGCAGTAGGCCAGGCAGCGGTAATGCGTTCGCGTGCTTGTCGCGAGGTTGCAAATAACAAGACTCCGGATGTATCGCGGTCGAGCCGGTGCGCTGGCCATAGCTTTACCTTGTTGCGCTTGGTCGAAAGCTGCTGGCGCAATACTTCGAGCGCGTGCTTTTGATGTTCGCCGGCACTAGCTACGGAGAGTAGGCCAGCAGGTTTGTTTATTGCAACGATGTCGTCGTCAATAAATAAAATCTCTAGCTGCGCTGCGCCGCGACTGACTAGCCGCGCCGCGCCTTTAGGCAAGACTTCAATCTCATCGTCAATGTGTACCAGCAAATCATGCTGTGTAGTGGCGCTGCCATTTACTACGACACAGCCGGTTTGCAAGCGCTCTTTAATATTGTTCTTTGACCACCCTTTAAGTCGGCGGTTTAGAAAAGCTATTAATGAAGAGGGTCTTTGAACGCGGAATTTGTCAGTCATTAGGCTAGGGCGTCGTCGGCAACGTGGTACTGTGGATCTTCGATGACGTTTACTTCTACTAGTTTACGTGCATTGTGCAGCAACAGCCGGCAATCTTGGCTTAGGTGTCGCAAGTGCAGCTTCTTGCCAACGGCGAGATAGCGGTCAGCTAGAGTGTCAATCGCTTCAATTGCAGAGTGGTCCGAAACGCGCGCGTGAACAAATTCAACAATCACATCTTGCGGGTCATTCTTTGGATCGAATAACTCTAGAAAGCTAACGGTTGAGCCAAAGAAGAGGGGGCCGCGAATGGAGTATACCTTTGAACCATGAGCGTCGATTTCAGTGACAGCATGAATCACTTTCGCGTGTTTCCAGGCGAAGACCAATGCCGAAACGATCACGCCGATGAATACAGCCATCGCCAAGTCGGTTGCCACGGTGACTGCCGAAACCAGAATAATCACAAAAGCATCTGAGCGCGGTACTTTTGGCAATACGCGGAAGCTTGACCATTCGAAAGTGCCAAGTACCACCATAAACATTACGCCGACCAGTGCTGCTACCGGCACCATTTCGATTAGCGGTGAGGCGACTAACACGAATGCTAGCAACACCAAGGAGGCGGTGATGCCGGAAAGCCGTCCGCGTCCGCCAGAGTTAATGTTAATCATCGACTGACCAATCATTGCGCAACCACCCATGCCGCCGAAGAAGCCACAGGTTAAGTTGGCCAAGCCCTGAGCGGCGCATTCGCGATTGCCGCGTCCGCGAGTTTCAGTAAGCTCGTCTACCAAAGTTAAAGTAAGTAGTGATTCGATTAAACCGACGGCCGCTAAAATAATAGAGTAGGGCAGAATAATGAATAGTGTCTCGAGGGTAAAGGGTACCATCGGAATCGAGAAGCTTGGCATATTGCCAGCCAGTGATGCCGAAGCGTCGCCGCTCATGGTGCGTAGATAGTCGACGATGGTTGGCGAGTCTAAACCTAAAAGCGGGACTAGTAAAGTAATACTAATAATCGCCACCAATGACGCGGGCACTGCTTTGGTCAACTTTGGTAAAAAGTGAATAATGGCCATAGTGCTAAAGACTAAGGCCAGCATCACAAACATTTGCGGCCCCTGCAACCATTGCAGCACTCCGTTTTCGTCTGCGGTTTTGAATTGGCCAAGCTGTGCTAAGAAAATAACAATAGCTAAACCGTTTACAA
>JBLINB010000023.1:0-26151 GCA_047638975.1 Myxococcota bacterium
GAATCCACTGCCTCCCGGAAGTTTCGACGGCACTCTCGGCGGCCCGATCACATCCAAGGCGGCTTTCTTGAATAAGCCGCATTCCTATGGCGTAACCGAGCGTACTTTTTCCGAGCACATGTCAAGTAGTCTTGCGGATTATAAAGTCAGCGACTACCCCTCTTTGCCACCAGAATTGCAGGCCGGAATTCTAGAGTCGGTTTATCAAAAGGCAATGCTGGCCAACACCAATGGCGATTACGAGGACGGCACCACGCGTTACTACACTTGCCAGTCTTGCCACATGCAACCTGCAGTCGGCAAGGGTTCTTCGTACTTCACGGCGCCCACGCGGCTTGATGTGCCGACTCATGATTTGACTGGTGGCAACACGACTGTTGGCAAAATGATTATTAACCTCGATGCCCAGGATAAGTTGATTCTTGGTGGCGGGCTGAGCGCATTTGATAAACGCGGAATTGCTGATGGTGAAAAGCGCGCGCGTTTGATGTTAAAGCGTGCCGCGCAACTTGAACTCAACGGTAATACCTTACGTGTTTATAATCTGAGTGGGCATAAGCTATTCACAGGCTATCCAGAAGGACGCCGCATGTGGCTCAATGCGCGCTGGTACGATTCGGCAGATAATTTGCTACGCGAAGATGGGCAGTATGGTGACAAGCAAGTACAGGTCGCCGGTAATAGTTTAAGTGTTGAAACTTTGCTCGACCCTTACGATCCAAATTCTAAGTTGTGGCATGTTGAAGGCGGCATTACTCAAGAGTGGGCGGCGCAGCTGATTGCTATTGGTACCGATCCAAACATTGCGCTGTCTTATGACACTACAAACTCGAGTGTTGCGCAAACGCTTGGCGGGCTTGCCGCACAAGCGGCGGGTTCGGTGGCGCCGACGATGCATTTTATCCTGAACAATATTGTTCTTGAAGATAACCGCATCCCTCCGTATCAGTTTGATTACGACTCTGCGAATGAGCGTAATTGCTTGCCTGTCCCAAGCACGCAATACGGAAACCCTGCGAGTGGCGGGGTTTACAACCACTATGACGACATTACGCTTAATCCACCGAGTGGTGCGGCGCGTGGTGAAATACGTTTGATTTATCAAACCACATCATGGGAGTACATCCAGTTTTTGTTCTTAGGCAATAACGGCACTTTACCGTTTTTAGCAAACACCGGGCTTGATTTGGCAAAAGCGTGGTATCAAACAGGTATGTCGCGGCCAGAAATCATGGCGCATATTACGTGGTAGCTCAGATGTTGGTATCCTATCGGCTAAGCTGATTAGATTTACCCATGACTGAGCAAGAAACACAACTCGATTTCGTCCGCAGCATTGTTGCTGACGATATATCTTCTGGCAAACACGCTGCAATTGTTACGCGTTTTCCGCCAGAGCCAAACGGATTTTTACACATTGGTCACGCCAAGGCTATTTGCGTAGATTTTGGTATAGCCGATGAATTCGGTGGTCAATGCAATTTGCGATTCGACGACACTAATCCGTCGAAGGAAGAGCAAAAATACGTAGATTCGATCAAAGAAGATGTAAAGTGGCTAGGATTTGATTGGGGCGACAATTTGTTTTTCGCTTCGGATTACTTCGAGCAGTTATTTGCATGGGCAGTGTACTTAATCGAAAATGGCAGTGCATATATCGACGAGCAAACTGCCGACGAGATGCGTGCAGGGCGTGGTTCGTTAACCGGGCCCGGTACAAACAGCCCCTATCGCGCACGAGCCGCAAGCGAAAGCCTCGAACTCTTTCACCAAATGCGCGCCGGCGAAATTGCCGAGGGCAAGATGGTGTTGCGAGCAAAAATAGATATGGCATCGCCGAATATGAATTTGCGCGACCCAGCCATTTATCGCATTCAGCATAAATCTCATCCGCGTACTGGCGATCAGTGGTGCATCTACCCGATGTACGATTTCGCGCACGGGCAATCGGATTCCATCGAAGGCATTACGCACTCATTGTGCACCATGGAGTTCGAAAATCATCGTCCACTATACGAGTGGTTCCTTGCAAATTTGCCAGTGGTGTCTACGCCACGACAAATTGAGTTTGCGCGTTTGAATTTGACTTACACTTTAACTTCAAAACGTAAATTAAAGAAACTCGTCGACAATGATGTGGTCGAAGGTTGGGACGACCCACGTATGCCAACGATCAGTGGCATGCGCCGTCGCGGATATCCCGCGGCTTGCTTGCGCGCATTTTGTGCTCTGATCGGAATCACTAAAGCCGAAGGCACGGTCGACTTCGCGTTACTGCAATCGATTTTACGCGATCACCTCAATGACTGTGCGCCGCGACGGATGGTGGTGCAAAGGCCACTAAAAGTTGTCATCACTAACTGGCCTGAAGGACATGTCGAGATGGTGACCGCAAAAAATCATCCTGGCGACGAGTCGATGGGTACGCGCGAGGTTGCGTTCAGTGGCGAACTCTATATCGAGCGTGACGATTTTAAAGAGGAGGCTCCACGTAAGTACTTCCGTCTTAAGCCGGGTGCCGAAGTACGCTTTAAGTACGCTTACTATTTAACTTGTACCGATTTCGTTAAAGATGATGCCGGCGAAGTTATTGAAGTACACTGTACCTACGATCCAGAAACGAAAGGTGGCGATAGCCCTGACAAGCGTAAAGTGAAAGGCACTATCCATTGGGTGTCGGCAGCGCACGCAGTAGATGCCGAAGTGCGTTTGTACGATCATCTATTCAGTACAGCCAATGCAGAGGACGGCGGCGATTACCTCGATAACGTAAATCCTGATTCTTGCGAAGTGATTGTGGCTAAAGTAGAGCCGTCACTGGGTGAGATGTTTGATGACGCAGTACAATTTGAACGCGCGGGTTACTTCGTGCACGATACCACGTCGGCGCCAGATAAATGGGTCTTCAACCGCACCGTAGCGATGCGAGATTCTTGGGCTAAGCTTGAGAAGAAACTACAGGCCTAGTTTCTTCTGCTGGCAACTGCGATGCGCGAATGCCCAGCCAAATCGTTTGGCTGATGCCGGCGAATAGAAACGTACACATCGACCAGTAAAGTCCGGTGATCGTTGAATAATGTGCTCCGATGAATAGTCCGACTAGTGCGAGAGCAACATATATCGCAACCGCTTCGGTGATGCCATTGGTGCGTTTGGCGGCGACCAGGCGTCCTTGGTATAGCGATTGGTAGGCTTGATAAGCAGGCATGATGACACCAAGTAATAAGCCGAATTTACAAACATCGACTAACTCATCTTGCAGGTGAAACACATTGCGCAGAATCATATCCGACAGCGGGGTGAGCGCGACAAGCGCCATTACTGCTGAAGAACTCATTGCCAACAACAAGCAAAAACGGTTAAGCACTTTTCGCGCATTAGGACGCATCGTTTGCGCAACCACAACTTCGTTAAAGGCGAAGCCAGTAGAGCGGGCGACGAAGACTAAAGCATGCACCACTTGCCACGCTGCCAGTGAATTCAAAATATTGGGCATGCGGCTCATGGCAGCAGCTCCGGCCGGCTGGATGCACAAAGTCAGCAGCGGGGTGACGGCCAACGGGATATAAAAAGCCAAGAAGGAAGCGCGGCTAATCGTCTCTGCTGTTTTATCGTGCTGCGGCATGCGGTCACGCAGGATTTCATTTACTGACCAGCGCGTGAAAATTGCTTCGACGATCACTCCGCTTGAGATGGCGATGGTACCTACAGCAATACCCGATAAGGACTCAAATGATGCAGCGATATGCAGAGCCGCAAATAAACTCAGCAGGCGCGCTGCGGTGCCGATCATAATCATCCGCGATTTATTGAAGCGAATTAATACACCTTGCAAGAAACGGCGATAAGCGATGGCGGCCGTCCATGGTGTTAATATTTGTAGTCCGACGCGACCGGGTTCTACGATGTCTGCTGGTACACCGATAAGGGTTTCGGCAACCCAGTAATAGATTGGAGTGAAGGCTACGAGTATATGTAAAGCGGTGAGTGCTGCCGCGGCTGCTACTGTAAAGCGCTGCACTTTGCGGAACGAGACCATGTCTTTACACAACGCCGTGGATGCGGCGAGTAACATGATGATCGGGCCTTCAATCACTAATGAAATCGGAAACGCGATACTGCCGAAAGCGGCCAAGTTTGTTTTTTGCTCTGGCATCGATGCCACAAACCATGAAAACGTTGGGCCTTCGGCGCCCATCAATAACCAACTAACCGCCAGTGGAAACCACAGGTGAAAAACTCGACGCAGAGTCAGCGTGCTGGTGACATCGATCAATGCATTAGGCCGAAAGTAAAGCCTCTAGTTTGGCTTCGATATTCTTGAACATCTTTTCTAGCTGCAGAGCATCAATGTCTGGATTGACTACAACTAAGCGCATCACTTGTTCACCACGCACTCTAGCATGACCAATAATCACTTCGCCTGATTCGTGTAACTGATCACAAAGTTCGGCGGGTTTTATACCGTGGACCTTAAAGCAGATGGTTAAGTAATCCGGCTTTTGGCATAATTCAAAATGCGGGGATTGCTCGATGTACTCCGTAGCGAAGTTTGCCAAGTTGAACAGCTGATCGAGGCGATCGTGCCATCCGTTGTCACCGACGGCTTGCCAAGCGGCCCATAACTTAAAGGCATCGTTGCGGCGTCCACACTGAATGGAACGTAGGCCCGGGTTCAAAGCTTCTTCATCGATTTGAAATAAATATTCAGCATCTTGACGCACGCTTTTTGACAGCTTGCCTTGATGTTGGCAGAGCAACATTGAGCAAGTTAGTGGGACGCCCATAACTTTGTGTGCATCCCAAGTGATCGAGTCGACATATTCGATGCCGTCAAGTAAATCGCGCTGCTCACGATGGAGTAGTGCCGCTCCACCAAAGGCACCATCGGCATGCAACCAGATGTTGTGCTTACGGCAAACTTCGGCTAATTGCCTTAGCGGATCAAAGGATCCTAGAACCGTCGTGCCACAAGTGGCGATGACCGCACACGGTACGCAACCATTTGCGATGTCGGTTTCGATGGTCTCCGCTAAGGCGTCAACCTGCATGCGACCTTTGTCGTCACAAACTATTTTGCGAACATTCGCGCGCCCGACGCCAAGCATCGCCGCAGCTTTGTCAACAGAGTAGTGCGAATCTTTAGAAACATAAAAAGTATGTTGGCGTCCGTCGCTGCCATTTTCGCGGAAGTCAGGGTTGGCCTGATCGCGGCCCATCATCATGCCGACAAAGTTTGCTAAAGAACCGCCGGGACAGATGATGCCGTCGGCCTGGGTGTAGCCGGCGAAACTTGCCATGTGCTCCACCAATTGTTGCTCGACTAAAATCTGTGCGCCCGCCGCCTTAAAGGTGTACATCGACACATTTAACAAGGCTGTCAGCATGTCAGCAGCTGCCGCAGTGTTTTGTCGTCCACCAAACAGTTGGTTTAGGAAACGTGGGCTGCTAGTTTGCGGAGTGGCGAGCAGGACGGCTTCCATGCGTGCAAAAACCTCTTCTTGCGAAAGGCCATCTTGTGGTAGCGTTAGCGGCAACTGCTCGGCCAAAGTGCCGGCGAGCTGGCGAGGCATTGGCGCAGCCTCTTGTTCGAGCTGTAGTAGCTTTTCGGCGAGATCGAAAGTGTCTTTTAGTAGTGATTGCATGGCTATTTTGCGCATATCATAGCATGTTCGAGCAAAGGTGGAGAGCTGTGAAGATATCGAAGCACTTTTAATGGAAACTCAAGTAAATACTAGGTTGAAGACCAAAAGGTAGTTAATACGTCGCTGTCAAGTTGGAGGCATGGCCTTCTTTTTTTGTTCACCTAAAATTGACTTACGCTTTTCACCTTTTCGATTACAATACGCACAATGAATCCAACCTCATTTACTCTTTTTGCCTGCATCGCAGGTGTCACATTACTCTCGAGTACTGCAACTGCTCAGCAGGACGATAGCCAGTGGTCGATCTACGGCGACGCTCGCGTGCGTGCAGAATTCAACAATACTGAAGGCGGTAGCGACCGCCATCGCATGCGCATGCGTTTACGCACCGGCGCTAGATTCCAAGCAAGTGAAACACTCATGCTTAACGTGCGCCTTGTCACGGGCGACGCCGATAATCCACAAAGTACCAATAAAGATACTGGCGATGTTTTCAATTCATTTGAGGTATCGTTAGATCGCCTAAACTTTGATTGGGCAATGTCTGAGCACGTAAATATGCTTGCTGGTAAGTTTGCTAACCCAGTATTCCGCAACCCTGTTTACGGCGGATTAGTCTGGGACGGCGATGTTTCTCCAGAGGGTCTGTCATTCATCTCTGAGTATGACGATTTCAATTTTTCTTTCGGTCAATACGTTGTTGCTGAAAATACAAATAGCCAGTCCGAAGACGCATGGATGTCAGTGGCATCTATTGATTCTTCAGCTAGTGATCTCACTTTCGGAGCATCCTATTCTTTTTATGGCAACATGAATGGTAAAGGCATTGCATCCGGAGATAACCGTAATAATGCACTAAGTAGTGCAGATGCTTACCTATCAGACTTCGGCATTTTAGATGCAGTGGTTTCCTACAAGCTAGATAACTTTACATTCGCCGCTGAAGTGATCGAAAACCTTCGTGCTGACGATAGCGTTGATGCCTCAGGCTTGGCGCTTGGTGTGTTGTTCAAGGCAGAGTCCGGGGACAAGTTCTACATCCAGCATCAGTCCGTTGATCAAGACGCCGTGTTTACTGGTTTTTCTCAAGACGATACTTTAAATTACGCCTCAAACTACGAAGGTCAAGTTTTTGGTTATAAAACTAAGCTCGAGAATGGCCTAGGCATGCACGCTTGGGGCATGGCTATTGCGCCTTCCGACGCTGTCCTTGCTGGAAATGACGAAACGGAATACCGTTTCAGAGTTGATTTCAGTATAAAATTCTAAGCTAAGTGAAAAGACTTATACTTGCACTAATAATCTTGGTATCAGCAGTTTATCTGCTGGTACCTTTTGGCAATACGTTTACTCCGCTAGATTTATCTAAGCTTAGTTCTGCGCAGCAATCGCAGTTAGATTTAGCGACGGCGTCCAAAGCTGCATTGGGAAAAGAGTTGGTTAGTACGCTAACGGCGAAAATGCAAGCCGATGGTCCATTGGCAGCAATTGACTTATGCAATACTCAGGCATTACCCTTGACCGCCAAGATTGCCGCGCAGCAGGGTGTGCTTATCGGGCGCACTTCCTTCCGCTTGCGCAATCCAGAGAATGCATCGCCGCAGTGGGCGGCTGCAACTGTTGCTGCAGAGTCACAAGACATGCAGGCCTTTGCTGGTAGCGACGGCAGCCTATCGGTGCTGTATCCGATCATGACAGAAGCTAAATGCTTGGTATGTCACTCTGCAAAAGAAAATATGGCTTCAGCAGTGTTAGCCGAACTTGAGGCAAAATATGTGACAGATGAGGCGTTCGGTTTTTCCGAAGGCGCGTTACGCGGATATTTTTGGGTCGAAGTTGGCGCCCAGAACTAGGCGGCGTTATCTACTTCTCTCTAGAATCCCTTGCGTCGGTATGGCGCACGAAAGGATTCACGGCCGGAAGGCTGCTCGTCTGCGGCTAACTTCGCTACGTCTTCTGGCTGAGTCGGGCGGATGCCGTCATCTTGGTAGACCTTGCGGAACACTTCAAGGGTAGTGTTATAGAGTACGTCATCCACCGATTTGTTGACCTGCACCAATTTATCATGCAATGCGCAGTTTACCCCGACCCCGCAGACTCCTCCGCCAAATGGGCATAAGCCACCTTCGTCTTCGCGTTCAAAAAGGTCGAAAATCTCTTTGATAGTTATTTCTCGCGGATGGTGCGCCAGAGTAAACCCACCGCCAGGACCGCGAGATCCGAGTACTAATCCTGCTTGCGACAGCGAAGTGAGCACCTTGCCTACAAATGGGCGCTGTAATTTTCGCGAATCAGCAATTTCAATTGCCGAAATACGGTTAGTGCCCTCGTCGTAAGTCTCTGCAAGACGGGACATTGCGGCAATTGCTGTTTCTGTGGCTTTTCCGTACATGATAGTCTTTAATTCCGAATTATAGTCTACTGTAACGCAAAAGAAATGCTACTGGATTTTAGCCATAAGATTCAAAGCGAATGTCAAAGCTGCCGTCTTCACGGGCCGCTTTTTTAGTAACAAAGCCATCGGCCTCTACTGCTTCTTTAACACTATCCACGGTGCCGCCAAAGCCACAGATGTAAAAGCTAGTATTTTCGGGAGTAAACTTTTCACCTGCCGCGCGTTCGGCAGCCGACATGCCATCTTCGCCAGGTTGGATAATAGTTTCAACGCGACCGCTGAGTCCGTCCCATCCAGCATTTGCTTCTTCGTCAGGACGGCTAACAGATGCTAAGTATTTGAAATCGAAATTTGTATCTTCTTCGAGCTTTAGCAATTCGTCACGGTACCCGAGTTCATTGATGTAACTAACGCCGTGACACAAAACGATTTGGCGGTCACTTTGCTGCGCGTGCAAACTTGCAGCTGCTGACATAAACGGGGCAACCCCTGTTCCGCCGCCAATGAGTACAATGCGTCGCTTATCAGGCGTTCCGTCAGGGAATGCGTCGGCAATAGAGAAGGCACCTTTAGGATCTTTGTATTCGACTTCATCGCCAACTTCTAACTCCCATAGCATGGTAGTGAACTTACCAAGCACGGGCCACTTAGCCCAGCGTATGTATAGTTCTAGAAACTCTTTTTGCTCTGGATTGCTAGAAATAGAGTAGGGGCGCCATAAAAATTTGTCTTCCTTTTCTGGGTGCGGTAAGCCGATAGTAGAAAATTGTCCCGGCTTGAAGTCTGGAACCGGCACGTCGAAACGGAAAATCGCCAAAGAATCGGTTAGATTCTCGCGGTAAATTATTTTAGCTTTCATGTTTTAGAGTGTAGATGAGATCGGCAAATGCTGCCTCGTCTTCTAGTGGCTGTTTATCGGTGAACGATGCAGTAAGAAATTCTAAGCGCACGCGCTCTGCTATTAAACCATCATGCGACAAATTATCTGATGGTGGAGTATAGCTGCCACGTGCCATCTAGCCGTGAATTCGAGTTGGTAGATTTGCGCCTAAAGTTTTATGGCGTAGGGCATTCAGCTATTCGATTAGCGAGACGATACCCTATTAGCGCTAGGAAAAGCAAGTCTCCCCTAGCAATTAAAGACTACTTCGTAGACAATTAAAGACATGAGTAATCAGCTCCGGACCTACACCTCAATTTCGTTGGCTATATTAGCGGCGTCTATCTTTGCAACATGCAACCAAAAGCCTCAGCGTAAGGTTCCGATTACGCCGATGGAAATCCAAACCGAGCGCATGACTCGCTCTGAAGCGCTGAATATTGCGTGGGGCAAGACCGACTATCTCGGTGAATTAGCCGAGGCATTGCAGGGTAAGAAATTCCCAGACAACAGCTGTGCAAAATACTTTGCTGAAACATTTGAGTTTAGCGGCATCATCGAAGAGTTTCCTGAATACGATGCCGTAATGAACGGCGGCACAGCGGGTAAACGCCACTGGGAACTAGATGATAAAGTGACTACTTATTACACTGGCACCGACGAGCTGCCGGCGGGCATGAAAGACTGGTCCGAGTTCGATCTATTTGGTAGTTTGTTCGAAGAAGTAGATTATTTTAAGTTCGCTAAATTCAAAGTACATCTTCCGGTACCACGTTGGGTTGATCCAGAAACAATGACGCAGTGGCAAGTTGGTTTTAAATTTACGGCGAAAGCTAAGATGAAAAATGGGCGCCTGGCTGAAATTAAAGGCTGGCAAGATGTGATATGGGAACACGACATGTCTACCCGTGATGAAATAGATCCAGAAAATCAAGTTTGGAAAATAGTTTCATGGAAGGTAAATTCCTTGGCAACAATCGAAACAGATGATTGGTTATTCGAAGAAGTGCTTGATCGTGTGATCACCGATGTGGACGATTTAGAATTAGCCCGTCAGTCTATTCACGAAGAGCAAGTGCGAGAATTTCTTAAATCTCGCAAGGTAGATAAAGCCTTTGAAAAGCCATACCCGCAATGGCAAGTTGCAGCTGGTGAGCGTCATCCAACAGTGGCGATCGTCGACTTAGACGACGATGGTTTTGATGATTTTTATGTGCAAGAACGTCATGGCCGCAATCTATTCTTTCATAATAACGGTAATGGTACGTTCAAAGAAATAGGCCGCGAACTTGGTTTAGACTTCGATGGTCAAACATCTTCAGCGGTGTTCTCAGATTTTGACAACGACGGCGATAAAGATGTCTTCATTGGCGGATCATTGCGTCGCTGCATCATCATGGAAAACGTAGATGGCCGCTTTGTAAATCGTTCAGGTGATTGGATCTCTGAGAGTAACTTGCCGTTCAATACAGGCGGTGCAACAGTTGTCGATTTTGACGGCGATGGTTTGAATGACATTTACATTTCAACCTATGCGGCATACTTTGCTGTGCGCGCGATTAAAGCATTGCAAGGTGATGCTGCCGTTCGCGCAGTCGGCGAAGGTAGCGAAAAAATTATGACAACTACCGACTACGCAGTGAATGAGCTTAAAGCATTCATGCGCGAACAAGACTTCAATAAATTGATGCCTTTATACATAGAGGCCGCTGAGGGCTCTACGTTGTACCGTAGCCGTCCAGGGCCGCCGAACTTGTTATTGCGCAATACTGGTGATGGCCATTTCGAAGAGCATGTTTTAGCAGATGACTTAAGGATTTTTCACAACACGTTTCAGACTACATGGAGTGACATTGATAACGATGGCGATCTTGATTTTTACTCTGCCAATGACTTTGCCCCTAACTATCTGATCCGTAACGATGGCGGCGGCAAATTTACAGACATCACCGCTGAGGCAAACGTCGCCGACGTCGGATTTGGTATGGGTGTCGCATTCGGTGATTACGATAATGATGGCTTGCAAGATTTATACGTAACTAACATGTTCTCGAAGGCTGCGCGTCGCGTGACGTCATTCTTTACACCAGGCCGTGTTAACTACGATGCCGAACTCCTAAAAGGCGAAGGCATTGACCCACTGTTCGAGCAACTCGGGCGCGGTAATTCAATGTTCCATAACGATGGCAACGGCGAATGGCAAAAAGTATCCGCAGACGGACAAGCTATGCACTCTACCGAATTTGGTGGTTGGGGATGGGGCGCACAATTCGCCGACTTTAACAACGATGGTTTCCTTGACCTTTATGGTCCTGCTGGATACTACACGGCGCCGAAAGATCAAAAACGTAATGTTGATTTGTGAAGTAGCTTTTGGCGCTCCGTGGTTCGCGGAGACAAAGGTGCAAACATTAAAGAAGGCAAAGACGTTGGCGTAGTGATTGACCCAGGAGAAATTGGTTCAGGGGCGTCATTCTCTGGTGGCGAGCCAAACCACCTTTGGTTAAACATTGAGGGTAAAGAATTTTCTACACAGTCTGGTATTTCCGGAGCAGATCATGAGGGAGACGGGCGTGCGATTGCACTATTTGATTATGACCGCGATGGCTATCAAGACTTTGTCCTCGTTAGCGGCAACCGTCCTTATGTACAGTTGTACCGTAATAAGATTGGCGACTTGATGCCAGCCGAAACGACTTACCAACCTGTTTACATTCGTTTTGAAGGTGGTAATAAATCGGCCTCCGCTTCTGATAAATGGGGTGCGCGCGACGGCATTGGTGCCAAGGTAATACTTCAGTCAGGTGATTTGAATATCATCCGTGAGCTACGTTGTGGCGAAGGCTTGGCAGCACAGAATTCGCGTACTATGCCTATTGGTATTGGTGCGAACAAATCGGCTAGCTTTACGATACAGTGGCCAAAAGGGTCGACTACTGTTATTGCGCAAGCTCTACCGGGGCAAGTGATTACGGTTTATGAAAACCCTGCAGATTCGCCAGATGGCAGCGGTTACAGCGTGGGGGCTATGGCAAAAGTTGCAAAAGGGGCCTCGCAAGAAAGTTTAACAGCAAAAAATAACGCAGGTGCTGAAACAAGCAAACTGCTGCTGGACATGAGCGCTCCTTACAGCAAGGCTAAGTACCGTCTGTTTACAACTTGGTTTACTACTTGCATGGCGTGTAAGGCAGCTGCTCCTAAGCTCGATGCGATCAGCAAACACTTCGATGATGCTGAATTGCAAGTGCTCGGTTTTAACAATGACTCGAGCGATGACAAGGAGGACATGGAAAAATACATGAAAACCTACAATCCATCTTACGTAACAATGATCGAGCGTAGCGATGATGACATTGATGCGTTTAAAGAAGAGCAAGACCGATTGACGGAGGCGTACGAACGAAAGGGAAGACTCGAGCTAGCTTCAATCCTGACTCCGTCTGTAATGCTCATCGACGATAAAGGAAACGTGGTATTCACGGATGTCGGAGTTCCGACTTATTCTAAGATTAAGCAGATTATCTTAGAGTGGGAAGGACGCTCAGATTTTAACCAAGAATAGCGCCGTTTTGTGCTTCTAGAACCGATATCCTATATTTAGGAGCATAGGCTCCGCCAATTACTTTTTTAAGTCATGAAACAACTAATTCCCGCCGGCATCGCTGGCATTGGGCACTGGGTGCCAGAGCAGGTAATCACCAACGAGTGGTTCACCAAATACCTAGACACGTCCGACGAATGGATAACCAAGCGTACCGGTATTTCCGAGCGCCGTTGGCTAGCCGATGGCGAGCGTCCTACAGACATGTTTAAGGGAGCCTCCGAGATGGCGCTTAAAGACGCTGGTCTTGACCCCAATGATATTGACATGATTGTGGTGGGTTCTGTTTCCGGCGACTACACCGCGCCGTCTGCAGCTTGTGTCTTACAAGATCGGCTCGGGATAACCAACGACTGCGGTGCATTTGATGTTGCTGCCGCATGCTCGGGCTTTATGTACGCGTTGGCGGTTGGCACGCAGTTCGTCGAAACGGGCAAGTATAAGAATGTATTAGTTGTTGGCGGCGATGCCATGTCGCGCATGATTGATAAAGAAGATCGCTCTACTGCAGTGCTGTTTGGCGATGCGTCGGGTGCAGTGATCTTGCAACCGCACTCGGTTTGTAAGCGTGGGCTAGTCGAAGATATAACCATTGGCGCACAGGGCGCTGGCGCTCAATACATTATTCGTAAACGTGGCGGTGGTGCCGACCCGATCTCGCACGAGATTCTTGACGAGAAGTCACACTTCATCTCGATGGAAGGGCGTCCGGTATATCGTTTTGCGGCATCGAAAATGATTTGGTTACTTGACTGGGCGATGCATGGTCAAGAACCAGAAAAGCTCGGGTGGATGATACCGCATCAAATGAATCGCCGAATTCTCGAACAGGCTACCGCGCATTTGGGTGTACCACCACATAAGGTTTTACATAACATCGCTAAGTACGGCAACACTTCCTCTGCCTCGGTACCGTTGTTGATGTCCGAAGGTTACTACCAAGGGTTGTTTGAAAAAGACAAGTACTTAGTTCTCGGCGCATTCGGCGCAGGACTTACATGGTCTGGCGCGCGCATTTTATGGTAAACAAAAAGATGGCATGGTCTTTGATCGGACTATGTCTTAGCTGGCGGTTGCTTCGCTGGTGCCTGGATTTTCCGGTATGGGGTGACGAGGCGATGTTGGCCATTAATTTTTTTGACGCCAGTTATACCGACTTATTTAGTCCGCTTGAATATGGTCAAATTGGTCCATTAGGGTGGTTGTGGCTAGAAAAACTGATGTTTGATATTGGCAGGGGCAACATGCTTTTGCTGCGATTGCCAGGATTTATTGCAGGTGTTTGCGGAGTGCTACTGTTCTGGAAAGTCGCCAAGAAAATAGTTGATGAGCGCGCAGCTTTATTTGCGCTTGCGCTATTCTGCGCTTCATATTATCCGATGCGTTACAGCATAGAGGTAAAGCCATATGCCTTTGATTTACTCATAGCATTGATGCTGATTAATGCTACTTTAGATCACGCACCTAAAAAGTTTTTCATCATTGCCGCCGGCGGAATTTTCTTCAGTCTGCCAAGCATGTTCACCGCCGCCGCCTGCGGTTTATATTTGTTTTACAAATTAGCTTCACAGCGTAAACTACTTTTTCTCGGAGGCGTGCTGCTGATCAGCGCATACGCATGGATGGCAACTAGCTTTGCTGCTCCGCATGCCACCGCTGCTTCATGGCTGCGCGAAATGGAGATGTGGGTGACTGCATTCCCACCGCTGCAGGAATGGTGGACATTACCGTATTGGCTTATCGAGCGCCATGCCGGCTACATGTCTGCTTACCCAAGCGGCGGACGCGACTTTGGCTCCCTCGCCACATTGATATTGCAGCTCATCGGAGTTGCCGTCCTTTGGCGACAAGGACGTAAACAACAACTGCTGATTCTGTGGGGCGGCTTACCTTTCCTGTTTATAGCAGCCGCGATGCAAGCGTATCCATACGGAGGAAGCGTCCGAGTCGCTATCTTCTTGGCCCCAGCTATCTGCATTTGCGCCGGAGCTGGTCTGCAACGGCTTTTGCAACACCGCCATGCGCTGCCAGTATTCGCCAGCATGATGGCCATATTTATAGTGAGTGGCATGGTCGCCGACATTAAGCAACCGTACAAAACAGAGAGCGATTTGCAAGTCGAGCAGTTTGTAGAACAGCTTGTTGCTGATAAAGATCGCACTGCAGTCATTGTTGGTCATTTGCCAACAGACACTAGCGAAAAAATGGACTTACGTAATTACGGCGGAGGTTTAGCTCGTTTGCGTTATTTACTGCGCCGAGATTTTGGCAGCGATGCTAGCTGGAGCAACAACAGCTCACCAGCAATAACGGATTCTGCGGTGATACATATCGAATATCACAGCCACGATGGCGTCCCTACGTTTCGCTAGCAGGCACCCAATCATCGGGCGGAATCTTGCCTTTCATCTCAAACAGAAAGCGTGATGGATGGCAGGCCTGTAGTTTTCCGAATTTAGCGCGCGCAGTGCAAAAGGTCATTAACAGTAAACGTTGGGCACGAGTCACCCCCACATACATCAGGCGGCGCTCTTCTTCGATGGTACCTTCAATCGCCGAACGCTTGTGCGGCAGGATGCCTTCTTCGAGGCCGACTAAATAGACATTACGAAATTCGAGACCTTTGGCAGCGTGTAGCGTCATCAACGTGACGGCATCGGAATTGTCGTCTTTATCTTTGTCGCTTTCGTCGAGCATTAACTCTTGCAAAAAACCATTGAGATCAGATGTTTTGTTTTTGCGCTGATAGTTTTCAGAGAAGTTTAAAATCTCGTCTACTCCGGCCCAGCGTACTTGCTGCGTCTCAAGGTCGGGATAGCAGCGCACAACTTCTTCGTGATACTCGGTGTCGCTAATAAGCTTACGCAGCGTGCTAACTAGATCTTCATTAGCCTGAACGCTAATATAGGCGGCGCGCAATGCTTCACTTAATTTAGTGAAGCCCTTCGCCGCAGCAGGTGGCAGCTCTTTATCGGCGTGCATTTGCTTGAATATTTTATAAGCACCTTCACCTTGTTCGGTGGCCTTTGCTAATACTTTGTCAATAGTGCCTTTGCCGATGCCACGCGGCGGCGTATTGACAATACGCAAAAACGAAGTTTCGTCGGCAGGGTTGTCTATCACCCTTAGATAGGACAAGATGTCGCGCACTTCTTTGCGGTCGAAAAAACTTTGGCCGCCAACCAACTTGTACGGGATATTAGCCGAGCGTAATTCAGCTTCGAAGGCGCGCGGTTGCTGCGCAGTGCGGCACAGAATTGCGAAGTCACGGTAGTGTGCTTCTTCACGCTGAATTTGATAACGGATGTCGCCACAAATATGACTTGCCTCGTGATTCTCATCTTCAACCCTTAATATCGCAACGGATTCTCCGGGACCGAAATTGGAGCGCAGCTCTTTTTCGTGGCGCGTACTGTTATTTTTTATCACCATATTCGCGGCATCGACAATCTCTTGCGTAGAGCGATAGTTAATGCCAAGATAAACTTTGTCGGCTCCGGGGAAATCTTTTTCGAAGCCCAATATTTTCTGGATGTCGGCACCACGCCATCCGTAAATCGATTGATCGTCGTCGCCTACCACACATATGTTGCGATGGTTCTTAACAATGGCACGAATGATTTCGTATTGCGGAGTATTGGTGTCTTGATACTCGTCGATCATTACATACTTGAATTGCTGTTCAAGTTGCTGACGGACATCTTCGTTGTCTTTTAATAATTTATGCGCAAAAAGTAAAAAGTCATCAAAGTCGAGTACCCGCGAACGCCTTAAATATTCTTGGTACTTCTCGTAACAGCGCGCGATCATGATGTCGTAGTCATCCTCGGCTTGCTCATATGCGTCTTCCGGCAGCATCAACGAGTTTTTGAACAACGAAATACGCGATAGCGCTGCACGCGGATTTACCGAGGTTTCTGCAATACGCAATTCGCGTAACTGCGCTTTAATCGCATTTATTTGGTCGGACGAATCGCAAATCCCGAAAGTTTTAGGTAGATCAAGCTTCTGGTGATGCTCGCGTATTAAGCGAATGCAAAAACTATGAAATGTGCTACAGCTAACCTGTTTTGACTTACTACCGCATAACTTAGAAAGACGCTCGCGCATTTCACGGGCAGCCTTGTTGGTAAAGGTGACGAGTAAGATATTCTCTGGCGCCACACCCTCATTCATTAGGTGCACGGTGCGGATGGTAATGACTCGCGTTTTACCGGTGCCAGCGCCTGCCAAAACCAACAACGGACCTTCAGTGCTAACCACCGCATGGTGCTGCTCCTTGTTTAGGCCTTTTAGAAGTTGGGACTGGTTTTCCACTGTCGGGAAGTTTAACTTGCGGTGCGGTAAAGTTAAGCTAGTTTATTAGGTAACCTAAAAACCTAACAATGCTTTCAGAGCTGCTTCACATCGAACAGGATTACTCGGTCGCAGAAGTTACTGGTTACGGAAAATTGGCGATGCTCCGCCAGTTAGAGAGCCGTAGGGCGGGTGCAGAGGGTGACCAGGGGCACCAGTTTGCCGCTGGAAATAGCCAAGAGCTAACTTAAGGCTATAGCGACGTGCGCTAATAGTAAGTAGCAAATACAATAGGCGCTAACGGGAAAATAATATTTATTAGAATGTTATATGTGTTAGTTAACGCTGTCATTAAACTTAGCTGAACACCGAAAGGTGCCATCTGAGGGGATGGAGTTGCGGTCCTAGTGAAAACTAGGGCCGCATTTTTTATGATATGCACCATGTTTTCCGAGTCCGACTTTGATTTGTTCTCTTCACGCTACCAAGGCGATGAAGAATGGAATGGCCGCCGTCTAGAAGTGCGCCGTCGTTTGCAAGCTTTAGGTAATGAGGTTTGCGAAGATTTTGCCGCAGTGGGTATAGATCTAGACCGCCGCGAGTCTTTGCATCACCCGCATCACACTAACCGCAAGCGCGTACGCCGTCAGCGTACGATGATCTTCCGTGATAAAAAGTCGCGTAAAAAGCTGCAGTCCTTTTTGGGCAAAGAGCTCGGTAAAGATTTGGACTCTGCGCGTAACAATGTGCATATGCAGATTTGCATCGACGATAAAGAATGCCGCTGGGGTATTCGCATCGACGAAACAGCGTGGTACGACCTTAATGTGCTGATTAAGCGCGCCGAAGAAGACTTCTCGCGCGATGAAATAGTTGCCGCTGCGCAACACGCCTCTGCGGTCTTTAATTTTGAGATTAATGACGGGGGCGCACGCAAACTGTCTGATATGACGAATCGCGATTGGCGCGACATTGCAGGCACGGTTAACCCAGGCGAAAACTCTATAGAGATCGTGCACCGTATGTCGTCCACAGCGGCGATTGCATTGGGCGAAGATTTTGCGGCAACTGTAAGAAGTGAATTACTTAGCTTGGCAGAGTTTCTTAAGCTATGCAGCTGGACACTCAGTTCGCCTAACGGCGCAACTTCTTAAATCGCAGCACGTCGTTCAATGTGCTCGCGCAAGCCGTCGATTTGCTCTTCGAGCTCGCTTATATAGGCTCCAGCTAAATCAAGTTGTTGCCTTTGCACTATCGACTCGAGCGCTGCCGAAGTTTTTTCTATATTGGTCACGCTAATATTGGCACTGGTGCCGCGAATAGCGTGTGCTGCAAATTCAACTAAGTCAGGACGTTGCTCGTTTATGCCTTGCTTCATCGTCGACACCCAAGCGGGGCATGCTTCAAGAAATTCGAGAAACAGTTCGCGCACAGATTCAGAGTCGCCGAACAACTCGGTTAGGTAGTTGAGCCGCTCCTGATCAAAAGAAGGAAGTTGAGTCATGATGTAGTATTGCCTACATCATCTACGGATACTTTTGGACGCTACTTTAGTTAAAAACGATTATTGTTTTAAATCTTTTCTAAGACGAGGCTTACGGCAAATTCTGTAAAAGAAATACCCATTTACAGCCAGCATCGTCATCCATAGCAATAGTGCTACGCTGAAGCCCAAAGTGTTAAGTTCGACTAGTTTGCTGGTGGCTTCGTCCGAGCCGCTAAGTAAGAGGGTGAGCAATGTAAGGGGGGGCCTAGAAAGCCTCTCCCTTACTTGTACTCTTTAAAGGCCCCAGATTTCAATAGCTTCCAGTAAGTATTTAGATCGCGCTTAACTTTTCCGCTAAGTAACACGACTCCTAGTACGTTAGGGAAGGCCATTCCGAGAATCATTAAGTCGCCAAAGTCTAAGACGTTTTGCGAAGTGATTACTGAACCTAAGAAGGTGAAGGTTAAGAAAGTAATCTTGTAAGACATTGAGGCTTTGTCACCGAATAGGTAAGCCCAGCAACGTTCGCCGTAGTACGACCATGAGATCATTGTCGAGAAGGCGAACAAGGTTACGGCTATTCCGAGCACTATCGGAAACCAGCTAAAGACACTAGCGAATGCTTGAGAGGTCAGTCCGGCGCCGTTGGCATCGTTGAGATACGGTGCATAGACGGCCTCGCCGCCTACCAGCGTGGTTGGATCGTAAGCTCCAGTGATAACAATCACTAGGCCGGTCATCGTACACACTACGATGGTGTCGATAAAGGGCTCGAGTAGCGCTACGATGCCTTCGCGAACCGGATAATCCGTTTTCGCAGCCGAGTGCGCAATCGCCGCCGAGCCAACGCCAGCTTCGTTAGAGAAAGCGGCGCGCTTAAAGCCCATGACTAGCACTCCGATGAAGCCACCATAAGCAGCGCTAGGATTCATAGCACTATCAAAAATGGTCTTGAACGCTGGCCCGATTTGGTCATAAGCCATAAACAGCACGCCCAAACAAGCTGCCACGTAAATGCCACACATAGCCGGTACAATTTTTTCGGCAGTCGATGCGATACGCTTAATGCCACCAATAATTACGACACCCACAACGATAGTCATAAGGAGGCCATATACCCAGCGGTAGTTTTCAAGCCAAGGGATAATTTCTTGCAGAGCGTTAAGCGACTGATTCACCTGGAAAGTATTACCACCACCAAATGAGCCACCAATACATAAGACCGCGAACATGACTGCTAGCACCTTGCCCAAGATAGGCATGTTCATCTCCTTCAAACCTTTAGATAGATAGAACATCGCGCCACCCATTACTTTGCCGTCGGGCCGCACCTCACGGTATTTTTGCCCCAAAGTACATTCAACGAACTTGGATGACATACCGAGGAATCCGGCCGTGACCATCCAGAAAACTGCGCCTGGTCCACCCATCGAGACCGCAATTGCCACGCCAGCAATATTGCCGAGGCCAACCGTGGCCGAGAGCGCAGAGGCAAGTGCCTGAAAGTGTGTGACCTCACCAGCGCCATGAGCATTTGGGTCGGTGTAGCGTCCGCTTACAACCTTTATCGAGTGCCCTAGGCCTCGCAGGTTAATGAAGCCCATGCGGAAGGTAAAGAAAATCGCGCCGAGTACTAGCCATAGCACCACGATTGGGATGCCGTGTCTGACGACTGTAAGCGTGGCGCCTTCGGCATCGTCTGCAAATACGATACTGAGCTTGATTGCTTCACCATCGATTTCGCCCACAGCTTTGGTGAAAATGTTTTCTAGATCGTTTGTCGCTTTATCCTTTAATTCCTCTGAGTCAAGATTGATGCTGCCAATCGCAAATCTGGTCGGGATGGTTAGAGTGATGTCTACAGCTTCTCCTAGAGTGAAGTCTTCCGCTGCGGCAGCTTCTCGAAGCAGCGTGTGGATAGTATCTTTAGAGGCAGTGAAACTAGCTTGTGCCGTGCTGCGCAGCTCTTCAATCAGCGGCCACATTAAGTCATGATCGACACTGGTGGTATCTGCACCATGTAGCTTATTGATGCGCTCAACTATTGCTGCAAGCTCGGCGGCCGATGGGCTTGATAAAGGAACACTCTTTTCGAACTTGTAGTAGTCAGCACCGAGGTCGTAAAACATTACTGAACCGAGCACACCCACTACAGAGCCAGCGCCTTTGTCGACGAAATCAAACGCGCCTGGGCCTACTTCGGGCTCTAATAAATAATCAAAAGGGCCTTCGGTGACGATTTTTTCGCCAGTATCGCCTTGCTGCGCCGAAACGGACACCGAAGATATTGCGAAAAATAACAGTAAGGTTATTTGCTTAAGGCAAATAGAGTGTGTGAGACTGTGGACGAAGCGGTTCATCATGGGTAGCAGTATAAAAGAAGTGTCGATGCTGTGCAGTATGCGTCTTGCTTGTAACATGAAGATAAATCTCTCAACAATTGAAAACATCGAAGACATGCGTTCTGTCCCACCTGGCGATTATCGCTGTAAAGTGGCAGAAATACGCGAAAGTCAGTCTCCTGCAGGTCATACACGGTGGGGTATCCGCTGGGAAGTGACCGCTGGCGAATTTCAGGGGCGCACAGCCTGCTGGGATAGCCTTCACTGGTCAGAACGGGGTCTGCCGCGCGTAAAATTCGTGCTACAGGCGCTCGGCTTGGCCGCTGATGGCGAAATGCAAATCTCTCCAGACGAGCTAAATGACATTGAAGCTATCGTCGAAGTGCGCCCAGAAGAACGCGAAGATCCCATCACTGGTGTGCGTCGCCTGCAAAATCGTGTTCCGTTTACCGGTTACGCTGCTATTTAGGTATGATTATGCCGAATGCAGTTGCTAGAACAACGCCGTCCTTCTAAGAAAGTGATAAAAATTGTCGGGGCCGTCATCACGATGGTCCCGATAATTGTTCTATTGCTGGTTCCGGTAACAACGGTGGCACTAATCATCTTGATAGTAGTGCCATTGTTATTTATTTGGTTTATGCTGAAGTCGAAGATGTCTTTATGGATTGGCGCCGATGAAATTGTGCTGCAGATGGCACCGTTTCCTAAACAATATGTACCCTTTAAGTCCATAATGTCCATTCACGAGCATATGGCTTATCCGTGGGCAATCGGTAAACGTGGTTGGGGCTATAAAAAGTCACCTGGGGTCACGGTGTACTTCACCGGAGCAGGCCCTGGGGTGGTGATTGAGCTAAGAAACCATAAGGCTATTTGGTTATCGACGCTTAAAGGTGACTTGCTATCGCGGGCAGTACGTTAAAATAAGAGCATGGATGATCGCAATTTAACGGCTGTTGCCGAGCAGGCTGCTGCAACATCAAAGGTAAAGCGCAGTGCCATTGAAGGCTGCAGCGTACTCTTTGATGACGGACACGTAGCCATGGGCTGCCGTCTTGAATATGCTGATGCCGCGCTTGACCAAGGCGCGGTTTCAAACGCTTTGGCCGCTGGCCGGGTTCATGGCTCTTACCGGCCACTGCGCATTGGTGTCTATTCTCCGATTGCTGAATGGCCGCGGCCCTCTAAAAGTGCATTGGCGCAAGTAGCCGAGTGCGCTGTTGGCGAAGTCACTTTAATCCTTTCTTCTGGTTCGGGCGAACGCAAAGTAGTGCTGTTATCCGAATTACTTGCTGGATGACTGAGTTGCGCAGCGCATACGATTTATTAGTGTCCGAATTACACCGGCATAATCATGCTTATTATGTTGATGCGCAGCCAACGGTTAGTGATGGTGAATACGATCGCCAGTTTCAGCGTTTGCTAGAAATCGAACAGCTGCACCCCGAGTGGCGCAACTCCTCTAGCCCAAGTCAGCGTGTGGGCTCAGCGCTCGCTGCCGGTTCTGATTTTGAGAAGGTCGAGCATGCGGTACCGATGATTTCTATCGAATCGCTATTCGCAAACGCATCCATTGTCGAATTTGAAGAGCGGGTGCGCAAAGACCTCGCTCTAGAAACCGAAATACAGCCTACTTTTATCTGCGAACCCAAATGGGACGGCGTCTCTGCTAGCCTCATTTATGAAAAGGGCGTATTGGTGCGCGGGGTCTCACGCGGCGACGGCAAGTTCGGCGAAGATTTAACAGCCAATTTGCGCGCTGTAGGTGGAGTGCCTTTGCGTTTGTTTGGCGCTAATGTCCCAGACTTATTAGAAGTGCGCGGAGAAGTCATGATGTCCATTGCTGGCTTCGATGCAATGAATAACACGTTGCGGGCTCAAGGCGAACAAGTTTTTGCCAATCCACGTAATGTTGTGGCAGGTACGCTCAAGCGACTTGATCCGGCAGTGGTGGCAACCAGACCCTTGCGCTTTATGTGCTACAGCGTAGTGCGAATGGTGGGCCAAGAAATGTTCGCAACACACGGTGCCGCAATGGTCGGTGCAAAAGGTTGGGGCTTTGCAGTGTCAAGTTATTCGGCTATAGTCGAAGACGCTAAAGGCATGATAAAATTTCACGACGATATCGAAAGTCGTCGCGATGAAGTCGAATACGAAATGGATGGCGTCGTCTATAAAGTAGACTCGCAAGCATTATGCGAATTACTTGGTTCGCGTGCACGTACTCCACGTTGGGTTTGTGCGCATAAATTTGCTCCTCGCGAAGAGACGACTAAGTTAGTCGATATTTTAATCCAAGTCGGACGCACCGGTCGTCTAACGCCTCGCGCCGTGCTTGAGCCAGTGTCGATTGGTGGGGTCACTGTGCAGTATGCCACTTTACATCATGCGTCATATATTGCTGATTTAGATATTCGCCTTGGCGACCAAGTGTTAGTACGCCGAGCTGGCGATGTTATCCCGCAAATTGTCGGGCCGGTCGTTGCCGTACGTGATGGTAGCGAGCAGGTGTTCGAGTTTCCTCTAGCGTGCCCAGAATGTGACGCAAAAATTGAAAGCGATGGCGAGCATAGTTTTTGTGTAAACATAGACTGCCCAGCGCAATTAATTCGCCGCGTGCAATATATGGTTTCACGGGTGGCCCTCGATATCGATGGTATCGGCGAGAAGGCAGTGGTGCAATTGCATGCGGCCAAATTACTCGAAAGTGTCGAACAGTTATTTAATTTAGATTACAGCGCAATAGAGCAGCTCGAAGGCTGGGGCGAAAAGTCAGTTACGGCTTTGCGTAATGGCATTCTTGCAACATTGCACCCGAAGCTCGCCAAGTTTTTATCAAGCCTGGGCATCTCCAATGTCGGCCCTGAAACTTCGCGTGCAATCTGCGAAAAGTTTAATAGCATAGATGCGCTACTGGCTTTAGCAGATGTTGATGAAGCAGATGCTATTACGCAACTAAGCGAAATCGAAGGCGTCGGCGAAAAAGTCGCACGTTCGCTACTGCAGTTTATCGGTTCAGATAAAAACATTAAGGCAGTGCGCGCAATGCTTAGCTACGGATTACAACCACAGGTGGTAGTGGTTAGCGATACCGGGCATAAAGAGGCTGTGATAGATAAAGTCTTTGTGCTTACCGGTAGTTTATCGTGCTCGCGGCCCGAGATGGGCGCGCTCATTCAAGAGGCTGGCGGAAAAGTGACCAACACCGTTTCTAAGAATACCGACTACCTTGTCGCCGGCGATAAGGCTGGCAGCAAGTTGACTAAGGCGCAAGATCTTGGGGTAGAGGTGCTTGACGAAGCACAAGTGCGCAAGCTACTAGCTTAAAGTGAAGTCAGCGACTAATGGTAAGTGGTCACTAGCAAGACGTGTTTGTTTGGTGTGCCCTGGGTAGATGCGTTCGGCATCAATAGCGCCTTTCCAGAAAAACTTATCTAATGCGCCAAGCGGCTGTGTGCTAGGGAAAGTACGAATCAATTTGCGGCGTCCGTGTTCGCTCCAGGCGTCATAACCATTGTCGGCAATGCCGCAGCCATTGAATAATAAGTTTCTCCAATCATTGGTGTCACCGGCCAAAATGATACGACTGTTGTCCGGCAAGTCGCGAACAGTATTGGTGCCAAGTAAGTGCTGCACCTGGCTTCGGCGTTCACCGGCAGATAACCCTAAATGCCAATTAAATAAATGCAGATTGCGGCGCTTGACTTTGATGCGTGTGTAAAGACTATTACGCTTTTTCTTGCCGCTGACTGTGAGGTCAAGCACTCGACGCTTGACAATAGGAAAACGTGACAATGTCGCATTGCCATATGCACCAAGTGTTAAGGTATGCGCTTGCGACCAAGTATGAAATTCGTAACCTAATGCTTCAGCCAGAAAATGGTCGAGATAGAGTTTGCGCGAGCGCGGTACTCCACGATCTACTTCTTGTAGACATAAAATATCTGGAGAGTAGTGTGCAATACATTCCGCCACACGCTCTGGCTTGAAACGTCGATCAACGCCAATGCAGCGATGAATGTTCCAACTCATGATGCGAAGGTTCATTATAAAATAGGGTCAAAAATGCCGGCTAGATTTTCAAGCAGGCGCGTTTTTAAACTACGCATTTGCCAAAGCTGCGGATCGATTTGAACGGAACGCTGCATGTCAGCAGTGAACGAATCTTGGAGTTGCTGACACAAATCTTCGTCGGTACTTTCGATGAGCAACTCGTGATTACGAAAGAACGACCAACGGTCAATATTAGGTGAGCCAATGAGGCAATCGCAATTGTCGAAGAGTGCCGTCTTGCTATGCTGAAAGCCAGTGGTGTATTCGTAAATATGTACACCATGCTTTAGCAGTTTAGAATAATGACGACGTGCTGCCATGTGTACCAGCGGATGATCATGTAGCTTGGCTGACGGTAACTGTAGGTGCACCGTGACACCGCGTTTGCGTGCAAGTATTAAAGCCTTGATTAATTTGGGTGGCGGGATGAAGTAGGCAGTAGCGAAATAAATATGTTGTTGTGACTGTCCAATGCGCTTCAATAATAGTCGCAAAAAAGTAGGTCGGCGTAGAGGCCCAAAGTTGCATACGCGAATGCTGTTAGCCTTAAGCGGCTGCAAAGCGCGTAAATTTGAGTGAGGTTTTTTCTGCCACAAAGAATAGAACTCGGCGCTTAGAGCGGCGCAGACATCGCCAGTTACTCTCAGCATCGTCTCGCGGCATGGGTTGTCGATAGCGTGCCACCAAAAATCATCAATGGCTAAACCACCAACCCATGCGCAGCTATCATCGCAAACTATGATGCGGCGATGCGTGCGGCGCATGACGCTATTAATGGCGCGTCGCAAGAAACCGAAGCGCGGCTTGTTGTAAATTTTTAACTCAGCAAGCTCAGATATTTTATCAAGTAATGCGTCGGAAGCATAGAACGAGCCAATGGCATCTAAAGTGATTTTTATGGTGGCACCGTTGCGCTTGGCCTGCGTAAAAGCGTCGAGTAAAGCATCACTGGCCACGCCATCATTCCAAATGTAATTTTCAAATAAAATGCATTGCTGCGCTTGCGAAATATCTTGTAGTAACTGCAGCCATGTTTTATCAGCTGCAGTAAACAATTCGGCATGCTCAAAAGTTAAGTCTTGAACTTTCATCGATAATTATTTGAGGGTCTAATTCAGTCATGCACGGGTGGTTCGGCAGAGGGCAGCTCTTGTAGTGACATCCAAGGCAATCCAGTTTGTCGTTTGTAATAACGCTTAGTTTTTCTGTAGCATGCGCGGTCCAGCGTAAGTCGGTAGGGCCGAAAATAGATAATTGCGGAACGCCAACTGCCGCAGCTATATGACGTGCGCCGCTATCCATGCACAAGACGAAGGAGGCTTGACTCATAACGTATTTTATTTCACTGAAATCTGCGCCTGACGCAGCAACGATGGAGTCGTGGTCAAGCTTGCTGGACAATTCACGCAAACTTTGCTGCTCGTTCGGTGCTCCGAATAGTAAAGGTAGC
>JBLINB010000024.1:0-26067 GCA_047638975.1 Myxococcota bacterium
GAGACTCCTTCTCTGTTTAATAAACAATGGCATCTCCTTTCGAGCTACTGGGGCTGCCGGTAACTTTTGCTCTAGAAGCAAATGATATTAATGCCGCGCTACGTAGCGCGGGGATGCAGTGGCATCCAGATAGGTATGCCTGCGCACCGGCTGTCGAACGCGAGCATGCCGAAGAGCAGATGGCTGCCTTCAATGGAGCGCATGCCTGTTTATGCGACCCTTTAAAGCGCGCCATAGCTTTACTCGAAGTCTTTTCTTGCCCTTATGATCCAAGTGGTATTAATGCCGACCCGATGTTCTTAATGGATATGCTCGAGATAAAAGAAGAGCTGCACGACGCCAAGCAAGACGATGATTCGACTAAATTAAGTAAATTGATTTTTAATTTACGCCAGCGTGAGCAAAGCGAGTTAGCCGAACTGGCCAAACTGTTTGTCAGCTGGGAGTCCGACCATAACCGTTCACAAGATTTACCGAAGCTGCAGCAATTACTAAATCAACTGCACTACCTTAATCGTACTATAGAAACCAGTTTTTAAAAAATGGAACTTCCCATACTCGGACAAGAGCCGCAAGCCAGTGCATTAATTCTTGGCATCGACCTCGGCACTACGCATAGTTTAGTCGCAGTTTATCAGCACGGAGAATCGCGAGTATTGGTAGGCGACGACGGCCAAGCCCTCATACCGTCAGTAGTATCTTTTCCGATTGATGGCTCACCTGTAGTTGGCACTGCGGCAGTTGCGCGTTTGCAAATTGATCCACTGCGCACCGTTTATTCTGCTAAGCGTTTGATCGGTCGTTCAGCCGCTGACCTTGAACGCGAAATATCCACCTTGGCATATAAGGTCGTTGCTTCTGAAAAGCGCGACATGGCGTTAATTGATTTAGGCGACAAACTTATTACACCCCAAGAAGTCGGAGCGCACATTTTGCGGGCCTGCCGCGATCGCGCCGCCAAGCAACTTAATCTCGCTCCAGAAAGTTTAACCAAGGCTGTGATTACAGTCCCGGCTTATTTCGACGAGGCGCAACGCCAAGCCACGCGCCGTTCAGCCGCCCTAGCCGGACTCGAAGTTATGCGCATGGTTAGCGAGCCGACCGCTGCAGCTTTAGCCTATGGTTTGAATAAAAATCAAAACTGCAAGGTCGTCGTATTCGACCTCGGCGGCGGAACTTTTGACGTTTCTGTTCTTGAGTTACACGACGACGTATTCCGCGTTATCGCTACTGCTGGTGACACGCACCTTGGCGGCGACGACTTTGATCGCGCCATCATGGTGCACTGCGCCGCAGAGATTCGCGAGCAATCCGGAGTAGAGGTTTTGGCAGACCCTAGTGCGCGCGCAGCTTTGCGTTTGATTGCCGAGAATGTCAAAAAAGAGTTGTCGTCAAATGAAGAGGCAGAGTTTGTCTACCATGATGCCTCTGCAGGTATTGCTTACCGTCGAGTCATTGACTGGCGCACTTTTCAAAACTGGATTATCCCGCACGTGCAACGCACACTTGATCATTGCGTAAGCGCTTTACACGATGCCAAGCAAACACCTGATAGTATCGACGAAATAATTTTAGTCGGCGGTTCAACCCGAGTACCTTTTGTTAAAGCCGCGGTTGCACAGCTATTTGATCGCCCTGCTAATGACAGCATCAACCCAGACGAAGTCGTCGCGCGCGGTGCAGCGATTCAAGCCGGCATCCTCGGTGGCGAAGTGAAGAATGCTTTATTGCTTGATGTTACCCCGCTATCGCTGGGCATCGGCACTGCTGAAGGCACGGTGTCTAAAATTATTAATCGCAACTCATCGATACCGGTACAAGCTAAAGAAGGCTTTACCACCTACGTCGATGGACAAACTGCTGTTAAATTTACAATCGTTCAAGGCGAACGCGAATTAGTCAAAGACAACCGTACTCTTGGCGAATTCGAATTACGTGGCATTCCGGCGATGGCTGCAGGCCTTCCAAAAATTGGTGTGCGCTTTCAACTCGACGCCAATGGCATGTTGCATGTTTTCGCTAAAGAAGAACGCAGTGGCGTCGAAGCCTCCATTGCTATTGAGCCAAAACATGGGCTTACCGACGACGAAGTCGAAAACATGTTGGCAGACGCTTGGGAAAACGCCGAGCAAGATCTTGAGACGCGGCGCGTTATAGATTTGCACGAGCAACGTAAGAACGTGCTCCATGCAGTGCACAAGCATCAAGAATTTGCTGTAGCAAACCTAAGCGCTAAGTTGTGGCAAGATTTAAACGATGCTACAACCGCTGCCGAAAAGATAGCGGATTCAAGTGACGCTAAGCAAATCAAAAACTGCATTAACGACCTAGAAGAGGCGTCCATACCTTTGGCTGAATTATTGATGAATAATGTGGCTAATACTGCTGTCAAAAACCAAACAGTTAAAGATCTAAGCTCATGAATTCATACCGCATTACTTTTTTACCCGACAACAAAACAGTTGATGTCGACCCTGCAACTCTCGGAGAGGCGCACGATGGCGAAGACGGCAGCGTTTTACACCTCGCCGCATTAAACCACATCGAAATTGACCACGCCTGTGGTGGCGTCAATGCCTGTTCGACTTGCCATATTATTATTCGCGAAGGAGCTAGCGGTTTCAATGCCGCCGAAGACGACGAAGAAGATATGCTCGATAACGCACCCGGATTGACGTTGTCAAGTCGCTTAGCATGTCAAGCAGTACCCAATGGGAGTTGCGACGTCGTGATAGAAGTCCCGTCCTGGAATCGCAATAAAGTTAGTGAGGTACATTAATGGCACTTAACTGGAACAACATCGACGACATAGCCATTGAGCTATACGAAGCCGACCCAGCCTACAACCCATTGCAAATTCGCTTTACTGATTTAATAGAGCGCGTGTTGGCGCTACCAGGATTCATTGGAGAGCGCGACAAGTGCAACGAAAAAGTTCTTGAAGCCATCCAGATGTGTTGGCTAGAAGAGTTTAATGACGACTAGACTCGATTACTTTTTCGGCAGATAATTCGAATGCTGCGTCAACCGTAGAGATATTGTTGTTGGCGCTGCTGAGTAAAATGTTTTCGATGGTATCGGCTATCGCAGCTATCTTTTGTGGGCAACTATTCTCGCCCGTATGGAAGTGATGGCTACCTTCAATGAGTGCTCCGGCATTAAGCGCGAAGTCTGGCAAGAAAATAATATTATTATCTTTAAGCCGCTGCGCCTGAGACTCGTGCCCCAAAGTATTATTAGCAACTCCGGCAACAATGCTTGCCTTAATTTGCGGGATCGACACATCGTGAATCGTACCGCCTATTGCACAAGGTATTAATAGATCACAGTTAACCGCTAAGATTTGCTGCGTGCTAACGATGTTCACGCCAAGAGCGGCTGCGACTTGAGTCTTCGCAACATCAACATCGGCGCCGATCACGCGTGCTCCGCCAGCGATAAAGCGTTTTGCCAATGACAGGCCCACAGCACCCAAGCCTTGGATGGCAACGGTTATTTCGTCCATCTTCAAAGCATCACACATTTTTAGCGCGCGCAGCATGCCATGCATTGCGCCTTCGGCAGTTGCATCAGCGGCAGGTTGTAGGCCGCCGTCTACATCAAAATGAGCGACGTATTGCGTCTCTTGCATTAAAGCCTGCTGGTCATCGCGGGTAAATCCGGCATCTGGGCCTGTCTGATAGATACCACTGAGCCCTTCGATATGCCGTCCAAGTGCAAGAATCGCCGCGTGGCGGTCTTTGATGCTGTTTGCGATTACCACCGTCTTGGCGCCGCTGCCCTTGACCCCTGCTAATGCGCATTTATACGTCATGATGCGCGACAAGCGCAGCGCATCAAACAGCGCGTCGCGTTCACTGCGGTAATTAAGGATTCTAATGCCGCCAAAAGCCGGTTGAGGGTCTAGGCTGTGAATCGCAATCCATGCACGCAAACCTGACGGTGCGTCTTGCACTGCAAGTACTTGTGCGTGCCCTTCATGGGACATTGTTTCGAGAAGTTCCAATTTATACGGAAGATGTTTATAGGCTTACGGGTCTGCTATTGTACGTGAAATCATGAGACACCACCTTACCCTAAGTTTAGTCGCTTGCACAGTCGCTTTGGCTGGGGCATGCTCAAGCGAACCCACCCTCGAACCGGCACTGCCTGGTTTCGAAGCTTTACAGAATACCGTTAACGAAAGGGCAGCGTCGAAGACGGATAACGAAGAGACCGCCGCCGTCCACAACGATGATGGCACCTTAAGTATCAACCAAATCATCGCCGAATGCGATCGCCAAATTTACGCATGGGGTTTGGCGATGGCGCGCTCGCGCTCAGAAGACAATCAGCAAATAGTATCGATCACGGCCAATGCGATTGGTTTCTTTGTTACACGCTATCGTGACCAAATAGAAAATGAGGCGATTAGTGGCAAGCCACGCTTCCAAGCTATAGCTAGCGCGGCCTTAGGTTTTAGCGGTGACGAAAGTGTACTACCCATTTTGCTAAACAACTTGGGCAGCGACAACGCAACGGTATGTGCTAACGCTTTACTAGGACTTGGCGTGATATCGTCACCTAACACAACAATTGCACCCATAGTCACGGCGCTTACAAAGCATCGTGACAATCAAGAAGTCGTTAGTAATACCGCATTTTGTTTGTTCCAAATTTGCTTTACTGATTATCAAGACGACAACGGTGCGATGAGTTCTGCGCTACTTAGCCTAGTAAATGATGCAGCGCCAAGTGTGCGGTCGCAGGTATTACTTAGCCTGGGGTTAATTAGCGCCAATCACTGCCTCGGAGAAATCACCGACGCTTTAGCCGGCGACCCATCGCCTGATGTGCGCATGGCCGCAGCATGGTCACTCGGACGCATTGGTTCTGATAATTCGATTACAGCTCTAGTCTCTGCCTTAAGCGACCCAGACACCATTACTGCTGGCACCGCTCGCGCTTCACTGACTCGCATCCACGGACGCGACCTTGGTGCTGATCCAGAAAGCTGGCTGCCGGCTGCTAAGTAGATGTGGCGCTTCGTTTTGTGCTGTAGTTTAATTGCTGCTTCTTGCACGAAGCAACAATCAGAAATTTCTCAAGCTCTACCACCAAGCGACGCTCAGCAAATCGTCGACGCGCGTAACATTTCGCCTACCGAAGCTCTTTCGCCGGCAAAGCATTTTCGCATGACAGGGCAAATCGTGTTTCATGATTACGATGACGCTACTCAGCACGGCGAGCTATGGCTTGGCGGAGCAAGCCGTATGCGTTTCGCAATCGGAGGTGATGGTGTAAAAAATATAATCTTGCTCGATGGAGAAAGCGGTTGTTGGAAGAAAACACCTAACACCGAGTTTGTTGACTACCCTGACGGAGCCGAAGTCTTAACCACCGAAACAGAGTTGCGCTGGTATATCTTGCGCATGCCATGGGATGATGACGATCAGCGCTTTAGCTATCAACTAAACGAACAAGGGTTGCCCTCGATGGTGATGATGGGAGAGACTAGCGTGCACTTAAGCGAGTACAAAACTCTCGGCAAGAAAGGCACCTTGTACCCTACTGTCTGGCACTGGCAAAGTTCTACGGACAATCGCACCGAAACTTTTAGCGAACTACAAGACGGCGCTATTTTCTTAGACAAAGCTTTTCTGCCACCAAGTGTTAATCCGCTGAACTCGTTACGCCTCGCTCACTCAGACGCACAATCTTTAGCCGACAGAGTTGGCATTGTGACCGAAGATTTTCATTATCTATCCGAAGAAGACTTCACTGGCGAATCACAACTGCCCAAAGGTTGGTGGTGGACGAACAAAGAAAAGCGCTACTTCGTGTTCGAACAGCAGCCTGAATTTCAGATTGAAAATATGCAATCCATCACCGGCAAGACATGGATGCGCTGGGCTACTTATGCCGAGATCATGCCTAATACTGGCATTGGGCAGCTGTTAAAGATCGTTGAGCAAACGGGCTATACAAATAGCGGAGCAGTATGGTCTAAAGAAATAAAAGACCGTTCGCAAAAAAGATTGAAAGTATTTTTAGTGACTGTAGCTAAAAACTAGGGTATCTCGCAAACCCCGCCTGCTGGCGAGAACCACTGCACTTGGGTATTTAGCCCAGTCTGCGCGGCATAGATTTCGCAAACATCTCGTTCGAATTTTTCGCGCGCTTGCGGGTGAACTAAGGCAGCGACGCACCCACCAAAACCGGCGCCGGTCAGTCGCGCGCCATAACAGCCATCAATATTAATCGCCGCTTCGACGATGATGTCTAGCTCGGTAATCGAGACTTCAAACAAATCGCGCAACGAATAATGCGCAGCTGTCATACATGCACCAAAACCGGCGATGTCGTTGGCGCGTAATGCTGTAGCTCCGCGTTGCGTGCGCTGCACTTCGTCAAGCACGTGCTGAACACGCTTGCGCTCGATATCATTTAACTGCTCTTTGAATGCTTCGAATTGAGAGTATGTCAATTGGCGCAAACACGTCAAACCAGGAACGTATTGCTGCAACTTTGCTAACGCACCGGTGCATTCTGCAACACGTAAATTAAACTCGGACGACGCGACTTCTCTTGAAATTTGAGAATCAATAATGGCGATCAACGCTTCATTACGATCAAGCGGCACGTGCACGCGCGTTAGCTCGAGACAATCAAACATCAGCACCGTATCTCGTTGCCCTAAAAAGATTGCCGTTTGATCAAGGACGCCACAGCGTACTCCGACATATTCATTTTCAGCGACGTGTGCAAGATGAATCATTTCGTCAACATCGGCAGTAATCTCAAATATTGCTGACACTGCTTTCACAATCGCCGAGCTTACACTAGCTGAAGAGCTAAGGCCTTTAGCAATCGGTAAATCAGAATCAATCAATATGTCAAGGCCACTCAAGCACTGCCACTGTTGCTGCGCGGCCCACAAAGCGCCTTCGATATACGCCGACCATCCACCTTTGTTTTGGGGATCTAATGCGCTAACCTCAATTTCGACAACCTCTCCTGGGAATTGCTGGGAGCGTATACGCAGCAAATTATCCTCGCGTTTGGCCACAAATGCGTAGCTACCCTTAGATAATGCGACTGGCATCACTACTCCGCCGTTGTAATCCATGTGCGCGCCTAGCAAATTAGCTCGCCCTGGCGCAAAAAAGACGCGCGGCTCATGTTTGCTATAGTTAGCAAAATCTGCCAAACATTCGGCGACTAGTTGCGTAGATTTACTCATGGTCTAATTGCCCTCTAATGTATCAAAATACCATATAATAATCTCATGCTAAAACAGATGTTTTTCGGTCTCTTGCTCAGCTGTGCCTTATTGTCGGCTCAGCAAAGTACAGACACGCAATCAAAGATTGATAAAGTTATGGGCACCGCGGTGCTGCAGCAAAACGATGTCAGCTACAGTGCAGAAGATATTTTGCACAAACTATTCGAGAATGATAGCAGCCTCCAAGAAATCTTGCAGCGCGATTATGACTATCTGAAACTTTATATCAATTCTCAAAAGTTCTACAACCACGTGCGCTGGTTCAGCAACGACTTGATTCTTGACTCGAACGACATCCCAATGGTTTCGCAACAGGCTTTGATAAACGAAGCTCTAGCATGGGCAGCAGAGCGCGGCATGCAGACGGCAAACCCACAAGCGGCGCTGTCTCAAGGTGGTCTCGAGATCGTAGTACGTGCGCGTTTACTGGCCTTGCAAAAAGAGGCCAACTCTACCCAAGAATTGCGTGCGCATCTTCATCGCTCGGTACCCGAATTCGCCGGCACACTTAAAGTTAGCTGGATACGCCTGCCTCTTTTCAATAGCAAAACCGGCCACGCGCTTGGTCAAGACGAGCGCATGGCGCGCTACTTAACCCTTGACGACGTGGCCGAGCAAATAAACAGCGAAGCATTGAGTTGGGGCGAGGCTGTGAAAGCTTTCTGCAAAGACCCCGTAACCAGTAAGCAAGGTGGCAAAGTAGGCTATATCAAACGCAATAACGTCAAGTTCGAAGAATCCTTCCGTCGGCAACTGTTCGCAGATCTTGGTTTCAAACGCATAGACGGCACCATTCTGCGCGGGCCTATTATTGGCGACAGCTGGATATACCTGGCGCGCATTGAATCCGTAATAATGAAAGGCGTGGTCGAGCTACAATTGTTTAAAACCGAAGTGCAGCGCTCGCTGGCCAACCATAATCTATTTGCGAAGCTGAGCGAACTGACATCCAAAACTAACCGTTCTATACTTATTCCACTCGCTCTATGAAAGCAGACGTCCTCCAGTTAGATTCATTAGTCGTACGCTATGGCAAGTACGAAGCCCTTCACGGTATCAGCGCCAATTTCAGTGGTGGATGCCTTGGCTTACTCGGCGCCAATGGTGCTGGCAAGTCATCGATGTTACGTTCGATACTTGGGCTCATTCGCCCACATTCCGGTAAGGTAACTATTTTAGGCGAAGATGCCGCGACTAATGGCCTAAGCCTACGCTCACGCATCGGCTACATGCCAGAGCGCGATTCGTTTATTGGCGCAATCTCTGGCGTACGCGGCATTGCGCACTTAGCACAGATATGCGGCATCCCGCGTGACGATGCTATGTTACGCGCACATGATGTCATGCATTTTGTAGGTCTCGGCGAAGAACGCTACCGCGAGGTCAGCACTTATTCTGTCGGCATGCGCCAGCGCTACAAATTAGCTGCGGCACTCTCGCATGACCCTGACATTTTATTTCTCGACGAACCCACTAACGGCCTCGATCCTAAATCGCGGGCGCGTATGCTTGGCTTAATCGAGCGCGTCACTGCCGAGTACGACATTCATTTGATACTAGCCAGTCACCTCTTGCCAGATGTTGAACGTATTTGCGATCAAGTATGGGTGCTCGACGACGGCAATCTAAAACAAACCGCCACTGTCGCTGAATTAACTGCAGCAGCACGCGGTGCCAAGCGAGTGCGTGTCAGTCACGAACAATCGCAAAGCTTTAAAGACGTTGCAATACAACAAAACTACCTAGTGGTGCCCGGCAAACACCAAGGAGAATTTGTGGTCTCACGCGACGAAGACATCGTAAGTTCAGCAATGATTTTTGAATTAGCTAACAGCGCCCAAGTAAATCTACTCGGGGTGCATCCTGCCGCGCGTTCGCTCGAAGACGCATTCCTCGAAGCACTAGAAGCATGACTTTCAAAGCCGCAGAATACGCTAGATACACTGGCGCACGCTCAAAAACACCTGCCTGGATGCCGCTTGCCGAATTAGCGATTGAACGTGGATGGAAATCTAAGTGGGTACGCCGCATCACCAGCATGTCTCTGATGATGGCCTTAGGCTTAGTGATACTGATGTATGTGCTTAATCAAATTATGCCATCATGGCGCGATTTGACTCAACAGGTCGGCGTTCTAGCTGGCCAAGAAAGCGACGCCTTCGTTATCGATGCTGGTATTTATCTACAATTTTTACGCTTTTTTGTGTACCCAGTACTTTTGCCACTGTCGTTACTTTTTGGCTACGATTTGATTTCTAAAGATATAGAGACCAACGCCCTCGACGCTTATTTCTCGCGCCCCATCAGCCCACTGAGTTACATCATGGGCCGCAGCCTAGCCTTCGTCGGCTTTTTGATGGCGGCAACCTTCGTGCCAATACTATTGGTATGGATAGCCGACTGGGCAACTTCCGACGCTGCGCATTTTGATTTAATTTCTCACGTACCTTGGGGGATGTTCTGGTCACTACTGTTGATCTCAGTAACACTCGCCCTACTCGTACAGGCGATAACCACCATCACTAAAAGTGGTATGTGGACGAACATCACATTTGTGTTTATCTTTGTCGTAATGCATATGCTGTCACAAATTTTATATTTCATCACTGATGAGCCTGCGGTGCGGGCTTTATCAGTACTGCATAACACCGGGGTGGTCTGCGCAGTAGCGCTTAATGAAATTCCGGCAATTTCGGAAGACACGATCTTGTCTTCCGCTCCACCGAATGTGTCGCTTAATATAATGATTGCCACATCCGTAATCTCTTTCCTAATCGTATACCGCGGGTTGAAGCGCCGTACTTTCCTAGGATGAGTGCTCCCGCAATTGTATGTGACAACTTGTCACGTTGGTATGGCGAAGTACAAGGCCTCGCCGGCTTAGACGTAACGCTCGATCAAGGGGTTTTCGGTTTACTTGGGCCTAATGGTTCCGGAAAATCTACGCTGATGCGTTTGCTCACCGGGCAAATTCATGCGTCACGCGGCACCGTCAAAATATTTGGCGAGAGCATGACGCCTGGCAATTACCGTCCCTTACGCCATATCGGCTATGCGGTTGGCGAAGACGTCCACTTCGAACACGAGCGCGCTATTGATTTCATGAAGATGCTAGCCGTACTCGGCGGCGAGAGTGGCAAGTCAGCAGAACGACGCGCCATCAAGGCTCTAGATTTTATGGGCATGGCCGACAAGGCTGGCGTAAGGTTGCGCGAGATGTCGAAAGGAATGCGTCAACGCGTCAAAGTGGCTCAAGCTTTATTGTTCGAGCCCGACTTACTGCTACTCGACGAGCCACTCAACGGCATGGATCCCATCAATCGTCGTCACACTATCGATCGTGTGCGTGAATGGGGTGAAAGCGGACGCACGGTATTGCTCGCTTCGCACGTACTGCATGAAGTAGAATCGGTCACGGATCGCCTCATCATGCTGCATCACGGCCGACTATTAGCCGAAGGACGACTCGCCGATATTCGAGAACTTGTCGATCGCAAGCCTCGCCGCGCTACTGTAAAAGGTGAAAACATGCGTGCGCTCATTGCCGAGCTACTCAGCGATGAGTTAATCACCGGTTTCAACCATGACATCGATGACCGCTTCCACCTCGACACTTTCAATCTGCCCTTGCTGTTAAAGAAGTTAGGCACCTACGGGCGCGACGGCATTATTGAAACACTCGAAACCGACGATCAAGAACTCGAACTCGTTTACGCCCTCTTACTTTCTGATCACGCATGATTAACGCCATCAAATCTTTGGCCTCATTTACTTGGCGTAGTCGCATGCATAATGCGGGCGTGATTGTGTTCCTAGCAGTGGCGTTAATTCCATCTGCTGTTGCACTAGTAGCGATTAGGTTTGGCGCCGTAGAGCCTGGCGGCGAATTAGATTTACTACGCGAGATCGTTATACCGATTAACGTATATTTTACGCTGCCGTTCATCGCGCTTTTTCTAACCTTGCCCACGATTGGCGCGCTCTACGAAAAAGGAGCTATCGCTTACATCTTTACGCGTCCAACCCCGCGATGGGCTTGCATATGCGGATTGTTTCTAGGCAGCGTGTTGTCGGCTATGCCGTTGTTGCTCGTTTCCGCACTTAGCCCTTCACTGGTCGGTGCTCTTTTCACCGAAGCTAATTTCGGAGAATTGTTCACGCTCGGCCTGAATCACTGCTTGCTGTTGATTATCGCTCTATTGCCATATAGCGCGCTATGTATCTTGCTAGCCATTTGGTCTAAGAAACCTTTACTCTGGGCTGCATTCTTGTTGTTCTTTTGGGGGTCCATCATTGGCTCTCTGCCGGGCGATGCGAAATCTTGGTCCATGCATCACTATGTCATGGGTCTTGCCAAATCATTATGCGGCATCGACAAAGTAGCATCCGGACTCCTGCCCCCTAGCGCTGATCCTCCGGCCAACATCATGAGTGTGATAGTACTACTCGGTCTAAGCTGTGTGTTTATTTACCTAGCGCAATTAGCTGCCAAGAAACGCGACATTTACTAATGGCTATCATTCGATGCCTAAGTGAATGGCAACAGCGTACTGCTGATTACCCCTTAGTAGCTAACTGCACTTCGGTGCTGATGGCAGCAGCCGATTACTTCACCGTTGCTGAAGCGCAAAACAGTCACATGCGCGACGAGCACGGCAACCTGCGCCAAATCGATAAACGCCAAGCGGCTAGCGAATGGCAGCAATTGCATGATGCTTTCGTAGACAGTGGCTTAAGTGTGGCTATTCTCGATGCCGCCCCTCAGTTGCCTGACTTATGTTTCACGGCTAACCCAAGCTTTGTAGTGCCGCATAAACAACACATCTGGAAAAGCCACATGGCGCATCCATCGCGCCAGCCCGAAGTAGAACTACATGCTAAGTTTTTCAGGTCTCAAGGCTTCGATATTAAAGAGCTATCTGCAACCGGCATAAAATTCGAAGGCAACGGTGATGGCTTATGGCATCCGCAACGTTTTTTGCTGCATGCCGCAGTTGGGCAGCGTAGTGATTTACAGGCCTGGCAGGAAATAGATGCCGCATATCCAGAGCTAGATATTTTACTCTATGCATTGCAGCATCCAGATTTTTATCATCTAGACACCGCGCTTGCGTGTCTAGATCAAGACACTGCGCTAATAGTCAAAGACGCTTTTACTGTAGAGGCTCTCGAATTATTAAACGCCGCTTTTAGCGGCCTCATCGAGCTCAGCGAAGACGAGGCATTCCAATTTGCCGGAAACGCTTTTTGCGCTGATGGCAAGAACGTGTTCTTAGAGCAAGGTTGCGATAGCTTATACGAAAAACTTAATGCGCGCGGTTTTTGCGCACACCCAGTGCCTACGCAACAGTTTCGGTTTTCTGGCGGCTCAGTTTTTTGTCTGAAACAGTCTTTTTAGACATCGCAAATACGATCATGTGATCGACCAAAGCACCAAACTCATAACCAGAGTTTTTCATTAATTTAGGAAACATAGAAATGGGTGTAAAGCCCGGAATAGTATTCACTTCATTCAAAGCAAAGCGTCCTGTTTTTTTATCTAAGAGGAAGTCGACGCGCGCATAGCCTTCAAGGCGCAATACTTTAAATGCTTCAAGAGCCACGGTGCGCAACTGTTCTGCCATGCCCGGAGAAATACTGTCTGATGGTATAACTATTTTGGCGCTATCGTTGGTGTACTTATTATCGTAGTCGTACCAACCTTCGACTTTTATTTCTCCGGGTAGAGAAACGACAGGCACTTTGCCATCAAGGATAGCCACTTCGTATTCTGCGCCTTCAGCGGCAGGCTCGACCAAAATAAAGTCAGAATATTTAAATGCCTTTTCTAATGCCGGGACTAACTGCTCTGCCTCTTCAACACGCGATACGCCAACCGACGAACCTTGCTGAGTTGGCTTAACATACATCGGATAAGAAAAACGTTGAGCTATTTTCGAGGCCACATCAAGCGCATCCGTTTGCCAATCGACAAGCGATACATCTACCCATGGCAACACCGGCAAATTTGCTGAACGCAACATATGCTTAGTGATTGATTTGTCCATGGCCACCGCTGATCCTAAACAGCCACTGCCGACAAAATGGACGCCCTGCACTTCTAGCCATCCTTGAATACTGCCGTCTTCGCCACCTGGGCCATGCAGCACTGGAAAGACGACATCAATGTCTGCTGGCAAATAAGGAGCGTGTCCGCTGCTATCAAATTCTTCGCCCGCGAGCATGGCACGTGAGTTTTTATCGTCAAGCCACTGACCATCGCGCGTAATGCCTATATGATGAACCACATAACGTTGTGGGCTTAAATTCGCACGCACAGCACGCGCGGAGCGTAAACTAATCTCATGTTCTTCTGAGGTACCGCCAAACAGGAGGCACAAATTAGTGAGCGGCGTTGAAGTAGTCATGTCAGCAGAATAACTTATCATCGCGCGTAATTCTAGGATTCCTTTTTTTAGAAATGTCAGCACATCAACGCATCTGGGCACTGTTAATCCCTGCTATCGCAGCGGTTTTACTGTATGCGCATACTTTTTCGGCAGATTTTGTTTACGACGATCGCACTTTGCTCGAATTAAACCCCACCATGCAAAGCATGGACGTCGTGCCCAAGGCTTTCGTCACGCCATTCTGGGAGCTAGTCGATGAAGATTACTATGCTGTGGGCTTTTACCGTCCACTGGCGGCAACTACTTTTGCAGCAACCTGGGTGGTCAGCGATGGCAACCCGCATATTTTTCACTTGCTGTCGATTTTGATACACGCGTTATGCGCTGTCACACTTACCTTGCTATGCCTCTCATTAGGATGGCGACTGCCAACTGCGTGCATGGCCGGTACTTTGTTCGCAATTCTTGGCGCGCATTCAGAAGCTGTCGCCTGGATATCCTCGCAACCCGATTTACTCGCCACCCTATTCACACTTATAGGTCTGCGCTACTTTGTTCTTAAGCGACACTATCGTGCTCCGGCATTTTTCTTTGTCGCATTATTATGCAAAGAGTCACCATTGGCCATCATCATTCTATGTTTGGTTATGGCAATCATTCAACGACGTAAATTTTGGCCTTTACTGCTTTGCTTAGCTAGTTATTACCTATTGCGCGTCAACGCCTTCGATACCTGGTCGGCCGGGTTCGGCAGAGTGAACACGCATCATGGCCTAACTTACATAGAACAGATCACTTTAAGCTTTAAATTACTTGGCCAGCACCTCGGGTTTATGGCAGTTCCGGTTGGGCATTCACCTTTCCATCCACTGCTGTTAGCGCAAAGTCCGTTCGCACTACACAACTTATTACCTATACTCGGCGCCGTGCTTTCTTTGATTGGCGGGTTATGGGCTTGGCGCCGCAAGTCTTCTTGCACAGCAAGTGTACGCATCGGGTTGGGGCTTATGTTTTTCGGAATCGCGCCGGTACTGAACACTTTTGCAATGGGACAATATCCGTTCGCCGAACGCTTTGGTTACTTAGCAAGCGCTGGCTTTGTCATTTTAGTCATTCTATTTTTGACACGCTTGCCCTACCGCAGTATCGCTTATGCGGTTGCAGCACTACTGGTGGCTGGCAATGTTTACTCATCCTATGAAGGCAGTAAAAACTGGCGCAGCGAAGCAGATCTATTTCGCTGGGCGCAACAGTCTTCGCCCAATGCCATGACCGGTCACGTCGAATTCGGACGCCTAATGATAGAGACGGCACAATCCGAAGCAGACCCACAACGCCGTGCTAACTATGCGCAATTGGCCTTAGCGGCCTATACGAAAAGCGATGAGATTGATGTTGATAAAGTGTTTTGCACCACTATCGAGCGCTACAAGGCTAATGTCGGCAAAGCTGACGCACTATTCTTCCTCGACGAAGTAGACAATGCTAAAAAAGTCTATAAGCGAGTCGTTGGCCACTACGGACGCGCTCCAGAGGCATTCATCGGATTGGGCAATTGCGATACACAGGCGGCATCTCAATACTTGAGTCAGTCCCAAAATATTGCTGCTAAAAACCTTTATACCTCTGCGATACATGCGTTCAATACCGCATTGGATCAGAGCCCCGGCATCGAAGCCGCAATAATCGGCAAAGCCAAAGCCTTGGTCATGGTAGTGCATGTTGACGGCGGCATTAGCAGTCCCTTTTTTGAAGAAGCTTTAATCACCAGCCAATTTGCGCTACAAGTTTCGCCGAACGATTTTATTCTACTGCTAAATTTAGTCGCCTTATACGACGCTGCCAACAAGCGTAATGTCGCAATTGCGCCGCTACGTGCCTATATCGCGCGTAACCCACAGCATCCAGAAATTAAAATGCTACAGCAATTGCTTCTTGAGTTTACGAGTCAATAGAATAGTGGCATGACTGTCGCTACACCAAAACACTTTTACCCTGTCGCTATTTTCTCGCTTCTATGGGCAACCATGGGCTGCGTTGATTACACCATGACGCAAGGGGCTAACGAAGCTTACCTCGAGGCCTTTAGTGCAGAGGAATTAGAATACTTCAACAACCTCCCGATATGGGTTGTTGCAGCATGGGCGTTAGCGGTGTGGTCGGCATTACTTGCTTCTGTTTTGTTATTATTCAAGAAACAATTTGCTATTACAGTATTTCTTTTTTCACTTCTCTCGATGATAGTGAGTCATTCTTATACCTACGTCTTTAGTAATGGTGCTGAAGTCATGGGAGGGTCGTCTTCGCTTATCATGCCAACAGCAATCTTATTATTAGCCATATTCTTTTGGCGTTATGCCGCTTTTATCGTCCGCCCCACTGTTTAAAAAATGCAATTAGCCCACACCATGCTCCGTGTACGTGACCTAGAAAAATCTCTAGATTTTTACATTAACTTCCTAGGCTTACACGAAGTCCGCCGTTCTACTATTGGCAACGAAGCCACCTTAGTTTTCTTGGCAGATGATAATCAAACATATTACCTAGAGCTCACTCACAACCACGATGGTCGCGATTATGAATTAGGTAATCAGTTCGGTCACATCGCCCTAACCACTCACGATCTAGATGCCGTCCGGCAAACTGTGATTGATAAAGGTTGGTGGTATCGAGAAAGCAAGCCGACTTCTAACTCGCGGTATATCTTTGTGCACGACCCCGATGGTTACGACATTGAGATTTTGCAGGATAAAGGCGGCGAAACGGTTTCTGTAGAGCACGCCAATATTACGGTTAAAAACATCGAGCGCAGTGTTAAATTCTTCCAGACTGCTTTCCCTGATTGGCAGGTACGCGATCAAGGCGAAAGCGATCGTAAATGGTTGCACTTTGGTGGCGCCACCGACTATGTGGCTATTGAAGAAGCGCGTGTTAACGCACCGTTAGACCGCGGTGAATACATGCGTCCGGACATCAATCATATTGGCTTTGCAGTTAGTGATTTAGCCGCCGTTAAAGAGCGTTTACTCGCCGCAGCTTACACTGAGGGCATGGCCGTCGAGCCCGACGGAGGATTATTGCGCGCCTACTTCTTTGATGAAGACGGATTTGAATGGGAGTTCATTGAGTACCTGCTAAAATAAGCACTATGAACGTCGAGACCCTCTGTTCGAAAATCCTAGCTGGTGAACGCATCAGCTTTGACGAAGGTGTATTCCTGCACGACAATGCCGGACTAGATACTTTAGCGTATTTAGCCGACAGTGTTCGTCAGCGCAAACACCCCGAAGGCGTGGTTAGCTATATTATCGATCGCAATTTAAACCCGACTAATGTCTGTGTTACCGATTGCACTTTTTGCTCCTTTTACGCTACGCCTAAGGATAAAGAGAAGGCTTATGTCCTTGAGCGCGATGATATTTATCAACGCATTCAAGAAACAGTAGACGTGGGTGGAGTACAAATTTTGATTCAATCTGGGCATCATCCGAAGCTTGGCTGTGAATGGTTCGAAGAGTTAATGCGCGACATCATGGCGCGCTGGCCAAACTTACATTTGCATGCAATGGCGCCGTCCGAAATTGAACACTTGGCTCGTGTTTCAAAGATAACGACTCTCGAAGTGCTGACACGCTTGCAAGCTGCCGGCATGAAATCTATGCCTGGTGGCGGTGCCGAAGTTTTAACCGAACGGGTGCGCGCAATCATCGCTCCGCGCAAGACGTCCAGCGACGATTGGATTCGCATCATGGAAGAAGCGCATTCTATTGGCATGCGCACTACTGCAACGATGATGTACGGTCACGTTGAAAACACCGCTGATCGTATAGAACATTTGCAGCGCTTGCGCGATTTACAAGATCGCACTGGCGGATTCACAGCATTCATCGGCTGGACATTTCAGCCTGGCGGCAACCCGCTTGGTGACGAATTGATTGCTGGTGGTTGGTCGAAGGCCACCCATGCTGAATATTTTAGAGTAACATCCATTGCGCGCATTTTCTTGGATAACTTCGATAATATCCAGGCGAGTTTTGTAACTCAAGGCGCTGATGCAGCGCAATTATCTTTGCGCATGGGATGCAATGATTTCGGTTCGGTTATGCTCGAAGAAAACGTGGTCTCCGCCGCTGGTTGCTGCGAATTAATTGATGTCACAGAAATCGAAAGGCACATTGTTCAAGCCGGATTCACTCCGCGCCAACGCAATCAAGAATACGCGCTACTTTAGATTACTCTAAGTGATCAGCCGTTTGCACGATTAATTCACGGCGATATCGGTCGAACAACATCGACTTCGAAACGGTGCCTATAAACACACCGTCGGCATCGACCACCGGTAATACCCATGCGCCGCTGTCTTCGAATAGCTCGGTGGCTTCGAGTAGCGAACTTTCGCTTTTCAAGACCGGTAACGAAGTATCCATCACCGTATCGACTGGCGTAATGCGGCGTACCACTTCATCGAAAATCACGCCGCGTAATGAAGTCACCGACAGCATGCCAAGCAAGCGTGAGTTTTCATCGACTACCGCAAAATGGTTGCGTGAAGTATTCGGTAACTCGCGCGTTAAATCGTCGAGGGTACTGCCAGAAGTGATCGAAATGAAATCGTCATCGAGCATCTCGCCGACTTGCATTTCAGATAAAATTCGGCGATCAGAACCTGGACGCATTAACTCACCGCGCTCGGCAAGCTCCCAGGTGTAAAACGAATGTCGCAAAAAAGTACGCGACACTAAAACTGAAAGTACCGACACGGTGATCAGTGGCAAGGTGCCGTCCCAGGATCCGGTAGATTCTAATGCGAGCATAATGCCCGTAAATGGCGCTTGCATAGAGCCTGCAACCAAGCCCGCCATTGCAGCTACAGCAAAGAATGATGGTGAGGCAAAGGCTACTCCGGGGAACACCACTTCGAGTAATCCGCCAAAGCCGTAACCAAGAATTGCGCCAAGTACTAGTGAGGGCGCAAAAATTCCGCCGGGAGCATTGGAACCTAGGGTTAAAGTAGTGGCTATTAATTTTGCCACTAGCAACAGCAACAATGCCGATCCAAACTCGGTGGTGCCGTTTAAAATATTTGCAATCGTGCCATAGCCTTCGCCGATAGCTTCGGGGATGAAGATACCGATGGCGCCCACGCCAAGCCCCGCGAGTCCGGCGACTAAACCTAAATTAGATGTAGCAAAGCCTTTCTTCCATTTTCGGGTTATGACTTCGGTGCGAAAGATCATCACAACTAATGCCACCGATAGCAAACCGGCTATCAATCCTAGCACGCCAAATGCTAGTAAGTCGTAGGCATGCCCCGTCTCGGAGGCGACCGCGCGGAATGGTTCTGGCACACTAAAGAAAAGGCGCGGCACTTCAGTTGCAACAGTCGCAGAAATTGCAATCGGTAATAAAGCACCGAGCGTCCATTCCGCAAGGACGACTTCCATAGCGAAAATCATGCCGGTTAATGGCGAATTAAAAATGGCACCGATACCGCCCGCTACACCACATGCTAATAACAAAATGCGTTGCCGCTCGGCCATACGCATAATATCAGCTAATGATGAGCCCACGGCTGCAGCCGAAAACACAATCGGGCCCTCGAGGCCGGCTGAACCACCTGCAGAAACGTTACTTAATGAGCCAAGTAAACGGCTAATAATCGAACGGCGGCGCATGTGCCCGCCTCTGCGCGTTACGGCTTCGAGCACGGACGGCACACCATGTCCGCCTGGTTCGCGGAATAGCACGCGAATAATAAACACGCCCAGCATCGCACCCGCTGCGGGAAGCAGCAACATGCCCCACCAGTGTTCGCGTAGTTCGCTAAAAGCTTCGAATAAAAAATGTACACCGCCGCGTAGGGCCATCGCCACTAAAGAAGCTGCAATACCCACCAACAATGCCGCACCGGCCAACTGCCATGGTTCACTGCGCGCGCCGCGAGTGTGGAAGATGTTGACTCTAGCCATTAGACGAAGGTTCGATAGAATCTATAAGCTTGAAAATACTTTCAGCGGAATCGCGCGCCTGCAATGCGGCGATTACTTTTTCATCGCGCAACACCAGTGCTAAACGCGACAGCACCTGCAAATGTTCCTGCGGAGTTGGGCTTAACAACATGATTACAGTGTGAACTGGCTTGGCATCTAGCGCCAACCAATCGACGGTACCTTCAAGCATGGCAATCACTACGATTGGTGCGTCAGTGAAGTCGCTGCTTGGAGTGCGTGGGTGAGGTAGTGCAACGCCAGCCGACAAAGCTGTGGACGCCAACGCTTCACGCGCTATTAATTGCCGCAGCAAAGCCGTGCGGTCGCGGTCTTCGGTAACTGGCGCCAATTCAACCAATGTCGACAGCACCTCGCCGGGAGTATGGCCAGGAACTGCATGTAAAATCGCACCCTTCGCTAACGCCGCCGACAATGGTTTGTCGAGCAAAGCGCATTGGTTCTGCGGCTTTTTCATTTCGTTACGAATCTTTAGGCCCTGATTACGCGCCCACTGTCGCAACTCGCGCTCTTCAAAGAAGAATTCACCGCTCGGACGCATCAATCCCAAACGCCCTTGGCGCGCCCAACGCTGAACAGTAGCAGGAGAAACTCCTAACTTCAACGCGGCTTGGTGTAGGTCGAGTGGCATTAGACAAATTCTAGCGCCGCCAAGTTAAACTGTCTGCAGTGGATATCCCTATAGACCTTCTCGAACAACGTGCCGCAGCCGCCGGGCTTGCTGGCATACCAACTAAAGTCATGGCCGGAGAGCGCCTAAGCTTCGAAGATGGCGTGGCAATGTACAAGACCGATGATGTCACATTATTGGGCCTACTAGCCAACCATGTCCGCGAGCAAATGCATGGCGATGTGTGCTACTACAACGTTAATACCCACGTTAATTACACCAATTACTGTAATCAAATGTGCGATTTCTGCGCGTTCCAGCGGCGTCCAGGTGATGACGGCGCTTATTGCATGTCACCGGATCAGATTGAACATGCCGTTAAGACTGCCAACCCTGAGGCTACCGAAGTCCACATGGTCGCAGGCGTATGGCCGGCTTTAGGCTACCCATACTTTTTAGATATTTTGCGCGCAGCAAAACGTGGACGTCCTGATATTCATGTAAAAGCTTTTACGATGGTTGAGATTGACCAAATTGTAAGACTAGCAAAAAAGCCAGTGGCCGAAGTGCTCGCTGAATTACGCGAAGCCGGTTTAGATTCGATGCCCGGTGGTGGCGCTGAAATTTTTGCCGAACGCGTGCATAAAGAATTGTATCCGCGTAAGCTTAGTTCGGATAATTGGGTGAAGTTAGCAAAAGAAATCCACAATAATGGTTTCAAGACCAACTGTACCATGATGTACGGCATGATCGAAACCATCGAAGAGCGCGTCGATCACCTGCAGCGTTTACGCAACTTGCAAGACGAAACCGGTGGCTTCCAAACTTACATTCCACTGGCATTTCATCCTGACAATACCAAGCTCGAGCATCTAGAAAAGCCAAGTGCTACCGAACGCCTACGCTCGATTGCGGTTGGCCGCTTATTCTTAGACAACATACCACACATTAAGGCCTACTGGATTATGCTCGGTATCGAAGTGGCGCAAGCGGCACTCACCATGGGCGCCGACGATTTGGATGGCACAGTATCGCAAGAGAAGATTTATCACGAAGCCGGTGCATCTACACCGCAGCAGCTTACTCGCTCTGATATTCACAAACTCATTCGCGAAGCTGGACGCCGTCCTGTTGAGCGTAATACGGTTTATGACGTGATTACCGATTTTAGTAACAGTGACGATGCTTTCGAGAAATGTTCCGTATAGGCACTGTTCCATATCAAGTTGCGCAGCCCTTAACCGCGGGTTTAGACAGCAATCCTAGTGTTGAGTTGATCATTGCCCCACCGGCACAGTTAGCCGAAATGTTGGCCAATGAGCAACTTGATTGCGCCTTGGCTTCGTCAGTCTTAAGTTTAGGTGACAGCGATTTTAGTATTTGGGCAGACGGCCCAGTGATCGCTTCTATTGGCTCCATCAAGTCGGTGCTGTTAATGTTGCGCCCCGGATGCAAATCTTTAAGTGCTGTCAAAACATGGTGCGCCGACCCTCATTCACGAACCGGAAGAAAACTGGCCGAGATTGTGTTGCGCGAAAGCAAGATTGATGCGCTTATGCGCGAATGCGACATCGACGAGGCCTTTGCCGGAGACGCAGACGCTGTGCAAATCATTGGCGATCCAGCATTTGCTGCTATCGAAAAATATCCCGAGTGGACGGTTATCGATCTAGGTGAAGAGTGGTTTAAATTAACCCACTTACCTTTCGTTTTCGCTGGATGGATTTTCAAAGACGCCACCCGCTTTGCCGAAATCGCTCCATTGCTAAGCGTCACCGCTGAATCTAATTGCCCGGCTTACGCAGGTTCTGGTTTGCAATATCACTTAGAGCTTTCTCAAGTAGAATTGAGTTTGCAGCAACTTGCTCAATGGATATAGTCTTAGTTAACCCAGAAATACCGCATAACAGTGGCTGCGCTGCAAGGTTGTCGGCCGGTTTGCAAGTGCCGTTGCATTTTGTAAAACCATTGGGCTTTTCGCTGGAAGACAAATATCTAAAGCGTGCTGGTTTAGATTACTGGGCAATGGTTGAGCTGTATGTGCACGATGATTGGGCGGCTTGTTTAGAGAGGCTGGCTGCTAATAGCGAGCGGCCCGTGCATGAACGTATCCATTTATTGTCGGCGCGTGGCGGGCACTCACTGTTCGAAACGAAGTTCGCGAGTGACTCGATTTTAGTATTTGGCTCGGAAACCAAAGGTTTGCCAGCCGAGATCATGGATACCTACCCCAATCAGCGCGTCTATATCCCGATTGACAAACGCATACGCTCGCTAAATCTAGCGAATGTGGTTTGCCTTACGACCTACACCGCAATGGTTTCGGCAGGCATGAGTTTACCGAATAATGACGGCAGCCACGAGCGCGATCCGCGCGCGGATGACGGGATTCGTCCTAGCGACTTGGTTTAGCCGAGAACTCGACTAGCACCGGGTAGTGATCTGAAGCACACTCTAGATTTATGCCCGCAAGCTCGTTGACGATATCGCCATTTTTCACATCTGCAGCTAAGGCTTTAGTGCACAATGCAAAATCGATACGCGTTTGATAAGGCTCTTGGTTGTACGTATATTTATCCGTTCCGCTATAGCTGTCGATCAAGCCAGCATCAATAAAATACTTTACCGATAATTGTTGCTTGGCAGCGTCCATCTCTAGGACTTCATTGAAGTCGCCAGCAATCACCGCGCGGTATTCAGGGTTAGCCTTCAATTCCGCTTGGATGATGGACAAAGCTTTATGCGCTTCGGCTTCACGTTTTACATCGGACTTTGCACCACCGGCTTGCGACTTAAAGTGTACGACATAAACATCAGCGTTGAAATCACCGCCTACACTTACGCGTAATAAGTCACGGCTGAAACGACGCGTTACTCCTTTAGAATCTTGGTACTCGCTGTGACGGTACGAGGTCACTGAATTAATCGGCAGGCGCGTGAGCAAAGCGTTGTCGATGCCACGCTTATCATTACCTTCGAATAGCACCACTTCGTAACCAAGGTCCTTCAAGTATTTCTTATTAAAGTCTTCGAGGATACCACGATTTTCGACCTCTTCTAGGGCTACCACATCAGCATTTAACTCGTTTAAAACCCTTGCTATGCGTATCTTACGCGATTCTGTTGTAGTAGAAGTATTGCCTTCGTTGCGGTAAGGGTCGTCGTGTTCGTCGAATAGGTTTTCGACATTCCAGGATACGAAACGTACGCCGTCAGCATACTTTTCGCCGACCTTGAAGCCACCCGACACCGGAGGATTGATGGCCACCTGCGTGCCATCTGTACACCAAACATCTTGAGGGCTATCAATGATGATTTCTAGCGAGCCCTTGTATTTTTTTACCTTACCTTGAAACTGAATTTCACGTCCGAGAAAGAAGTCGGCTGGTTCGGCTACAAAATCGCAAGCCGTAGATGAAAAGATAACCGCAACAAATTTACCTTCCCAGTCTTCATGGAAGTTCAAGAAGGTTGCTTTGCCTGAATTATGAGAGCGCACCACTTGACCCTGCACAATAATATCTTGACCAATATGCGCATCAGTCACGGCATCCCATTGCACAACTTCTTCTTGTGCGATGAGCATGTTGCTTAAGACAACAAATACTAAGACGAATAGCTTTTTCATCGTCCGGCCTCTTTAACCATTTCGATTGCACGCGCCATCGCATCATCTGCTGACAGCGCCTCTTTATTATCACGATCCGTTCTTAGACTAAACTCGACACCGCGCTCGCCGGCATCGCGTCCGACTGTAATGCGCATCGGTATGCCCACTAGATCAGCGTCTTTAAACTTAATGCCCGGGCTAACTTTTTTGCGATCATCCCATAGGACATCGCATCCAGCTGCTTCGAGAGCATCATGCATTTCTTGAGCCAAAGCATCTTGCTCGTCATTACCTGGCTTCATTTGAATCAGGTGCACCGCGTATGGTGCAATCGGTAATGGCCAAATCATGCCCGCCTCGTCGTGATTCTGCTCAATTGCAGAAGCTGCGACGCGTGAGACGCCAATACCGTAACAACCCATGTAGATCGGCTTGGTCTTCTGCTGCGCATCTAAGAAATTAGCGCCCATTGCTTCGGAGTACTTGGTTCCGAGCTGGAAAATATGGCCGACTTCGATACCGCGAGTAATTTCGATTAAGCCTTCGCCGTCAACGACACTATCGCCAGCCTGCACAGTGCCAAAATCACATGTTTCTGGCTGTGGCATATCTCGCTCAAAATGCACGTCAAGGTAATGCATATCGGTTTCGTTACCGCCACACAAGAAGCCCTCGACGCCATTTACAGAATTATCAGCAAGTAAGCGGATGTCATCGGCTAAACCGATAGGTCCGGCAAATCCGACTTCAGCGCCAGTAGCTGATTTTACTTCGGCTTCGCTAGCTAGCTCGATGTTTAAAGCATCAAGATGGTTGATGATTTTAATCTCGTTTAATTCGCGGTCGCCACGGCACATTACTGCAACCACACCCACGCGGCCGTCCGCGTAATCGACGTGATACAACAACGTTTTTAGCATGCACGTTAATGGCAAGTCAGGGAATAATTTTAATAAATCATCGCAAGACTTAGCACCAGGAGTACTCTCTTTATGCATCTCAACAACCGCGTCGCAGCTGGCGCCTGCCGGTATTTTACTGACAGCTTTTTCAAGATTAGCGGCATAACCGGTAGCCTTACACACCGCAATCGCATCTTCGCCAGTGTCGGCGTCGACCATGAATTCTTCTGATCCTGCGCCGCCAATTGCGCCTGAATCGGCCTCTACAGTGGTAAAGCCTAGCCCGCAGCGCGTAAACACATTACGGTAAACTTGACGCATAGTGGCATAAGAGTCAACCATGTCTTCGGCCGAGGCGTCGAAGGAATAAGCATCTTTCATGATGAATTCGCGGCCGCGCATTAAACCAAAACGCGGACGGATCTCGTCACGGAATTTGGTTTGAATCTGATACAGAGTGACTGGCAACTGCTTATACGACTGCACCTGTGATGCCACATATTTAGTGATCACTTCTTCGTGCGTTGGCCCGAGGCAAACTTCAGTGCCTTTGCGGTCTTTAAAGTTAAACAAAATGCCATCTGCGACATAGCGATCCCAGCGGCCGGATTCGTCCCATAGTTCGCGTGGCTGCAATGCTGGCATCAAAAGCTCGGAACAACCGACAGCATCGTGCTCGGTGCGCACAATGTTTTCGATTTTTCGCAAAACTCGCCACAGCATAGGGCCGTAAACATAGATACCTGCGGACAGCTTCTGTACGAAGCCAGCGCGGGTCATAAGAGCATGCGAGCGAACTTCAGCATCAGCTGGTTCGTCGCGTAGGGTTACAAACAACTGTCGGGAAAGACGCATGACGTCGCATAGTTTAATCTCGCGGGGGCTTGTAATATGAATACAAGTTAATGAATCGCATCGCCCTTCCTATAGTAATGATCGCCATATTGGGCGTGATTGGCTGGCTTGCGCTGTCGCCAACCAACCGCTCGGCTAGTAACGATGGCGATACCTACGAAGAGAGCGTCGATTTAAGAGAAATAGGCTATAGCGACGCACGCCTAGCCGAGATCGCCGCCGCACAAGAGGAGCGGCGCTTAGAGCGCGAAAACCTTAGCGATGATGCTGAGGGTAACGTCTTATCGCGGCTCGATTACGGAAAAGCTAGCTTCACCGGAACAGTTGTAGATCCACAAGGAGAGCCGTTGGTGGGCATTGATGTAAAGATGGCGGTTAGCCGCAAATGGCAATACACATTCAACCCTGATGATCGAAACCTAATAGATA
>JBLINB010000025.1:0-25398 GCA_047638975.1 Myxococcota bacterium
CAAGCTTTTCGGTAGCCATAGCTACTTGCTTCGAGATGTCTTCTTCGAGAACAGGACGCTCGATGGCTTTGAAAATGCCAATAGGCACCGGGATTTCAGCTGTTTCGCTACCTTGGCACAAACGCATCGCATCGGCACTGGTGGCTTCGTGTGAGTCCCAGGCAGAAGCCTCGGCTGCAGTACAGGTTTCAATACCGTTATTGGTAAAGCGCACTCCTTTATCGAGTTCTTTACCATAAACCATTGGCTGGCCGTCACGCAAATCGACTTGACGGTCATCGCGGACGTCGCGTCCGGCGATGTGATCGAACACTGCGTCATTAAAGATGACACAATTTTGCAGAATCTCAATGAAAGCGAAACCCTTATGCGCATGCGCAGCCTTCAACACTTCTTTAAGATGCTTCGGCTGTGTATCTACAGTGCGCGCTACGAATGAAGCATTAGCACCTAAGGCTAACGCGATAGGATTAAATGGCTGATCAAGAGAGCCGTAAGGAGAAGAACCGGTAACTTTACCTGGTGAAGTCGTCGGAGAATATTGCCCCTTAGTAAGACCATAGATACGGTTGTTAAATAACAGCACCTTTATATTCAAGTTACGACGCATCGCATGGATCAAATGGTTACCACCGATAGACAACGCATCGCCATCGCCAGTAATAACCCACACATCTAAATCAGGGTTTGCTATTTTGGCGCCGGAAGCAACTGCGGGTGCACGTCCGTGAATAGTATGAAAGCCATAAGTATTCATGTAGTACGGGAAACGGCTTGAACAACCGATGCCAGAGATGACTGCAAAGCTTTCTTTTGCCACGCCGAGTCCGGCAAATACTTGCTGCACGCCGGCAAGGATTGCGTAGTCGCCACACCCCGGGCACCAACGCACCTCTTGGTCGGAAACAAAGTCTTTTTTCTTGTATTCAATAACTTGTGACATGATTAATTAAGCCTTAAGAATGTTCTTGAAATGCTCGAACAATTCGGCGCCACCGTATGGCTTACCTTGAACTTTCGGCAGTGAAATGGTATCGACTAAATATTCGCTGCGAATGAGTCGGTTAAGTTGCCCGCGGTTTAGCTCGGGGATGACTACTTTATCGAACTTCGCGAGGATGTCTTTCAGGTCGAGTGGCAATGGCCAAATATTACGCAAGTGAAGTTGCGAAACTTTAATGTCTTTGGCATGGCAGCGTTCTACAGCGCTACGAATGGCACCATATGTAGAGCCCCAACCTAGCACTAACAACTCGCCGCTATCTGCGCCAAACACTTCGAGTGGCTTATAGCTTTTAGCAACACCGTTTACCTTGTTCTCGCGCATGAGTGTCATACGTTCGTGGTTTTCGGGATCGTAAGAGACATTGCCCGTGCCCTCGGTTTTTTCGAGTCCGCCAATGCGGTGTTCTAGGCCTGGAGTCCCAGGCTTAATCCATGGGCGCGCCAAAGTTTCTGGATCGCGATCATATGGCAAGCGCGTATCACCCTCTTTGGCAAACTCGCAAGTAATTTTCGGCAACGAAGAGGCTTCGGGCACCAAGAATGGCGCCGCACCATTGCCAATGTACCCATCTGACAGCAAGATTACTGGCGTCATGTAAGTAACTGCAATACGTACGGCTTCGATCGCAGCCTCGAAACAGTCTCCGGGAGATGAGCAAGAGACTATGGGCAGCGGTGCTTCACCGTTGCGTCCAAAAAGAGCTTGGTTCAAGTCGGACTGCTCCGTTTTAGTAGGCAAACCAGTCGATGGTCCTGCGCGCTGCACATTTACCACCACTAGGGGCTGCTCGATCATAACCGATAAACCGAGAGCTTCGCCTTTAAGTGCCAAGCCTGGACCGGAAGTACCGGTAACGCCCAACGACCCTGCCCAACTCGCGCCAATCGCCGAACAAATGGAAGCGATTTCGTCTTCGGCTTGAAACGTTGTTACGCCATAATTTTTGTAACCCGATAAAGCATGCAACACATCAGACGCCGGAGTGATTGGGTAAGACCCGTAAAACAAATTGAGGCCGGCCAATTTAGTGCCTGCAACTAAGCCCATTGCTAGCGCAGCATTACCGCCAATGTTGCGGTAGGTACCTGTTGCCAATGGCGCAGAGCCTACATCGTACTTAACAGCAAAGAACTCGGAGTTTTCGGCGATAACCGCGCCGGCACGTAATGCTTTAAGGTTGGCGTCTAGGATCTCAGGCTTCTTAGCGAATTTAGCTTCTAACCATTTCTCGGTAGTCTCAAATGGACGCGAATAAGCATAATAAAGCATGCCTAGAGCTAATAAGTTTTTACTGCGCAACGCCTGCTTGTTCGTCAAACCACAGTCGGCAACAGCATCTAGTGTCGCCTGATTAAGGTCTACAGCAATATAGTTGTAGCGCTCTTTTAAAGATTCATCATCCAGCGGATTACTGTCGTAATGCGCCTTAGCTAAGTCACGGGCACCGAAATTACCGGTGTTTACAATTAAAGTACCGCCTTCTTTAAGGTCTTCGATATTCACTTTAAGTGCTGCGGGATTCATCGCCACTAAAACATCAGGCTCGTCTCCCGGCGTATGAATATCATTAGAAGAAAAGCGCACTTGAAATCCGGACACACCGAAAACCGTACCTATAGGAGCACGAATCTCTGCGGGATAGTCAGGAAAGGTTGCAATGTCGTTGCCCAGCAATGCCGAAGTATTGGTGAACTGGTTACCCGTTAATTGCATGCCATCACCAGAGTCTCCGGCGAAGCGAATAACAACATCATCGATCTGTTGCAGTGGTATTTCTTGTGTGGATTCCATCTTGCTGTAAAGTTTTGTCAGCGTCATCACGTGAATTGCCGACACAATATTCTAGCGTCTCTCAAGATGCAAGATTGAATTCCCGGTACAATATGGTGCACCTGCGCTTTTATTTCAGCACGGCAACATTAAACTCATTACTAATGGATTTCCGACACTCAAGACGTTTTGCTGCAGAACAAGCAAAGAATCTCTGCGGAGACCTCTATCCTGGGCCAATATTAATGCCCCGCGGTTTATTGCGCGCCCTTGACCCTATTTTGGCGGTCGCTTTGGGGCCAGCGAATAACCCCACCACTGAATTCTCTGAATCATTCGAGCAGATGCTGCGCGGACGTCCTGATGGGCCATTGCTATTGGCGTTATGGGCTTCAACCACTTCTGGAGAAATACCGCATGCTGATTTGCGAAAAATTTTAAAGTATTTTCCCGAGCCACTGCCCGAGCGCCCCGCCAATCGCGGAGAATTATTAGCTTTCTTACATCCACGCGTTTCGATTATTGCTTGTTGCACACTCTCGCTAGCTCAGCGCCGCGATGCCGATGCTTTGCCTGCCGCCGAACGCCTTGGGCTAGGGCTAGTGCTTACCAAGTTGTTAATCGAACTACCGCAGCACTTAGTCGCCGGTAAACTTTATTTTCCCGTCAGTGATTTACAGAAGGCTAATTTAACGGAAGAAGGCCTATTTGATATGGTGCGTACTCCAGAAGTCGACCAGTTTTTATCTGCACAATGTGACTGGGCATTATCTTTGATCGAAGAAGGCTTACCAGCCTGTGACAAAGTGGGGGCACGCCTACGCCGCGGTTTATTTGCAGCGGCGCAACGCGCACAGATGATTTTACGCCAAATACGCAATCCCAAGAACGATATCTTTAGATGCCCACCGCAACTGTCCGCGCACGAAAGATGGAGATGCGCCATGCATGCCTGGACACCGCTAAAGAAATAGCAGGTTAATATCCGCAACAAAAAAAACCTCTACCATTAAGGCAGAGGTCTTAACAGACATGGGAAAAGAGACTAGTGTTTTATTAGAAATTCTTCTAATTCGGCACTTAGGTCCGCCAGAGAGTAAGTATCGTCACACATAGTGCGGTGAAAGATAGCTTCAATGTGGCGAGGTGTTAGCACATTAATACCACGCATTCGCGGGTAACTCAAAAACATGGAGCGGCTTAAAGCGACTTCATCTGCATCGTGCATCGTCAAGTCAGCGCCAGCAAATTGCCATGGCACAGAGTCAAAAGGTAAACCGCCGATTAGTAATTCGTAAAGCATAATCGCAACCGACTGTGCGTCACCTTTACTGCTCCACAATAAAAACGGATTGTACCAAGGAGTGGTAACGATGCGATCGTTACGTGTTGATTTTGCAACGGGATCTATGATATAGACTCTACCATTTTCGCTAATCAGAATATTTTCTGGCTTTAAATCACCATGACATTCCCAGCCTTTATCATGCAAGCCTAAAACTATTTTACACACTTCGCTAATCCAGCCGAGCTTAACACCCTCCATGCTGCGAATGCGTTCGCGCAAAGTCAAGCCAGCGATGTGTTCCATCACTAAAGCCGGACGGCCATTTACTTCGATGACCTCTTTGAGTTTCGGAGTGCCGAAGCCATCTGCCAATTCTAAAAGGCGCGCTTCTTCACGAAGCAGCTCGTCCACCTCATCGGCATCTAGTATTTCAGCTGTGGCACCATGCTTAGGATCAATAAACATTGCCTCGGCTGGAGTCTCATCAGGGCTAACGGCGCGCGGATCACGCGTCACAGTCACCTCACCAAAGCGCGGTAGATTCTTACCGCCACCACTGTCATCCCCGAGCTTCATTGCCCAATGATCACCATTTGTGTCTGTTACCAGAAACACTTGTGTAAATGCACCTCGACCGAGAAATGACTCGACCTGATAGTCCAAAATTGTTTGTCCGTTTGAAATTCTTAGCATGATGTTAATTAGTTGCATAGATATATCGGAATTACTCGGACAAAAACTAAAGAGCTTTAGAAGTTTTTATATAATAATCGGCAGCATGGATTCCCACACTCTCGATTGTTATCGCAAAGCAGGCATAATAGCCCGTGATGCCAGATTATTAGCTGCTTCTTTAATTAAGCCTGGCGCTAAATTAGCCGACGTTATGCTAGCTGCCGAAGACTATATTGTGTCTCAGGGCGCAGGCATGGCCTTCCCTGCACAAACTAGCCGCAATCACGTCGCGGCACATTACTGCCCTGCCCCAGGCGACTCTACCGTATATGCTGCCGAAGACGTAGTGAAGGTAGACGTCGGCGTTGAGGTCGATGGATATGTTGCGGATAACGCCATGACCGTTTACTTAGGCGAAAAGCCCTATTACCAAAGTATGGTACAGGCATCGGTTGAAGGATTAGCTGCAGCAATTAAGCTGGCTGGTCCTGGCGTTAAAGTAAATACTTTATCAACTGCTATTGAAGAGGCTATCGAAAACAACGGCTTTAAACCTGTTTACAATTTAACCGGACACGGCGTCGACCGCTGGACAGTACATTGCGCGCCATCTATTCCGGCATGCCCCGATCGCTGGAATAAAGCCGTGCTCGAGCCCGGAATGGTCATTGCAATCGAGCCCTTTGCTACCGACGGTAAAGGTACTGTTCATGAGCGCGGCAAAAGCGAAATCTTCATGTTAATAAAAGAGCCGCGTAAGTTTAAAGGCATCGACGAAGATGTATGGAATGTCATCGACAAGATGAATGGCTTGCCATTTGCACGACGCTACTTCAAGGGAATCGATACCGAGCTGCTTGAAGGTACCTTGACACGCATGCAACGTATTGGTTGCATTATGAGTTTTCCGCCACTAAGTGACCCGAACTCGGAAGTACGTATTTCGCAGTGCGAGCATACGCTAATCATCACCGATAATGGTGTTGAAGTGATTACCGAGTAGAAGTTAGCTAATCGACGAGCGAGAAGCCAATACCGAATGAATGCGACGCTCGGCAAAGCGATCGGCAGCCGCTGCAGTGCTGATACCCTCTGCGTTCGAGATTGAGAAAATCTCGAGCATGTTCGCGCGAATACTATTCATATTCTCTAGCGCGCGTGCTTCGTTGTAACCGCCAACGGCCATTTCGTCATACACATTAATCAGACCGGCAGCATTAACCACATAGTCTGGAGCGTAACGAATGCCTATGTCGCGAAGAACATCACCGTGGCGATCTTCGAGCAACTGATTGTTTGCTGCGCCAACGATTGCCTTACATTTCAAGTTGGGGATGGTCTCGTCGTTGATGGATCCGCCAAGAGCACATGGTGCGTAAACATCGCACTCGACGCCGCGGATTTCATCTGGAGGAACCACTGTGCCACCGGTAGCCGCAGCCACGCGTTGCGCAGATTCGTCGAAAATGTCGGCAACAATGATTTTGCCACCATCTTTAGCGATAAAGTCGGCGTAAATAGAGCCAACCGAGCCTGCACCTTCGATAGCAATCGTTTTGCCGGCACAAGAATCGCTGCCATAAACTTCTTGCAGAGTAGCCTTTAGGCCCAAAAAGGTGCCCCAAGCTGTTTTGGGTGAAGGATTGCCAGACTTGCCAGCCAAGCCAACTACGTGTTTACTACGCGTAGCAACAATGCCCATGTCTTCTACCTTGGTATTGACGTCTTCGGCAGTGATGTAGGACCCGCCAAACGATTCAACAAAGTCGCCCATTGCCTCAAAGAAAGCTTGGGATTTCATGGACGGATCGCCAATGATTACAGACTTGCCGCCACCTAAATTAAGGCCAGCGCAAGCTGCTTTGTATGTCATGCCCTTGGATAGGCGCAATACGTCGGTTAGAGCTTCGTCTTCGTTGGCGTAACTCCATAGGCGCATGCCCCCTAAGGCTGGGCCAAGGACGGTGCTGTGAACGGAAATGTAAGCAAGTAAGCCAGATTTCGAATCATAAGCCCTCTTAACTGATTCGTATCCTTCTACGGGGATGTCGGTGATTTCTACCATGTTATTTATCTCGTTTTAATGGGAGGAAAGAGACCGTGGGGTAAAGTATTCTACTCTCGCGCCCGTTTTTTGACCATACCTTGAACGCCTCACTCGACCCAGTTTTTGTAACTTGCTGTACCACCGGCCCAGATGCCCAGCAGGATGGGGTTTATTTCGTGCAAGCCACGACTTATGTTAGTGGAGAAGGCCCTAGACACGTAATAGAGCCTACTTTTCTATCGCCATTTACTCACGAGCATATGCCGAGTCATTCGCCTAAGGCTTTATCGGACATAGGCTTAACACCTAAGAAGTGTTCGGAGCTGCCCTATTTTGGCGATGTGATTACAACTTTACTGGCAAAGCTAGAAGGACGGCCGGTTATCGTGGCGATGCCCCATCAGCAATTTATAGATCGCTATACAGCATATTGCCCTACAGCAGGCTTGCCGCGAATCGTAGCACTGGAGTCATTGTCGCTGTTTTTACACCCAAGACGTGGGCAGCACGACTTTGCAACCATCATGCAACATTTTTGCGGACGCGAGCCAGCCAAGCTGCCAGCCAGTGATGATGCCCGCGATTTATGCGAAGTGATGATTCGTGATCACTACGCGCGCGACCATAAATTACGCCAATTTGTGGCACGTAGCTTTGATGATGTGTATCGAGAAGCAGGCAGTGAACCTAGCCCATTAAACCAATGGTTAGAAGTTGTGGAATCATTATTAGATGAACCTAGTTTGTATTGCGGTAGCGGCACCCCCGACTTGTTTGGAGATGCCTTAAGCGATGGTGAATTCAGTGGCGACTGTGAAATAGCCGCCACTGATGCAGAACGCATTTTGAATACTATTACCCCTATGTTTAAGCGGAGTTATCATCAAACATATGATGGCAAAGACATTCTCAGTTCACGCTATGAAGACAAAGCTCCTGATGCCTCGACACGCAATAATTTACTACAACAATTTTTTGACCGCTTAAGCAAACACTTCGACGCCAAGCCACGTGTTGGCCAATTAGAACTAGCCCAACAAGTAGCCGACACCTTTGACAAAGCAGCCTTTTTGATTGGCGACGCACCAACAGGCACCGGCAAAACCTTAGCTTATCTAGCCCCACTACTATGGTGGTCCAAACAGACCGAAACTAGAATAGCCGTCTCAACCTATACTCGCGCACTCCAAGAACAGGCCTTCTTCAACGAAGTGCCACGCGCCGTCGAACTACTAAAAGAGTGCGGATTAACCGACGAACAGCTTCCACGCATCAGCCTACTTAAAGGTCGCAACAATTACATTTGCGGACGTGCGATTATCGATACCGCTCCCGAACCCTCGGCGGCCAGTTCTATAGCACGCATAACCTGGATGCGCTTGGCCATCTTTTACTGCGAAGACATGGCTGCCGACCTCGACGGATTCCCGGTTTCTCCGGGCGTCCCCACGGCTAGTGCCCCGGCAACACTACGCCAAGCGCGGTTAATGGTTAATCAAACGCGCGCTTTACCAGGCTGCTGTCGTGGCAAATCTGCAATGCGCTGCGCTGCGGGTATTCGTACACAACAGGCGCTGCGTTCGCACATCGTGGTCACTAATCATGCGTTTATTTTGGCGCAGCCCGACGAATTCAGTCATGTGGTTTTTGACGAATGCGATCACTTACATGAAGTCGCTTTGTCGGCGCGTAGTTTTGACATCGACCTCGAAGAAGTGATGCAATTGTCAAAAGATTTACGCCGCAACCATGGGCGCGATCGCGCGGTGCTACCGATGCTCAGCAAGCTCATTAATAGCTTGCCGGTGACTCCTCCGCGCTTGGGCCAAGCTGCTGACACCGCCCAAGAATTATGCTCAAAATTAGACTCCGTAGCTTTTGAAACCTCAAACGAATTGAAACAATTTAATAGCTACCGCAAAGAGGTAGAAGGTAAACGCACGCGCGCCGAATCCGCCTCACTGTTACACGAATACTTAGAATCAGGACGCGGCGACAACTTACTGACTACTTTACAAAGTTTTCTAGAAACCGTGGACGGCTTAGATAGCGCCTTACGCACCACCATAGAAGAACTCGGCGATCTCGAATTACGCCTCGCGCGAAAAATCCGCTGGCGCCTGCATCGGCCACTCGAAAGTTTGGCACACTGGCGTGAAGGTTTAGGATTATGGTTAGGCGGCGAAAGTGGCGAAGCTGATTTTTCTGACAAATTACATTTCGAAGTAGAGTTTGAGCGGCGACGCCATCCACTGTTAATGCTTAAATATTTACTGCCGCAAGAGTGGTTAGGCGATGTTTACTTTCCGTCATTGCAATCGGCGGCCTTGGTTAGTGCCACTGCAAAAATCCGCAATAGTTTTAAGCCGATGCGCGCTTACCTCGGGCTCGACATCCTCGGCGAGAGCACTCAAGAGCGCGTGGGCCGTAATATCAAAGAATTCTCTGGGCCAACCACTTTTTCGACTGCGGCGGCCATTTACTGCGTGCCCGAAGATGCTTTGCCTTATGCCTACCGTGGCCCCGACCACGATGCCTGGCTTGAATACATCGAAAACTATTTTCTCTACTTGGGCAAACGCACACGCGGACGCATTCTTGGTTTATTTACCAACTCTGCATTAGTCAAGCGCCTCGGTGAACGCCTGGCCCCGCAATTTCGCGCTAGTGGTTTGCAATTACTATGGCAAGGCATGCCCGGTTTAAGCAAAGAAGAAGTGATGCGCACCTTCAAGGCTAATCACGAAAGCATTTTGCTCGGGGTGGATACTTTTTGGTACGGAGTCGACTTCCCCGGAAGTACTTGCGAGCACATCATTATCGCCAAGTTACCTTATGGCGCGCCCGACCGTTATATGTATGCCCAACAAGCGCGACTCGGCTACGGCATTCAGCGCAACACGATTTATCTACCCAAAGCGCTTGCCATGTTCCGCCAAGGTTGCGGACGCCTACTGCGCTCTGAAGACGATCGTGGTTCGATAACGATATTAGATAAACGCGTACTCGAAAATCAGCATACTAATTTTTTAGAAGAGCTGCCTGGTGGTGCCGATGAATGGGACAAGCCGAATATTGTGCGTGCTAGCACCGACGAATGCCTGCAACATATTTTTAAACATATGGGCTTGAAAGCCGATGTCGAACGCCGCGGTCTAGGCAGTAGTTTTATATAACTAATACCGCAATGCCAGGCATTTCAAACCCCATAGCCCCTAGAATGAAAATAGCCCCTGAAGCCATGAATAACTGCGTGATCTTCTTGGGTAATTTATATAGAAATCCAGAGGTGTCGAGTAATGCTCGGGTTGGCTCGCGGTGCTCGGAAGCTATCAGGAACAACAATGTGCTAGCAATAGGCATGCAATAACAGACAAGGGCACGTCTATCACAAATAACAGCTAGAGAACCCGAAGAACTTATGTTTAGCTGTATTAGAATAGGCGCGTGACAATTATTGCGCCCGTCCAGCTTGGCCATCTAAGCATCGACCCTAGTCAACTAGGTGACAATGCTGCAGCATGGATGTCGACCAGTGGCTTATTAGTGGCACAAGCAATAGCTCCGGGCGCAGCACTTGAGCAAACGCAAATTGCCAAACTTAATTTTTTATATGCCGGTGATGGCAGCGCCTTTGCAGCGTTCTTGTCGGTGAAAATGAGATGCAACCATGTCGATGTCGTGTTGCATCCTGACGAGCGCGAACAACTCGAAAGCGTATTGGCTAATATCAGCTCACCGACGACGATTAATATAATGAATTCGACCGACCAAATCGACGGCGAGCATAAATATCATATGGCCGCTTGGGGGTGTGATGGTGAAGCCCCTCAATCTTTGAATGTACTTGAGCCACTAGTAAAGCATCTACGTCACGAAGGACAACTAATAGTCTTCGGGTTTCCGGCTGCCGACACTCAAGATATTTTCGCGGACGCCGCCGACAAGGGCATGGCATTACGCGCAGTTGGTTTCCGTGATGACTTAGCTTTTTTCTGCGGCAGCCTTGAGTCGCGCAATCAATTCTAAGCGCTGCGTAATACGTTCTTCGACACCATAATTTGTAGGTCGATAAAACTTTGTGCCGACTAAGGCATCGGGCAAGCATTGCATTGCCGAAATAGCATGTGGCTGATCGTGCGCATACTCTTGCCCTTGTGCCCACCCTTTATTTTTCATCAACTTTGTTGGAGCATTACGCAATGCTAACGGCACGTCATGCGCCACTCCTTTCTGCACTAAGCGGCTAACCTCGTTGAACGCCTTATAAACGGCATTCGATTTGGGGGCCACGGCCAAGTAAATCGCTATTTCAGCAAGCGCTAGATGGCCTTCTGGAGAACCTAAAAAATGCATCGAATCTTTAGCTGCCAACGCCAGGCGTAATGCATTGGGGTCGGCCAAGCCTACATCTTCGCTAGCGATGCGCACTAAGCGCCGTGCTAAAAACATCGGGTCTTCGCCTGAGCTCAACATACGCACTAACCAATACAAGGCGGCATCAGCATCAGAGCTACGGATCGATTTATGCAATGCCGAAATCAAATCGTAATGCTTGTCGCCGCCTTTATCGTAAAGCAACGCGCGCCCCGACAACACCTTTTGTAAATCGTCATCGCTTAAAGTCATACCAACATCACATTGCCGAGCCGCCGATTCAATGATTGTATAAGCACGTCGTGCATCACCACTTGCCACTTGTGCGATCATCTGTAACTGATTGTCATTCACAATCAAGCGTCGCGCACCTAAACCGCGTTCAGCATCGTCTAAGGCCTTGCGCAACAACTCTACGATTTGGCTTTCAGGCAAAGGCTCGAGTATGTGCACCGTCAAGCGCGACAACAACGGCCCCACTATTTCGAAGGACGGATTTTCAGTAGTCGCACCTACCAGCACAATGTCGCCCGCCTCAACGAACGGCAAAAACGCATCTTGCTGTGCCTTATTAAAGCGGTGTATCTCGTCGACAAACAATAAAGTAGGTCGTGATGTTTGTTGGAACTCGAGTTTGGCGAGCTGCATGGCTTCGCGAACTTCTTTGATGCCGCTTAAAACCGCAGAAAATGATTTGAAGTTGAGGCTTGAACGCTCGGCCATCATCCGCGCCAAAGTCGTTTTGCCACAGCCCGGAGGCCCCCAAAAGACCATCGAGCCTAATTCGCCGCCATCAAACATTCGGCGCAGACTACCCTTCGCCCCAACGAGTTTTTCTTGCCCGGCAAAATCATCAAGACCTTGTGGACGCATCCGCGAAGCTAGTGGCTCATACATGCGTTGATAATTGATACGCAAAAATTGCCGCAGCAGTTGCCACATTTAAAGATTCGACATCGCGAGTCAGCGGGATACCGACCTTCGACGAGCACTTGTCGACTAATTCTGGCGCCAGACCACGTCCTTCTTCGCCGAGTATCAAGGCTACTGCTACGGAGTTTAATTGCGAAGTTGCGGCTATTAAATTTTCGCCATCGGCACAAGTAGCCCACGTCGAGACCTTATGCGTAGCGCACAACTCAAAAAACTCGTCGTCGACCACGCCCTCAAAGACGGGTAAGCGAAAGTTGGTGCCTGCCGCACCGCGCACTGCCCGCGGATGCCACGGCGAAACCGCCCCCTTAGTTGCAAGAATAAACGCTGCGCCTAAACCAGCGGCAATACGTGTGAGTGCTCCGAGATTTCCGGGGTCTTGCACGCCGGCAGCCACCATACACCACTGCCCGGCCTTTAAAGAGGCTACGGCCTCGCGCCAATCTGCAACTGGACGCTTCACCCATGCCATAAAATCGGGGGCACTATCTAGACGACTGACTTCGGCCATCAACTTATGCTGGCAACGCTGCACGACAAAGGGCGCTTCGTCCGCGTTGTAGTCACACTGATCACTGACCAATAGCCATTCTATTTCAGCACCGTTTGCTAGAGCTTCTTCAAGCAAATGTGCGCCTTCAAGCACGGTATATTCACGGTGCTTGCCACTACGTAACGCCTTAATAGATTTAAGCTTAGCATTTTGCGACGATTGGATGACTTCCTCTTCTAGCATGTTCTTATTGTACTCGTGCTAGAATGCGTGAGCGTGACAAACCCCGACCTCCCTACTGCTTCTCAACCTTTTGTAACTCGGGTTGATGCACGCCAATGCGAAGTAATGGTTGACGGCGAAATTATTAGCGCGTTGCTACGTGGCAAATTATTCGAGAACCTCGACGGTGATAAAAACCCGGTAACCGTTGGTGATTATGTCGAACTCAGCCGCGAGGGTAATGATTGGGCGATTGATCGTGTAGCTGAGCGTCGTAATATTTTTGCGCGGCGCGTTGCAGGTGACGACTCTGATCGCCGGCAACTATTAGCCGCTAACATTGATCAAGTGGTCATCGTCAACTCGGTTGGCATTCCACCGTTTTCATCGATGGTTGCCGACCGCATTTTGGCAGCGTGTAGTTTTGCGAATATCCCGGCAGCCCTGGTACTCAATAAGGCCGACAAAGGTAAGCGCAAAAAAATGGAAAACATCGTCAGCAGCTACACCGATACTTGCGCAAAAATGATCATCACTTCGGCAGTGGATGGCACCGGAGTTGAAGAACTACGCAGTCTACTGGCCAATAAGACCAGTGTGCTTTACGGTTTAAGCGGCGTCGGCAAATCCACTTTAATGAATCGTCTCGACGACAATTTACAGATAAAAACCCGCGAGGTTAGCGGCTCTCTAAGATCAGGGCGCCACACTACGACCCACTCGCAGTGGTATCCGATAACGGGTGGCGGCGCGGTAATAGATACGCCTGGAGTAAGAAAATTCCGCCCTTTCGGCATTCCGCCGAACGACTTGCGCATTCATTTTGCAGACTTGCACCAATTCGGTAAAGATTGCGTTTATGACGACTGCACGCACCGCGAAGAACCCGAATGTAAAGTTCTTGATGCGCTGAACGACGCCAGAATCGCTGCTTCACGCTACCGTTCATACATAACGATTCTCGAAGAGCTCGAAGAGAAATACGGTGGTACAGGCCGTATCGTTGAAAAGACCGGGCCTGACCACAAAGCACGGCGCTAACGCTTACTTGGACAATTCGAGCAAGCGTTCGATCACTTCGCCAAGTAGCGTATCTGGAGTGCTAGCGCCTGCCGAAAAAGCCACCTTAAGTGGCCGCGTCGACGGCAACCAATCGCTGCTATGCAGGATTTCTCCGGAACTTCGATCACGGTGCTCTAACTTGTCGCCCAAGCAGTGTGGCCCCTCAATATGGAAAGCAGGTACGCCTAAGCGGTGCCCAACTCGCGCTAAGTTTTTGGTATTCGAGGAATCATAGCCGCCAACGACTAAGTACAAATCAGGATTTTTCTCAGCAACCGCCGCAGCTGCATCTTGATTGTCTTGCGTCGCACGACAGATAGTGTCGAAGTCTTTAAAGGTTTCACTTAAGGCCTCTTCGCCATCACGCTTAATTAATGCCTCGCGCAAACGCTGACCGATAGCGCGTGATTCACTAGCCAACATTGTGGTTTGATTGATCACACCTATATGTTGCATATGTTGACTAAAATCAAAGTCCGCGGAGAAAGATCCGCAACGTAGTGAATCGACTAATTCTTCTGCCGTGGCTCCGCCTTCAATATATGCTGCCAAGCACTCGGCTTCTTGAATGGAATACACCACTACAAAATGTCCGCCTTCTGACAGAATCAGTGAACAGGTGGCAGCCGTTTCTTCGTGCCCCACTGTGCCATGGATGACAGTGGTGAAACCCTCTTTTACATACTTTAGCGTGCGTTTGTGCGGTTTAATCACCCATGGACAAGTGGTGTCAACTATCGCAACTTTTCGCTCGCGCAAATGATTCATGTCTTCGACGGTCGCACTGAATGCTGGCACGATAACCACATCATTTTCGCCTAAATTATCCCAGGATCCTTCCTTCGAATACTCGCCGTGCAAGAAGCCTATACCCTGCTCGCGCAAATCAGAATTAACCCGTGGGTTATGAATAATCGAAGAGATCAGCCACATCGGGCGGCCAGCGTATTCAATGCGTGCTTTTTGAACCATCGACAACGCACGGTCTACTCCCCAGCAAAAGCCTAAGCTCTGTGGCAGCATTAACGTAACATCGCCAAAAGTTTTAGTACCGAGCTCGCGTAGCTCGTCAACTAACTCGCTACGGTAACTTTGGCGGACTAAATTAGGGTCAAATTCTTGCGACATCTGCTGGTGAAATTGTTTTATCACGCAACGCTCCGACCAAGTAAGTCGAGCCAGTCACTAACAACGGTTGCTCACCCTGCGGGAAATCAACTACTGTCAGCGCTTTAGCGTTAAACGCGGGTGCTATTTTATCGGCGCGAGCAGAGCGTGGATGGCTTCCTGCAGCGCAACAATACCACTGCTCTTTAATAGCGTCGGTATTCGGCACCTCATGCATTGCCGCCGCTAGTTTTTGCTCATCTTTATCGTCGCGCAAGGCCAGCAACACCGCGCGTTGTTCTCCGGCAAAATTAGCCCTGAAGCAGCGTAATGTTTCTGCTAAGGATTGCTGTGAGTGCGCCACGTCAAAAATAACGGGGCGCCCTTTGCTGGTGTAGCGCAATTCGAAACGCCCTGGAATACCTAAGTCATTGAGATCTGCCACACGTAGCAACTGCGCCGCAATCACATATTCTCTACCCAAAGATTCGAGTATTGCTACCGCTAAAGCGCGATTGCTCGGAGCGAATTTAGGCACTTGGGGCGAGGCTAATTCACCGCGCGGACCCACTTTTAGCTCGTCCCCAAGCGCATTAGCTATTTGATGGAGCACTAGCTTGGCTTGACTATCAATACTCGCCGCGCACCACAACGGAGTGTTCGGCTTAAAGATGCCGCCTTTTTCTTTAGCGATCTCTGACAATGTTTCACCTAAGACATCGGTGTGCTCTAATTCAAGCGCGGTGATTACTGCCGCCATCGGCTGCAGTACATTGGTTGAATCAAAGCGTCCACCTAATCCGGTTTCGATGACCATGCAATCTAGCTGCTGATTGCTGAATACTTGAAAGGCGGTGGCTGTCAATAAATCAAAGAACGTGGCATCGTCGGGCGCAACATCTAACACCGCTTCCATCGCAGCACATAAAGCGTCATCGTTGGCGAAGCTGCCATTCAACTGAATACGTTCGCGCCAATCGCTCAAATGCGGCGACGTATATAGACCTACGTTTTTACCGGCGCGCTGTAATGCCCAGCTTAAATAATACGCCACGCTGCCCTTGCCCTTGGAGCCTGCCACATGAATCGCCGGCACCTGCAAATGCGGGTCGCCCAGCGCCGTCATAATCGACTTCATAGACTGCAAACTGAAACGAGCAGCGCGCGGACGGCGGCACTGCTCGTAATCGGTTCTTAAACATAGCTCGTTGAAGAGCCGGGCTAACGTTGTCATAGACTAATTGTAATGTGCTAGCCCGTTTGATGCAGCAATTACATTGGACGGGGCCAAGACTCCGTTTAGTTCTACAGCTTGCGTGAAAAACACTGACGGCAGCACAGCCGGCAATGTCGCGCTCAAAGAACCGCTAGAACCCAAGGATAGTGGATTGCTTAAAAAGAGGCCGTGATCAACGAGTAAGCTTGCCGTGCCATTAGCCACAATCGGCAAATCAGCCATTTGTGAAGAGACAAGCATGCCATAAGTCGCACCCGCATTTACATCTTCAACTGCCCAAGAAGCCGTTGAGGCTGCGCGGATTTCACTGATTGCGCGAAAGTTCAGCGTATCGTTAGATAGTGGTGCAGCTGAATAATAAGCCTGGGTGTCGTGAACATTACCATACAACTTCATCGCAAAATTACCTCCTAGTATCGTTAGCGCACCCTGGTATTCACTGCCGTTAGGCTGCAATAAATCATACTCTTCAAAACTTGGGCGCGTGCCGTATCCATGAGGTGCGGCAAGCTTTGGCAAAAATAAGCCGGTAGTTGTGGTTTGTGTTAACCACACTATCGACCAACCAAATGCGTCGGCGCTGCCAACGACCTGCTCTTGTGGCAATGTACACTCGAGGCCGCCGCTTAATTCGAGATTAATTTCCCAGCAGGCGAAACCTAAACCAGCATCGCCAGGTAAACCAACAATACTATAAACACAAGCCTCACCACGATTAGTCTGATCCACCCATCCGCTTGGGCCAGAGTTGTAAATATTATCGGCGTAGAAACGCAATTCTGCATCTATAACACCCGCAGATGTTGGGTCCGACACCTGTGTGCAGTACGAAAATGTCATACCGTTCACCTGTTCGTCACCAACGACGCCAGCAGCGGGAAAGGCACCGTCATCGATTAATTCAGTACTACTTAAGACTGGCATGTAATAGTAAGCAGCAGCTAAAGAACCGTCGAAGATAGTCTCTGGCCCGGATCGATAATCATGCTGAGTGACTTCAAAGCCGGTGTCGAAGCGGTATATACCGTGATTGACATTGGCCGTAATAGGCTGCGCAGTTTGTGCACAGCAAACGGAAGCTAATAGAAATAAAATCATAGCTACAAGATACCACAAGTTTCTATTTCGCGGAGACGCCTAGCGTCGTGCATTACGCCGTATTATTGCCAGCATGCGCTGATGCAGTTTAATATCTACAGCTGGCTGCCCGGCCACTGTTTGCCCCGGCTCTACATCGCTCATTACAGCGGCGCACGCTGCTATTTTAGCCCCGGCTCCTACGTGTAAGTGGCCTGCAGCACCTGACTTACCGGCGAATAGCGCGCCATCGCCAATGTTAGCGGAACCGCTAATACCCACTTGCCCGCATAGGATCACAAACCGCCCAATTTTACTATTATGGCCAATTTGGACCTGATTATCAAAGATGCAGCCGTCGCCAATAATCGTCGGTTCGAAAGTTCCGGCATCGATGCAACTGTTCGCGCCGATCTCGACACCACGTCCGATACGTACGCCACCTATCTGCGGCATATGCAAATGCTGGGTGCCGTCCCAGGTGTAGCCAAAGCCGTCAGCGCCAATGGTCGCATTCGCTTGCACGACACAGGCATCACCGAGATGCACGTTATCGTAAAGCACGACTCCGGCATACAAGATACAGTTTTCGCCAACTACTGAATTTTTGCCGACTACACATTGCGGACCTATATAGGCACTAGCCGCAACATGTGCGCCGTCTTCAATGACTGCTGACGGATGAATACCTGACCTATATTGACGGCGCCGGCTTTGCCAAAATTGAGCCATAAGCGTGGCAGCCAATGATGGGTTGTCTACTTTAATGTGACATGCTGGTGGTGATGGGCAGCTTTTGTCAACCAATACCAGCCCCGCCGTTGAAGCGCGCATTGCCGTAAAATCATCTTCACTGGGATGCTGCCCCATTTCATTCGGAGTCGATCTAAAAAAAGCAATCTCGTTGGCTGTAGCTATTTTTATATCTTGCACTTGACCAAAACTTTGGTCGCTAGCGCCACATAGTTCGCCACCGAGCATGCTAGCGATTTCTTTAGCAGTTAATGTTTTGGCAGAAGCAGGTGCAGGTGTCATGTTTATAGTTTACAGTTTACAGTGAATAGGCCTGTTGGATGATCAGCAAATAACTGACAAGCATTATGAAGCCAACAATAGAATGCAGCGATCGCGGGTTAGGAATGTGCAGTTTCAGCATCAGCAGTGGTGCAATCAGTAATAATGAAGCGCCTAGATTTACGCATAGCATAAACAAACTGATCTCATCGCTGAAGGGTTGGTGAGTGAATAAACCGACTATTCCGCCGGTAACCAACAGATTGAAGGCATTTGAGCCAACGACGTTGCCGAATACCGCTTGAGCGCGTCCTTGTTTAAGGGCGAAAAACGAAGTGAATAATTCGGGTAGCGAAGTGCCGACTGCAGCTAGAACAAATCCGGCGAAACCGTCTTTCCAGCCAAATTCTGCGGCTAGCTCAAGGGCGCCTTCTAAGAAAAAATGCGCGCCGCCCGCCAACATCAAAAAACCACTTAGGCATTGCAGACCTACGCGTTTACTTGAAGAGACAGGGGCATCTTGTAAGACATCTACTTCGCCGCCCGGCTTAGCCTTAATACTTTTAGCAATCACTACCCCGTAAAGTAGGAGCAATAAAATGCTGCTGTATGCCGTCGAGGGCGGATAGCTAAACCACAAGAAAACGAAAAACGAACCTATGACCAACGGCAATAACGCCGGCCAACCGATGCGTTCGATCTCAAAATTCTGCTTACCTTTAAGCAGTAAACACATTCCGAGTACAGCAGCTACATTAAAAGCGTTGGACCCCATCAAATTGCCCAAGGCGACTTGCGGGTGCTCAGACAAACTCGTTAGGCTGACGAATAATTCGGGCAACGAGGTACCCAGGGCCAACAACAGCATGCCGGCGACCCAATCAGGCCATCCCCAGCGATGGGCTAAACTAAGGCTAGCGCGCACGGCGTAGTCGGCGCCAACAGTAAGTGCCACAGTACCGCCCAACATGTAGAAAAGGTGTTCTTGCATCCTAGTGAGAGTAGTATATAACACATGAGCCTGCCAGTCGTAGCCGTTAGCGTTGAGTTACTCGACGCCCCTCATTACGAGGGGGTCAAGCGTTGCCAACTATTCCATTCTTATCTAGATTGCTTACGCGAGGCTGGGTTGATCCCGCTGTTAATCGCCCCCGACGCATCACGCTCTGAGCTTGAGCAGCTGCTATCGAACGTCGATGGCATTTTGTTGACCGGCGGCGACGATTTAGACCTCAGCCTCGACGGTGGTCCTGCCCCCGTAAGTGAATGTAAGCCGGTTCCGGAAGCGCAGCAGCTGTCGGTATTTGCGATGGTTGACATCGCCAAAGAGCGCGATATCCCCTTACTGGGCATATGTTTAGGGATGCAGGTACTTGGTTTAGCGCATGCCGCCGAGCTCGATCAGCACCTCGATCATCATCAAGAGCACACCAAGGGTATCGCACATGCAGTCACTGTTTCAGCAACAGGCAAACTCATGGACGCCGTCGGTGACCAGGCATTCGAGGTGCTGTCTTATCACCACCAAGGCCTAGACGCGCTTTCTTCACCCTTAAAAGTGGTTGCCACCGCTGATGACGGCACTATCGAAGCTATAGAACATCCTGATTACAGTTACTTTGTTGGCGTACAATGGCATCCAGAGAAAACGCCGCGCTCTACTGCAACACTCGCGCTCTTTGCCAGCTTTGCTGAAGCCGTAAACCACTATCACGCATCACGCGTCACACAATAATGAGTCGTACCGAAAAACTCAAGCAGCAAGCAGCGCTTGATGCCGCCAAAACCAAGAAGCGCCTAGTCTTTTCCATTGCAGGTTTGGCGATTTGCGTCGGCATCTTGTTCCAGCTAAACGGCAAAGCGAGTGCCCCGCCAGAGAAGACAGTACGCCAAGCGCAACACTCTATAGATATTCAATCGATGCTCCCTGAGTTTGATGCTGAATTATTATCCACCATCAAAGATTCTAAAGATTCTGAGCGCGTCATCCTCGAGCCGAAAGCGTTCGCGGTCACCGCTTACAACTCAGAAGCTTTGCTCGAATCATGGGTCTATCTACTCGGCCAGCCAAAGTTTGATTTTCTAGATGGCCTTGTGAACCCCGATAACTATCGTGGCCAAGTGTTTCGTGCACGTGGCGAATTGTTGGATGCGCGCACCATTACTCGTATTGTCGGAGAGGATCCCGAATACTGGACACTGATTAAGACTGAAGATGGCGAGCTGATGTTTTTTGCGGCGATGCAGCTGCCAGAAATATTGTTTGGCGCAGATAATTTTGTATTAGCAGATGGCTATTTTTACAAAAACTATCGCCAAAAAATTGATGGCGAGTGGATTACCGCACCTCTTTTTATTGGTAACAATCTATTGCCTTCGGTGCCGGCAGAAGCGCACTCAACTACGCCAAATATGCGTCTACTAAATAAGTTAAAAGACCAACCTATAGGTACGCATAACAAGACCCAACTACTGGATAAACTTCCAGAAATGTGGCATTTGGCCTATATCGCGCGCGAAATGCGGCGTGCCCCAGAACTAGCAGCAGAAGCCAGCAAAGACGCTATTCTGCTTGATTTTGCCACTTTGACAGATCTTGTGACCAACCCCGAAATATACCGTGGACAAGTTTTCGAACTCGGCGGAGAAATCGTCGAGGCCCACACCGGGCGCACTACCGAAAACTCATTACGCAGCCGCGAGGTTTCATCTGCATGGGTGCGTAATAGTTTTCTCGGTGACACTTTGTTGCACCTAAAAGCTGCCGACAACTTCGCCTTCGACAAGTACGCTGGCAACACTATTTTCCATGGCTATTTTTTAATGCTATGGGCTTATACTGACGGAAAAGCTATACCACGGCGTACGCCGGTATTTGTGGTTTACGAATCTCATGCACAACGCACAGTGATGCCCCAAGGCACCAGCATGCTGATTTATAGTTTCCTCGGAGTCATCATGCTCTTAGGTTTGCTTATTTTCTTGCACGTAAAACGCGATACCAAGAACCGCCTACTCGCGATGCAAGCACTCACTAACCGTAAACGCAAACGCCGTGAACAAAACAATGGATAGAATCAGTTTCGCTAATGCTAAACTTAGTGATTATTGCTCGCGTAATTTGCGACGTTTACGCCCACACGTTTCGCATGTGTTTATTATTCATGACGCGCGACTACCCGAGTCTTTACTCCGCCAAGTTATCGCGGGCGTCAAAGCTAGCAACTGCCCGTTTACTTTGATCAAAGCGGCGCACGGCGAGCGCAATAAAACCCTCGCAAGTGCCGAGAAATTGGTCACTACGATACTGAAGGCAAAAGCGGATCGCGATAGCTTGGTCTTAGCCGTAGGTGGCGGTGTAACTAGCGACCTTTCCGGCTTTGCAGCAGCGATTACTTTGCGCGGAATACGCTGGGCGTGCCTACCCACTACCTTACTGTCGATGGTCGACGCCGGCATCGGTGGCAAGACTGCTGTGAATACTGGCGGCAACAAAAATATGATAGGCGCATTTCATTTTCCGCAATTTATACATATCGATTTCAGGTGGTTAAAGTCATTACCCGACTACGAGTTCAGCTCTGGCCTTGGCGAACTACAAAAAACGGCCTTATTAGCCGGTGGACGACTATGGCGAGCGTGTCAGGCAACCAAACCAGCGCAATTCCGCAAATCTACGCTCGCGCTGCACGAGCTCATCAAGCTCGCCGCTAGATACAAGAATAAAATCGTCTCTAGCGACCCTAAAGAGGCAAATTTGCGAAAAATACTCAACCTCGGGCATACTTTTGGGCATCCCATTGAGATGGCGTCCGCGGGCAAATTAAGCCATGGTGAAGCGGTATCCTTTGGTATTCACTGCGCATTGCAGCACTCAGCGCAACTGGGCTTATGCAAGGCTAAATTACTTGCCGACAACGACACATTGTGCGCACGCATGGGGCTTGATCAGCATCCAAAGCTAAAGTTACCGACTGCGGCAATATTACGCCGCGCTTTGGCGCATGATAAGAAGTCGCGCGACGGGAAATTGAGCTTGGTTTTACTCGAAAAGGCAGGGCATCCGCTTGTTTGTGATGGTTATTCTGTGGCCGAAGTGGCAAAAATAATAATTGCCAATCGGTACCGCTAAGGATGAGTTAGAATAGGCTAACCAAAGGTCAATCATGCCCCGACGAGACGACATAAAATCCATACTCATCATAGGTTCTGGCCCCATTGTTATCGGGCAGGCCTGCGAATTCGACTATTCCGGAACACAAGCGATTAAGGCCCTCCGCGAAGAAGGCTATCGGATTGTTCTAGTTAATAGCAATCCCGCGACGATCATGACCGACCCTGAGTTGGCCGAGGCTACTTATATCGAGCCGATTACCGCCGAGTTTGTCGAGCGCATCATTATCAAAGAACGGCCCGATGCTATTTTGCCGACACTCGGTGGGCAAACAGCGCTTAATGTTGGCCTCGAGCTCGACAAAAACGGCGTACTTGAAAAGTACAACTGCGAAATGATTGGCGCCACCGCCGAAGCGATTTTCAAAGCCGAAGACCGCGACGCCTTTCGCCAAGCGATGAACGCCATCGGTTTGGCCAGTGCGCCAAGTGAAATTGCACACACGCTTCCCGAAGCGCTCGCTGCTGCTGAAATCATTGGGCTGCCATGCGTTATTCGCCCCGCTTTCACCATGGGTGGTTCTGGCGGCGGTATTGCTTACAATGCCGAAGAGTTCGAAGAAATCGTCACGCGCGGTTTACGTTTATCGCCTGTCAGTGAACTCTTGATCGAAGAGAGTTTAATCGGCTGGAAAGAATTCGAAATGGAAGTGATGCGCGATCGCAAAGATAATTGCGTCATCATTTGTTCTATCGAAAACATTGATCCTATGGGTGTGCATACTGGCGACTCCATCACCGTAGCGCCAGCTCAAACTTTAACCGACCGCGAATACCAACGGATGCGCGATGCCTCGTTTGCGATTATGCGCGAAATTGGTGTCGAGACGGGTGGTTCAAATGTACAGTTTGCAGTTAATCCAGAGAATGGCGATTTAGTCGTTATTGAAATGAACCCACGCGTGTCGCGCTCATCCGCCTTGGCCTCGAAGGCGACTGGTTTTCCTATTGCCAAGTTTGCAGCAAAGTTGGCTGTCGGCTTTACGCTTGATGAAATGCAAAATGATATTACTCAAGAGACGCCAGCTTGTTTTGAGCCGTCGATTGATTATGTCGTAACTAAAATGCCGCGTTTTGCCTTTGAAAAGTTTCCGAATTCCGATTCGACTTTAGGCACCCAGATGAAATCGGTGGGCGAGACTATGGCGATCGGTCGTACTTTCGAAGAGTCCTTCCAAAAAGCCATCCGTGGTCTCGAAATTGAGCGCGTCGGATTCTCTGGTAAGCGCCGCGAATTTGACACTGACGAAATTCGTCAAAAAGTTTCGCGTCCAGCGCCTGGCCGCCTATTCGCGGTCTATGATGCTTTTTGTAATGACTATAGTGTACAAAGCGTACATAAGCTAAGCGGTATTGATCCGTGGTTCTTGACTTTCATGCAGCGTCTCGCGATTACTGATCGCGAATTGCAAGGCACTTCATTAACGGATATTGATGCCGACTTTATGCGCCGCCTCAAGCAGGCTGGGTTTTCAGATGCACGGCTTGCCGAAGCGACATCTGCTAGCGAAGCGCAAGTTTTAGCGCACCGCGAAAGCTTGGATGTGGTCGTTGGTTTCCGCTTGGTAGATACCTGTGCCGCAGAATTTGCCGCGAGCACTCCGTATATGTACTCGACTTACGATTACGACTCCGACGAAGTCACCATTAGCGACAACAAAAAGATCATGATCTTGGGCGGTGGCCCAAACCGTATTGGCCAGGGTATCGAGTTTGACTATTGTTGTGTGCACGCTTCATTAGCGGTGCGCGACATGGGATACGAATCGATTATGGTTAACTCTAATCCTGAAACAGTCTCGACCGACTTCGACATCTCAGACCGCTTATACTTCGAGCCTTTAACACACGAAGACGTGTTAGCAATTTGTAAACGCGAAAAGCCCGATGGCGTCATTGTGCAGTTTGGCGGGCAGACCCCACTTAATTTAGCCGCCGGACTATACGAAGCTGGCGTGCCCATCCTCGGTACTCCGGTCGAGGCAATTGATCGCGCTGAAGACCGTGGCTTATTCGCCGAGATGCTCGATAAGCTCGGGTTGCGTTCTCCGCCAAACGGCATTGCTTTTAGTCCTGAAGAAGCTTCGACGATTGCTGAACGCATTGGCTTCCCCGTATTAATGCGTCCAAGTTATGTGCTTGGTGGTCGCGCTATGGAAATCGTCTACGATCAAAAAGATCTGAGGCGTTATATGGCTGAAGCAGTCATGGCGTCAAAAGATCGACCAGTATTAGTCGACCGTTTCCTTGAAGACGCTATCGAAGTCGACGTCGATTGTATTTGCGATGGTGAGCAAGTGGTCATTGGTGCCATCATGGAGCACATCGAAGAAGCCGGTATCCACTCTGGCGATTCTACTTGTGTCATTCCGACTATGACTTTGTCGGATACGATCCTCGATGAAATTCGCGAGGCTACTGCTGCGATGGCACTTGAACTAGGCGTCATCGGTTTGATGAATGTGCAGTACGCTGTACGCGGCGAAGTGGTTTATATTATCGAAGTAAATCCGCGCGCATCTCGCACTGTACCTTTTGTGGCGAAAGCAACTGGCGTACCGCTGGCACGCATCGCGACGCAAGTAATGGCTGGTAAAAAACTGTCCGAGTACCCCGACTTGCACGAGGTGATTCCAGAAGAACATATTGCTGTCAAAGCACCGTCGTTCCCGTTTGCTAAGTTCGCTGGCGCGCGTGCCGACCTCGGTCCAGAAATGCGTTCGACTGGCGAAGTGATGGGCATCGATAGAGGATTTGGCATGGCATTTGCGAAAGCATCCGATGCAGCCGGACGTAAACTTCCGACATCCGGAAAAGTTTTCATCTCAGTTAAAGACGCCGACAAGCGCGCAGTTGTTGCAGCCTCACGCGGCCTAACAGCACTCGGCTTTGAATTAATAGCGACTGGTGGCACCTA
>JBLINB010000026.1:0-24841 GCA_047638975.1 Myxococcota bacterium
CACTTGGTTTCAACTCGCTAGCAGGCATCCATTCGAGGCTTTGTTGGCGCGCTAAAGCCTGCGACAACTGCTCGTCATTAATGAGTTCTTTGGCCAATAGTATTTCGCCAATGCGTCCTCCCATGCGACGCTGTTCGCCCAAAGCCACTTGTAGCTGACCGCCACCAAGTGCGCCCATCTCAATCAAAATTTCGCCGATTAACTGTGGCTGGGAGCTCATTAATTATCCACCACTTAGGCGTGTGCGTAAGTCTGTTGGGAATTGTGCATATTGAATAGCAACGTCTGGCACGATAGTACCCGCTTGAACCAAGTCAAACAAATTGTCATCGAGCAACTGCATTCCGAGACGCTTTTGGGTTTGCATCACAGAAGGTATCTTGAAGGTCTCTCCTTTACGAATATGATTTTCGATAGCAGAGTTACGCACCATGATCTCGAAAACCGCAACACGTCCGCGGCCGTCTGCTCGCGGTACTAGAACTTGCGAAACAACTGCCTGCAAGGACACCGAAAGTTGAGCCCGTACTTGCTCTTGAGATTCTTTTGGGTACTGGTCAATAATTCTATCTACAGTACGCGCCGCACCTGTGGTGTGCAAAGTGCCGAACACCAAGTGGCCGGTCTCGGCGGCAGTAATCGCTGCAGCTGTAGTTTCAAGGTCGCGCATCTCGCCTAACATGATGACGTCAGGGTCTTGACGCAACACTCGGCGCAATGCTTCAGCAAAGGACGTCGTGTCTTCGCCAATCTCGCGTTGGTTAACGACCGACTTCATCGACTCGTGCTCAAATTCAATCGGATCTTCAAGCGTAATAATATGCTCGGAACGTTGTTCATTGATCTCATGAATCATCGAAGCCAAAGTTGTAGTTTTACCAGAGCCCGTTGGCCCCGTAACTAAAACCAAACCGCGTGGCAAATAAGCCATGGCCTTCAACACTGCTGGTGCACCAATTTTTTCAAACGACAAGCGATCGGCCGGCAAGCGACGACACACCAAAGCCCATGTATGGCGCTGTTTGAAAACGTTCGCGCGGTAGCGGTCTCTATCGTGCTCGAAAGAGAAGTCGGTTGAACCCAATTCTTTGGCTTCTGCAAGTTTATGCGGCGGCACAATTCCCAAGCATATTTCTTCGGTTTCGTCAGCATCGAGGATGGCCTCACTGATCGGTACCAGCACGCCTGAAACGCGCATCATTGGACGGCGACGTGCGCCGACGTGTAAGTCGGAAGCATCTTCTGATGCTACTTTTTTGAGCCACAGATCAATGGGGCTATCGGGTTGGATGTTAGTCATTTATTTTTACTCTTGTGATTCGGATGTAATTTCTTCATTAACGGCTATGCCATCGACTTTCGTAACCCTTAATACCTCTTCAACTGTCGTAAGACCGCCAATAGCCTTAGAAATAGCGTCAAACTTTAATGGTTTAAGGTTTGGTGAAGCCGCAGCTGCAGTAGAAAAGTCACTTGGGTCGTCAGATTGGAACAAAGTCTCGCGCATCGCCTCATCTAGACCTAACCATTCAAAGGCTCCGACGCGTCCGCGATAGCCAGTGCCAGTGCAATAACGGCATCCACGTGGACGCATCATTTTGGTTCCGCTTGCCACACCCAACACACTTTGATCTAAGGCCGAAGCATCTTCTTCGACCGCGCACTCGGAACATAAACGGCGTAATAAACGTTGCGCTAAAACGCCCTGCAATGATGTTGCAATCAAGAATGCGGGGACTCCCATGTCGAGCAGACGCGTCACCGCGCTTGGCGCATCATTAGTGTGAACTGTAGAGAAAACCAAGTGACCTGTAAGAGATGCTTGAATAGCAACCTCTGCCGTTTCGCGGTCGCGGATTTCACCGACCAATACGATGTTCGGCGCTTGACGCAAAAACGAACGCAGCACTCGCGGAAATGTTAATCCGATTTGCGGATGCACCTGCACCTGGTTAATACCGGGGATGCGATATTCAACAGGATCTTCTACGGTTAAGATTTTCTTATCCGGACGATTTAAGGTTTGCAACGCAGCATACAAAGTGGTGGTCTTACCCGAACCCGTAGGCCCCGTAACTAAGAAGATACCGGAAGGCCTTTCGATTAAGCGCGAAAACCACTCGAGCGATTCTTCATTCATGCCTAAGTCAGATAACGAAATCAAATTCGCCTCGCTATCGAGCAAACGCATCACACATGTCTGACCATTATTCGTTGGCAGAACCGACACACGCACATCTAATTTATGGCCATCTACAGTATGCTCAATACGCCCATCTTGTGGACGTCGTTTTTCAGCGATATCTAAACCACCGCTAACCTTTAAGTGCGAGATCAATGGCGCAAACACCTCAATCGGATGTTCGTCGGCGATTACTAACTTACCGTCGATGCGAAAGCGAATACGTACTCGGTTGGCAAAGGGCTCGATATGAATGTCAGAGGCGCGCTGCTTTACAGCGTCGGCAAACATTCTATTTAACAAACGCACAATCGGCGCTTCGTCACCATGTTCGTCGGCAACTATTTTATTCGCCTTCACGCGCGATTCGTCTGGACCATAAGACCGCTCGAGAGCACCGGCCAAACTACTTGGCGCCGACAGTACCAAACGTATTTCACGATCAAGCAAGAAGTTTAAGGTATCTACAGCGACAGCTTGACGCGGGTCGCTTATCGCAACCAATAATGCGCCGTCTTTCTCGGCAACTGGCAACGCCATTAATTCGTATGCCGCTTGTTTGTCGAGCAGCGAACTTAAGTGTTCGGACGGAGTGCGTTCGGCCAAATCAACAAAGGCCATCGTCGACTGCTTTGCTAAGGCACGATATACATTGTCTTCGCTGCATGCCTTTTGTGAGATTAACTGCTCACCAAGCAATACCGTGCGCTGTTTTTGAACCGAAAGTGCTTCACGAAGTTGTTCTTCGCTTATCACGCCGCTTTCAATCAGCATTTCGCCTATTCTTTTTCTCACTTTTTACGGATGCGCGCATTCAAGATCACTTCTTGCGCTTCGAACTCTGGATTATTCGGGTATGTAATCTTCAATAAACCGTTATAGTTGCCAGGCGGCACAGTTTCAGGGATTCTCATTTTTATTTCGTAGCCCTTGCCGTCGTTCGTCGACTTAATCTGCTCGATAGCAATCGCACCGGCAGCACCACCAACGATTTCGGCTGTTGGCTTCGGCAATGTAATCAACGCCGAAGTAGCTTCGAGCTTCACCGAGCGCTGACGCGACTGCCCTTCATCAAACATGCCGAAGGCCACGCGTTGCGATGGAGAATAACGCACTGGTCCAAGCACACGTGCTGCTACTGTAAACTCGAGGTTTACACCGATAGATGTTTCAGCATCAACCGAAGACGCCATCGGCCCTGCTGGAATGCTTGAGTTTACCGAAATGCGGTATTGTCGCGAAACAGATTCGCCTTCAAGCTGGGTTACATCGCCGATTGCTTCAACAACAATGCCCTTCGGCACACGCAGCCAGCGCTTGATCTCGTAATCTTTCATCGCGACCACCGTGATAATCTTTTCGGGCGTGTTGGTTGAAATCAAAGACGTTAAAACTTCGCCGAAGTTTATGTTTTGCGGACTAATATCAAAAACCGGTTTTACGAAGGCTTTTACTCCGAGCGCTGTTTTACGTTCGAGGAAATTACCCTTTAGGGTAATCGTTGACGCCTTATCGCCCTTGTAGCGTGAACCGTCGAAAACAGCGCGAATGGAGCCGGTCACCCCCGCCGGGATTGGCTCGCCAAGCGGCCAGACCTCGCCGAAACTATCGGTATCCCATGCCGGATAAATCACAACACTTGTACATCCACAAGAAACGTCTATTTCGTCGATAGTTATGGGGTCGTTACCCACAACTTCAAACACAAATTCTAGATCATAAGTATGCTGTTGATATACAGAACCAAGCTCATTTTCATACGATTCGAACTTCAAATCGCTTAGCGAGGGACCATTGGATGTGTTCTGAGCACAGGCAGCGAGGCAAAGGCTGACAATGGCTAAATTTATGTAATTAACGTACTTCATGACTACTAAGTGGCTTGGGTTACCCCGAATATTAGAATCTTACGCGACACCGGGGTCTTTTTCCCATCAAAGTCATGAATTAAATCGATATTTAGCTCTCCACTAAAGGCTCCTGCGGTAGTTGGAGGAGTTATTTCTAACTGCAAACGCAAATGCTTGCCCTCTTTAAGCGATTGCACCCGCACTTTGACGCCCTCGATACCACCCACCTCGGTGCTTTGTAATTCAATTTTACCGACATTTGCACCGACATCTACAGCAGCGTAACTCATTACTCCAGCAGGTATTGCTCCGAGCAAGAGCTTGCCATTGGGCGAGACCCAAACTGGCGGCTCAACTTCATAGCGTGTAATACCCACAACCCTGAATCCCTCATGGTTCGTCTGCAAATTAAAGCTTGCCGTAGAAGTGCCTTGATTAGTTGTCGGTGGCAGCACTAATTCTACAGTTTGCGACAAGGACAATTCTGCGCTTGGCACGCCTTCGATTCTTAAAGGCGGTGAAACGGAGAGCACCTCAGTAAAACGAAAGGGTTTCTGACCTACATATTCGATTGTTATGCTCTGTTCACGACTACCATCAGTAGTCGCGAATTTAAGATATTCCGGTTGTTGCTTAAACCAATTGTTCAAGAATACTTCGACCGCCAGATCTACCGGCAAGGCTTGTCCTTGAAGATAGACCTGAGCACCGGTCTTTTTGACGTTTTTAAAGCCGCCAGTATTGAAATCGATTTCGACGACACCACTTGCGCCACTAGCTACCGTCACTGGAAAAGTCTGCGCCTGTTGCGACACTAGCACTCGCGGATTTAGACAACCACAACTCGTCTGAATACGAGTGATTTGCTGCGTCTCGGCAGAGTTATTAGTAAACGGAAAGTATAAAGTTATGTTTTCGCCGGCCCAGCGCGAACCCAAATCTTGGTTCATATCTTCAAAGTCTAAGCTAGACGAAGCTATTGGCGATGGCGCGCAAGCCCACCCTACCAGTATCAACAATACTGACGTCAAGAGTTTGCGGTAAAGGGATTGCTTAAGCATAGCGAATATACCAATATAAATGAGTGCATACCTCTCTGCCTACCCTTCTACTAAGCTTAGTTATTGTTTGCCTACCTAGCTGTCAGTCAAACCCGCAGGCAGCGCAAGCCTTAGTCGAGCGCCCAGACTTTGGTTCTGCAGAAAAATGCGCTAAGAGCTTCTTTGCAGCCCTCTCTATCGACGACGCCCAAGCCGAGTACACTTGCTTCGCCAACGACCTGAAAGTCAAGTACGGCGCTACCTTTGACGCCTATCTAATCAGTCGTCCGCAGCTTAACGAAAATTTGGGTAGTACGCGTAAATATGCCTTTCGCTTAGAGGCGATGTCGCAAACCGAAACTGCAGATGGCAAACAACTTGTATGGTGGGGATACAACGACCGGCGCATCATCGGCACACTGTGCGTGGCGCAGCATTATTTTTCAGTGGCCAGTAGCGAAGGCCAACACGGAGCGCTACTAGAATTTGCGCCGCAGCATTACTTAAGTGTTGACGGCAAAAGAATTGCTGCAAATATAGATGACCCGATCATTCGTAGTCTGCCTGAAAACGAGTTCATTACCGGTTTCACTATTGCCAGCGAATGGAAAATCGCTGACTTCATCGAGCCGCCACAGTCTTAAAGAATATTTTCGAGACTATCTTGTCTAGGCAATACCTGCGCTAAAAAAGCAGTTGCGCTTGACAGCGATGAATCGGGAGCTACTGCCGTAGCGGAAGACATCTCAAGTGGTTCGCCGAGAAGATCTACCAATTTATGCTCGGCAATCGAATCCATAACCCGTTGCGCAAACATACGTGTTCCTTCCGGACCGGTGTGCGGCAACATCGCGACTAGTGAATGGTCGGCCACATGTGCAGCAACATCAACATCGCGCGTGTCTAGCAAGAGCAAGCCTGACAACTCAAGCAATACCTCTTCACCGACTTCACCTTCCCAGTTAAAAGAAACTAAGCCTAATGGGAAACGAAAACGTGCTGAGCGCTTAAATTCTTCTTCTAAGCGATGCTGCCAAAATTCAGGCGTGTGCAAGCCGGTTTCAGGATCAGCAACCGCCTTAAGAAAGCGTTCGCGCGACTGTGGCTCGCGCCCCTTCAATATGTCGCCGATAGATTTGGAGAGTGCTGCCGTATCGACTATTGGCAATGGATCGGGGCGTAAGTTAGCCGGGACGCCAAATGGCGAGGCCAAGTGCTCTGCTAAATTACTGGCGACAACCGGCATTGCGATTGCGGCTTGGGCTCCGACGAAGCGGGCCAAACCGTCGGCGTGTTGCACGTCACCAGATGTGAGCAAGAACAATAACGCACGATGCTTGTGCAAGAAATCTAGAGTGAATTCATGAATAGACAACGGCGCCATGAATTCTGGGTCGACGACAACCAAGCCGTCAAAATTACCAGAACTTAATTTCGAGTGATCATTGCAAACGTGAACTTCGGCAACAGCATTGCCGGCGAGCTTGGCTGCTTCATTACAAGCAGCAACAACATCAGCATTAGTGGAAAGAACAAACAGTGGGCGTTTAGGCATAATTATGAAGGGAATTCGGCGTTGTGGTGAACAGCTTGGACGTCATCATCATCTTCAAGCAAGTCTATGATGGCTTCGAGTGATGTAGCTGCCGATTCGTCGATAGCTACGTAATTATCAGGAATGTAACGTAAGCCAGCATCGACGACTTTGTAGCCCGCTGCTTCGAATGCTTGCGTTAATCTCATGAATTCTTCTGGCGGTGCCTCTACACCAAAGATTTCTTGTTCGTCAGTAATGACATCTTCGGCACCATTTTCTAGAGCAACATCCATCAATTGTTCTTCATCGACACCGTCGCGACTAATGGCAAACACGGATCTACGGCGGAACATATAACTCACCGTACCGTTATTGGCAATCGAACCACCCCGTTTTGACATGGAGGTGCGGATGATCGGTGCCGTTCGGTTACGATTGTCCGTTAAGGTTTCAATCATTACTGCGACACCACCGGGAGCATAGCCTTCGTACATTACTTCTTCTAGAACCTGGCCTTCAAGTTCGCCAGCTCCTTTCTTTACGGCACGTTCAATCGAATCTTTAGGCATATTGTCTGCCTTCGCATGTTCGATTGCATAGCGCAGCTTTAGATTCATCACTGGATCGCTGCCGCCTTCGCGCGCCGCAGCCATGATGTGCTTTGCCCATTTAGAAAATGTTTTGCCACGCTTCGCGTCTTCTTTAGACTTCGTGCGTTGAATGTTTGCCCAATGTGAGTGTCCTGCCATGTCTTTTAATTCCGCTATTAGGATACAACGGCCTGCCGCCAATCCCAAGTGCCGCAACCAAAAAAAACAAGGTTGACTCGAAAGCCAACCTTGTTTTTGCGAATGGAAATAAGCGTTTTAGCGCTTGCCCCACTGATGTCCGCGACGAGCCTTATGACGACCATACTTCTTACGCTCAACCATTCGTGGGTCGCGAGTGAAGTGATCTGCAGCTGCTAGGAGCCCATGTGAGTCTGGGTAGCAGGCGAACAAAGCGCGTGCCAAGCCCAAGCGAATCGCACCAGCTTGACCGCTGATACCACCACCATGAGTGTTTACAAAAATGTCGACCTTATTTAGCGACTTAAGTGTAACCAATGGCGAAAGAGCCATGCTGTGGTCGGATGCACGATCGAAGTAAACATCGAGCGGGCGGCCGTTAACGACCACTTCACCCTTGCCTGGACGGATGCGTACACGAGCGACAGCGTTCTTACGGCGACCTGTGCCCCAGTAAAAACCGTTTGCAGCTGCTTCTGCAGTGCGGCCCGTTGGATCAACCTGAGGAATTTCTTCTACAGCTACGTCTGCTGTAACCTCTTCGGTTGTAGTTGTTGTATTTTCAGTCATCTTTATTAGTAAACACTTAGAGGCTGTGGTTGCTGTGCTGCATGAGGGTGCTCGGCACCACTATAAACATGTAGCTTAGTTAGCATGTGACGGCCAAGTTTATTTTTTGGCATCATACGCTTGACAGCTTTAATGATAATTTCTTCTGGCTTTTCAGCAAGTATCTTAGCAAAAGGCACTTCGCGCTGACCACCTGGATAACCGGTGTGGTGCACGTAGACTTTATCTTCGGCTTTATTGCCTGAAACGCGAACCTTCTCAGCGTTGACAACAATAATGTTGTCACCACAATCGTAGTGTTCGGAAACTGTAGGTTTGTGCTTACCCATTAGGACCACAGCAATTTTAGTTGCTATATGACCTAGGGTTGCACCTTCGGCGTCAACCATATGCCAATCACGGACTATGGTTGTCGAATTCAAATGAGATGTTGTTGGACGCATCGAACTTATCAAGCGGGACATCCGCTTATTAGGGAGGACATTGTAGTGCCTAGCATCGCTTAGGGCAAGGGGTCAATGCGTAGATAACCATTCGAGTCTACTGAGTAACGTTTTCCGTGTAAGTAGCTGTTATCGTTGGAGATAGATGCATGGTCTGCCGGCAATCGGGCGGACGACCACAATTCTAGCAATGCTAACCACTGAGCGGTACCGTTATCTACCGGGGCCCTAAAGGGGTGACGCTCGACCACAGCCCATTCTTCTTGCGCAGTCATTAAAGCCTGCTGCTCAGACAGTAGTGGCTCGCGCAGGATCGCCCCGCCGTCACTATTAAGATGTAATGCCAACCAATTACCGTCTTTTGCGGGCATCCAAATGTCTATGCTTGTTGGTGGCGAGAAATACAGGCCGCCAAAGTAAGCGACTGCTAACAAACTAAGGCAGATTTTCTTTGAATTACGGCGTGAGGCAAAGGCTGCTGCTGCAATCATCACCGCGAGTAATAAATAAGCGCGGCTGCTCAAATTAGATTCGGCATAAAGCGCCCACGGGCTAAAACGTGTCGGCAACGGCAGCCAAGTGTTGGCTAAATTCGGATGCAAAGATTCATCGAGTAGTACTGGCTGCACTGCAGGCGGTGCATCTACATCTAGAATTTTCCAGATGTTTAAATGCTCAATTGCACCGACATCGGCAAAGCCTGTTGCTTGAAGCATTGAAAAAATTGCGGGTATACATAAGGCATACACTAGCCCCAAACGCCAAGCCTTGCTCGTTGAGAGCGTCGATTTGATTAATAGCGCACAAGCAACGAGGACCAAGGCGTGCCACCATTGGCTATCATCACGCACCGCCTGGATGGATAGCGTCGCCGCGTAAAGCGCGATTACTTTGTAAAGAATGTCGCTGCGCTCGTAAACAAGTGCCAGGCTTAATGCCGCCAACAATGCTTGCGATGGCGAAATTAGATTTGGAGCCACCACCGAAAGTGCAAGCAATGCAAAGCTAATCATTTATTTACAAGATATCATTCTTGAGCGTCAAAGCTTGGCCGCGGCGATCAAACACCTTCACCAACGGGTCGTCAAGTACAACGCGCCCTACGCCCGCTAGGTTCGGAAATTGTTGCATGACTTGCGCTAGGCGTTGGCCTTTACGCTCTAGCGTCAATGGACGGTTATTTACGTCTACACTAAACGGATCTGGAGTATCGCGGGCGCGTCCCCATTCTAATTCGAGGCCGTCGACGGTGACGAAAGTAAGCGGTGGCGCGATAGAGTTAGATGTTGCGCGGTAATCGGCTTGCTGCTGAATAGCGACGATGTTGAGTTTAGTAATCGCTTTGAGCTGATCGACTTCTGGGAATACCCGCACCGCCTCTTGCAACAAGGCTGCCGAGCTAGCATTACCCGGGGTTGGCAGCTCGGTGCCTTTAGGTATGTGGATGCTGACGAATTTATTAATGACCTCGTCACTGAACCCGGGAGGCAGAGCGCGTCCTTCTAGTGAGAGTAGGCCAACTGCTCGCCCTTCTTGGCGGATGACCAATGCGGGTACCAGCGCTCGGTAATACAAGCGCACGCCTTCGGGCATTGCCAGGTGCGCTTCGACGGAATCAGGATCGACCCAAGGTATTTGACGCACCAAGCCCTCGATTTGGCGGAGGCTGTCGGGGTCGTCGAGGTCGAGAGCGTGGGCTTTGGACAAGGCAAAGTCGAACATTTGGGCCCAAATCAGAGGCAGTGGCTGGCCAATGACTGTAGGCACTTGCTCTACGCGGAACTTTGAGATGTCGCGAACGCTGCTGCCAGTGTCGGAGCATGCGCTGAGGAAACCAGCGCCGATAACGACGACGGAAGACAATAAGACACGGGAGGAAAGGCGCATGACGAAATGCATTCCTATGTTCTACCTTGACCAACGGCCCTATTCTACCCATGCTATGGGTATGTCCAACTTAGGACCCACACACTTCAAAGGATTCGAGCTATCCAGTTTTCAGCGCAAGGCTGCGGCTGCGTTAGATACTGACCACAATGTATTGGTCGCTGCCCCTACCGGTGCCGGCAAGACATTGGTGGCTGAGTATGCCATTCACCTAGCCACTGCCCAAGGCAAACGCTCGCTGTACACGGCGCCAATTAAAGCCTTGTCCAATCAAAAGTTTCGCGACTTTACCGAAGACGAGGCCATCCCGAGTGTTGGTTTGAGCACCGGTGATATTAGTCTGCAATCGGGTTCCCAGGTACTGGTAATGACCACCGAAATCTTGCGCAACACCCTGATTGAAGACGCGCAGTCGTTATCGGATGTGGGCGTCGTTGTTTTTGACGAAGTGCATTTTATGGACGACCCCGAGCGTGGTTCGGTATGGGAAGAGACCTTAATGTTCTTGCCCAAAGATGTGATTATTGTGGCGTTGTCGGCAACCATTGCCAATTTAGGGCAGTTTGCCGCGTGGCTCGAAAGGATGCGCGAGCGCCCCATTACGGTGGTCGAAGAGACCAAGCGCCCGGTGCCATTGAAGCATTATTTGTTTCATCCTAAGGCCGGAGTTTTTGCGCAGCATCGCCTTAAGCAAGTTGCCAAGCGCTTCTCGAAGCATTCGCGCGACCGCAGTTTTAAACTGCGCGACGATACCGAGTTGTTGAATGAGATTATTGACAACAATAATTTGCCGGCACTGTATTTTTGTTTCTCACGTAAGCTCACCGAAAGCAAAGCTCGCCGCGTCGCAAGAAATCGTTCTCTGACCAGCAAAGCTGACCGTGAGCGATTTGAAGAGATATGGCAGCAGGCCAAAAGCGAGTTCAATTTCGACGACGCGCGTGGCCCGATGGCTAGCCTGCACGACATGCTTGAGCGTGGCATTGGTTACCACCATGCCGGAATGCTGCCGCAACAAAAGGACATTGTCGAGCGTCTATTCTCAAAAGCGCTAATAAAATTACTTTACACCACTGAAACTTTTGCAATGGGAATCAACATGCCGGCGCGCTGCGTGGTTTTTGATTCGCTGATGAAATTCGATGGTGTTGACTTCGACTATATGCGCACCCGCGATTACTTGCAAATGGCTGGGCGTGCAGGCCGACTAGGCATGGACGACGAAGGTTTAGTGTATAGCGTGCTCGATTTCGATGACGTGATGGGTGCCCCGGTTCATCGCATCCAAGATGGTGGTGTCGAACCGATCACTTCGCGCTTTAATCTTGATTACGCCACCTTAGTACACCTGCACGGTATTGCGGGCTCTGAAGAAGCCACACAAGTCTGGGAAAAATCTTTTGCGGCTTACCAAGCGCGCGAACATTCTAAAAAGCGCGAAGAGCACAATCGTAAACAGATGCGTGCTACTCTCAAAAAACGTTTCCAGTTTTTGAGCGCAATGGGTTATGTCGGCGAAGGTACCGAGATATTGTCTCGTGGCCGAAGTAGCCTGCACTTATTCGGATACGAAATACAGCTTACTGAAATGTTATACGAAGGCATTTTTGCTGGCATTGATGCTCCGGCATTGGCGGCATTAGTAGCAGCTACCATTCATCAGGGGCGTCCACGCGATACCTTTCCTAAGCATGTACTGCGCCCGATCCAAGACCTCATCCGTAAAGCTAAGCGAGTGGTCGAGTATGCGCGTGATCAAGAAGCGTTGGCGGGTTTGCCCCCGACGATTAAGCAACTCGATGAGTCGATGTCGGCGGCGATTTACGAATACGCTAATGGCTGTGATTTTTATCGTCTAGAAAAATTCACTTCTGCTGCACCAGGTGATTTCGTGCGCATCGCACGCATGACTGTGCAGTACTTGCGCCACATCGAGCGCTTGCTGCACGAGAGTGATCCGCAATTAGCTGCGACCGCTAAGAAAGCTGTTTCGCAAATTTACCGCGGCCCAGTTGACGTTAGTGCTGAGCTCGGTTTAAACGCTAAATAATTAGGTTCAAATACTTAGATAATCGCGCGATGCTAAAATCTAGGTATGAATCTCTACCGCAGCAACTCTGAGCGTCCACCGCGCGCTGAAAACGACGATCGCCCCGTGCGTTACCAACGCGAACGCATTAGTGCTGATGACCGTATTGAGCCATGGATTGAGCTCACTGGGCCCATGCGTGGTCCGCGCGTCTGGAATGACGATTGTGGCAAGTGGTCTGAGCGACCAGAGACCGGCGATCTTATTGCGGTCTATGATTCCTACGGGTCCTACCGCGGCTGGGCCATGTATCACCACCGCTCACGCGTTCGCCTGCGCGTAGTCACCCGTGGCACTGAGCGTCCGAATGATGCTTGGTGGCATGCCAAGGCCGAGTCGAGTGCTTTGCGCCGCCTAAATGATGCTAGCGTCAGCGATGACGTCTGTCGCATCATCAATGCCGAGGGCGACGATTTTCCGGCGCTGATGGTCGACCGCTATGGCGACACTTTAGTTGCCGTTGCATACACTTCAACGATGCTTGGCATTTTTCAGATGATTGCGCCGACGCTGCATAAAGTACTTGGCACCAAGCACCATCACCTCAGCAGCGACCCGAAGGCTGCTAAAGCCGAAGGCGATAGTAAAGTCGTGTCGTCTTCCGACGGCTGCCCAAAGCGACTACGCTTTAGCGAAGGTGGCATTGAATACGAAGCCAGTCTTGCGGATGGCCATAAAACAGGTTTCTTTTGCGATCAACGCGACAACCGTCGCCATCTCGGCGAATTGGTTGCTGGCTTAGTTGCGAGCGGCGAAAAAGTCGAGGTGCTTGATGTATGCAGTTACACCGGCGGATTCGGATTGCAGGCAGCAAAGGCTGGCGCCACAAGCGTGCATTGCATCGATCTTGATGAAAAGGCTATCGAGATGGGCAAGCGCAATGCCAATATCAACCACCTAAAGCAAGTCACTTTTACGCATGCCGACGCCTTTAGTTATTTGCGCACCTTGGGGCAAAATGGCAAGCAATATGATGTGGTCATTGTTGACCCGCCAAAGTTTGTACCTTCCCGTCGCGAGTTCGAAGAAGGACAAGCGAAATATCACGATATCAACAAACTAGCCTTTCCGTTAGTTAAGCCCGGAGGATTTATCCTTAGCTGTTCATGCAGTGGTTTATTTAGCGCAAACGATTTAACCGAAATCTTACGCCGCGCCGCACGTGCTAGAAAAGTACGCATCGTGCGTGAAACTGGCGCAGGCACCGACCATCCGATTCGTTTAGATTTCCCAGAGGGGCGCTATCTAAAAGCAATTTGGATGAAGACCGACGATTAATTAAAATCGACTAACACACCGCGCAGCATGTCTTGCTTGTCTTCCGTTTTATGATTACGCAAGATTAAAGCCTCATCGCAGCCATCGCCGTCGAAATCGCGGATTAACATGGCATGCGGTGTTTCCCAGTCTTCTAGCGTCGTCGAAGCGATCGCTATTTTACCTTTCGCAAGCGATGCCATTGCCGAAGTACGTCCTAGCATCCACTCGCTAAGTGTTGATATCTCTAGCTCTAACTCGCCCTCGCCCGCAAGGCTTTGCTGTAAAAACTTTTCGATTGCGACGTGCAAAATATTTGGTGTATCAACAACATTCGCAAAGGCCCGAAGCTCGCCGCCGGCATCTAGCATCACCATATCATTACGTTTCCCATCGCCATCGAGATCACAGGTGCGCACAATTTTCTTGCGCATCTGCGCCAAGTCTGCTTTGCCCCGCTTATATGTAGAGATTAACGAATCTCCTTGCAGCACTGCAGAACGAGAGCGGAATGCACGCCTATTGAACAAGCCATCGCCGCGCCCCTTAAAGACCATGAAGTCAAATTTGATTTCCCAGGACATTAAAGCCGCGCGCAAAATTTTACCGAGACCCAAATCTTCGATGCGCACAATAACCAAGTCAGGGAATTTGTCGTCATCGATACGCGCTGGAAATAGATAGACCACGTTGCCACGCACTTTTAGGCGCTGACGCTCTTCATCTAGGTTAATTCCGTTTTCGTCACCAAGGAAAATTCGCACCTTATAATCTGCGAGAATCATCACATCGATGTCTCCGTCAGCATCGAAATCGGCCCACTTATCTTGCACCAAATATGCGGCGCCCGCACTTAGATTGCTTAGATTGAATTCATATTCACTAGTGTCTTTTGCAAAGTCAAAGGTATTTAAGGTGCGGGTTGCTGTTGCCGGAAAGCCTTCTGGCGTTGCGACATACTGACGGATATAGCCATTTTCACTTATCACTAAATCTGGCAAGCCATCGCCACTAACATCTTCGGGACGCAAACCTGGCACACTAAGAGTACGCCCTGTTTTGCTCAACAAGCTATTACCATTACTGATGCTAAGGTCCGATAAAGCACCCAAGTCTAAACCATTCTGAAAGCCCTCTGAGCTGTTCAAGTGGATGCGTACTTGGTCGGAAATTGGCAACAACAAATCGACTAATCCATCGCCATTAAAATCTTGCAAGAATTGTGCCGAATGATAGCCCGCTGGAGGCATTGCCTGCAGGCGAGTCGCTATTGGGTCCGCGAACAGCAGCTGGCCATCTACTTGCTGTAGTTGCTGCAATTGCTGGCCATCGTTTAGCACCCACAACTCTTCGTAACCATCTCCGTCGAAATCGATGATGGTGTATAAGGTTGCCAATCCTGGAAAATCTATAGTCTGATCCGAGCCAACCACCGATAAGCGCTCATCATTAATTGCGATTAGATGCAGCTGCTTACTAGCATCAAGCTGGATAGCCCCCAAGTGCTTGCACAATGGAAAATCATCTACAACAGAAACCTGCTGCGCTAAAAACAAAATGCAACTAATAATCATTTGCTCACCGACATGTAAATTTCTAATGATTGTGAACGCACGATAACAATATCGAATATCTCATCGCCATTCAAACTTTTTACGGAGACATCCGCAGCGAGCGCCCGTATTGGCAAGTCAATAGATTCTGAACTTGCTACTCGCACATCTTCATTCACTATGTCGAATTGGCGCACACGTAACGAGCCCTTTTCGCTGAGCTCTGCTAAATCTGGCAGGCCGTTACCTGTCAAATCAGGCACAAACGAGTCTAGAGTAACAAACGATTCTATGTCGTCGACATTAATACTACGCCTTTCAGCAAAGGATGGGCGTTTATTCCAGCTATCGCCATTCGCTAAAAACGCCGAGGCAATATGCGTTAGCTTCGGGCTACCGCGCCCGAGTAAGCCAAGGTCTAGCGACCAGTTCGACATACAAACATCAAGAGCATCATCACCATTAATATCTAATAGCTGCACGCCTAACGAAGTGGACTGCGCCTTAAACACTGCCGCTGAATGCTCAAGATCTTGCTGCTGCCATACATCGAGAAACACTCTTACTTGCCACGGGCGCGTTTGACTTAAAGCTTCTTCCGAAGAGCGCACCATTAGCAAATCGGCTGCTGCTGTTCCTCCTATATTTAGCCATTCGAGCTGTTCATAAGAACTACTCGAGCTATCGGGCATCGTGAAGACCCGCTCTGCTTTAGAGGAAAATTGGTAATCAGCACTTTGCAAATGAACATATAACTTATTTTCTTTTTCATAAGTCAAGTCGAGTAATGCATCGCCGTTTACATCAGCCCAAATTGGCGTAGGTAAACTAACACTAGAAAACAGAGCTGGTGGATAACGTAGCACTCCCATTTCTTCATTGGGCACGAACAAAGAGCTAAGTTCTTGGCTGCTCAATGTCGCCCGAAGCTTACCATCCAGCAAACTCGATGCTGCAACTGGAGCAAGGCTATCAGTGGCCTTAACGACGATTTCTCCGCTGACGACCCCGTCATGCTGAATGATTTGATACCCCGTGGTTGTGAGTAATACCATTTCTGGCAGGCCATCACCATCAATGTCGGCAACCGTATTTAAGCGTGGCACCGAAAAGGTATAAGGTACATCTAGCAGTAATGGCTCGCGTGATAAAACTTGTGCACGCCCTGCCGCATTACGCACATATACTCCGCGCGCAGCTAGCCATACAATTTCGTCTCCGTCTTCGCTAGGCAGGAAGTTGCCGACAACCCATGCGACGACCCCCGATGGCACTGGTATATGCTGCTGAGGGATGGCGCTAAAGATATTTTGCTGCTGAGAGTAGATGTCTATAAAGCGCTGATTATCTGTATAAACAGCCATGTATAAATCTAAATCGCCGTCGCCATCGGCATCGGCGAATTGCATCTCATTCTCAAAATACCCCTGTGGCTGCACATGGCTAATTTGGTGCGCTGACTGCGCCAGAAACATCATCATGATTACGCTAAACATCATTTATGCCTACTCTTCCTCGAGGATCAACTCGCCTGTTTTCCAGTCGAACAAGCCAAGGATTGAGAACTCTTTTTCGCGGCCGTCTCGTTCATAACTAAATATATTTGAAATTATGAAATTACCGAAAGTAAACATGCCTTTGCCCTCTCCGGGAGTGCGCTCCCAATAGAAGATAGGCCAGAGGCCTACTTCGGTGACAAATGTTTCTGGGCTCCATGCCTCGCAGCGGACGGTGTGTTGTGTGCCATCAGCGCGCAGTAACAGCATTGTTACCGCATCAGCCGGGGCCAACCCTAGACGAATACGTCGCACCAGTTCATGTGACGAAGCTGTATTAGAATTTTGGTAGCGAAGGACTACATCGCCAACTTGCGCTCCGGCAGCAGTCAATGGGCTTTGTTCATCAAGCATCTCTATTCGGGGCAGTCCCTCTGCTGTGTCGGAAAAGGCCGCGCGTAGCAGACCGCGCTCAACAAAGTATTTCGAGCGAAGTGCTCCGGTAGTTTTCATGGCTAATTCAACCGAAGCCACAAGCACTTCGGTGCCACGCTGTATTTCTAATTCTACAACGCGGACATCTGACTCATTTTCAAGCAAGGCTGCCACTCGCTGCGGGTCGTCGGTTGGATGTTTATCGTAACTTAACAAGATGTCGCCACTCATAATCCCTGCAAGCCGTGCTGGAGATTTATCTGCGACTCGTTTAACGGACACCCCTGGCTGAACATCTAAAGCAAACACATCTTCCGACTGCAGCAACTCAAGTTCGAGACCTAAAGACGCTGTTTGCTGATTCTCAATCAACTCGGCAGTATCAATGCCGTAAAACGATGGTGGCAGATCTGCAGGACGAACGGTGTATGAACAACCGTAGCACAACACTATGAGTAGAAGAAAACGCATTATAAGGAACGGCGGCGAAAAGAGACTATGGTCATGATTATCGCCACGCACAACAATGGTAACGGACTAAGCCACCCGATGTTAGCTACTTCGTCATATTCATAAGGATAAGCGTCGCTATATCCAGCAGCAAATTGCGCAGTGCGATCTAGGAAAGAATCAGGGCCGAATGCTGGCAGGAAATCCGCAAAATAATAGGGCATAATGCTTGCGAAATTGTCATAGAGCATGGTTGGGATCAACACCATTACTAGGCATGCACCAACAGCTACTACTCCGCGTTTGAATATTGCACCGCATGCTGCGGCAACTACTCCGAGAGTTAGCAATGGCAATACGGCGTGCCACATTGACCTGTATAATGCGCTCGCAACGCCATCGGTTTCAATCGACATCAAGAGTTCGCCCTCTTCAAGGATGTCACCAGCATCGAACAGTATGCTCGACATAAATGCCGCACCTAATAGCGCGCACGCGTACAAGCTTAACGGGATGACCATGGCGACCACCGCACGCGCTAACACTAAAGAGCTACGCGAGATGCGACGCGTTAGTGGATCGCGAATGGACGCGGTCATAATTTCGTGCGGCATTGAGCCTGCAATTAACAAGATCACGGAGAGTTCTACTAGATACAAAGTAATGTGAGTCGCCGACGCCCACTGCGGCCAAAAGTTAAAAGAGGCCACATCGCTCAGCGGCATATTATTCATTGCAGCAAAGGCACTGATGCTACTGTAATTAATTAACACGATCAAACATGCTAAGGCAAAAATAACGGCGTGCATCACACGAATAGAACGGCGACGGCTAAATAGATAGAATTCGCCGGCCAGTGCGCGCATAAAGTTAGTCATGGTCTGCTACCCCTTTATCATATGCTTCAATGGCGTTCTGAAATACGCTAACAAGATTGGAACGGCGGACGAAGAACTCGCTTACTGGGACATTTGCTAGCTGCAAACGGGCCAACGCTTGTTGGTTATTAAATTGCTTGCTAATTTTTGCGACGACTTCTTCGGAATCAATCTCTAGATTACTGACACCCTCAAGGGATTCAATAGCCGTAGCGGCTGCAGGCAGGTCATCACCGCGCACAACAAGGTAGCTAGGCATGCTATCAAGCAAGTCACCAGTGCGGCCTTGTAATAAGGTGTGGCCATCATCGATTAAGCCTACATGCGTACAAATGTGCTGCACCTCACGCAAATGGTGGCTCGACAACACCACCGTCTTGCCTTCGTTTTCGCAAAGATGCTTAAACAATTCAAGCATGCGCTCAACACCTTGCGGATCTAATCCGGAAAGCGGTTCGTCAAGCAATAACAACTCGGGGTCGCCTAATAACGCACGTGCCACTGCAGCGCGGCGTCCTTGGCCATGCGATAAGCGCGAACCGTAATTATGCTGACGATGAGTCATGCCCACCAACTCTAAAACCTCATCAACTCCGCGACCACCTTTGATGCCGCCACGGATGCGTGCCAATTCTAAATTTTGACGTACGCTCAAAGTGTCGTCTAATCCGGGTGGATCAAGCGCAACTCCGAGTGCTTGCGGCAATTTAGCCAGTTGCGAGACGTCATGTCCAAACAAGCGGATACGCCCGGAGGCAATTTTTTGCAAGCCTAAGACTGCACGCAGCGTTGTCGTTTTTCCGGCACCATTACGACCGAGCAAGACATACAGCGCACCAGGTTCGATGCACAAACTGACATCATGCAAAATAGCCTTGCCGCCCAGTTTCAGGGCGAGCTGTTCTATTTCTATAGCTGGGGATGTCAACGCTGAATCTATTAATGCACTAGCGTGGCAACGGTGGCGGAGAGCCATCGATGTCATTCGAACTGGTGTTGCCTAGCAGTTCTTTGATTGAACCAATACCGCCGAGTATATTCACGGTTTCGAATGGCATAAACACGGTCTTATCACCACGTCCATTGGCAGCTAGCGAACCTAGTGTATCTAGGTAATTAAGAGCAACTTGGTATTGCGCAGCATTGGCGTCAACGCCTTCAAGCGCATCACGCACAATGACAAGTCCTTCTGCTTCACCTTGCGCGCGTAAAACACGTGCTTGGCGCGTACCTTCAGCCTCGGCAATTTCGGAATCACGCGCACCTTCGGCACGCAAGATCTTTGACAATTTATCCGCTTCGGCTTCAAGAATAGACGCACGCTTATCACGCTCGGCGCGCATTTGCTTCTCCATTGCTTCTTGTACAGTATGCGGTGGAGAGATGTCTTGCAGCTCGACGCGGTTTACTTTTACGCCCCACTTATCTGTGGCCTCGTCTAGCACCGTACGCATTTTGCCATTAATCAAATCGCGGCTCGACAATGTGGTGTCAAGCTCCATTTCACCGATGATATTACGCAAAGTAGTTTGCGCTAGCTTTTCGATAGCTGTTGGCAGCGACGCTACTTCGTAAGCAACACGCTTTGGGTCGGTTACTTGATAGTAAAGCAAACCATTAACAGAGATAACAACATTATCTCTAGTAATAACGGATTGCTCAGGGAAATCGAACACTTGTTCACGCATATCGATCGCCGTCGCCATGACGACACGCGTTGATTTGCCCTGCGTTAATGTTCCGCGCCATTGCACAGCACGTGGACGATCGACAAAAGGCCAAATGATATTGATGCCTGGAGAAAGTATGCGGCTAAAGCGCCCTAGACGTTCGACAATAACCACTTCGGCTTGACGTACGATACGCAGTCCTTTTACAGCAAGGACTATGACAAAAACTACAAATGCTATGATGACTTCTTGCATGATATTACTTATTACTTAACTAAGAGAGTATTGCCTTCTATTCCGGCAACTGTGACAGATTTACCAACCTCATGGTTGGCAGCAGAACGTGCACGCCATTCTTCGGAAGCCACTTTAACAGAACCGGTCTCGCCATCAGAAATGGCGCTAACCACTTTGGCAGAGACTCCGACAAGTGCTTCGACGTTTGAGTTCTCGCTGCTGTCTATCATTTTGCGCAAGAATATTGGCCGGATGTAAAACAGACCAAGCAATATTCCCACAGCGAATGTGATTAATTGTGCCTGTACACCAAAGCCGAGAAGTGCGGCAAGTGAAGCGAGAAGCGAGCCTGGCATTAATGCTCCTAATAAGAAGCCTGAGGTGAAGATTTCTCCGATTAAAAAGATCACCGTTGCCAGAAGCCAGAACTCCCATGAAAGTATTGAAGCCATAGACTCTTCGGACAAGAACTCGCCGAGTTCTGACCAAAAAGATGGCTCCTGCTGGAGTAGAAATAGATTCATAGACACCATCATATCAATTCAGCAGGCCTATACCCACCTCAATTGCCTTTTCTAACTGCCTATCTTTACCGTCAGCGAAGTCTCCAGGCAGGTTTTCTACTGGGTAATCGGGCGGACAACCGTTTAATTCCATGTTAGTTTTGTTGGCATCGTTCACATACCAACCCCTGAATGGCATACGCACAAAACTACCGTCAAGCATTATTGCTCCTCCCGTAGAAATCACCGCACCATAAGTCTTCTTACCAACTACTGGTCCGAGCCCTAGCGTTTTAATCGACCAAGAGAAGATTTCTGCATTCGAGTATGAATTTTCATTACACAGTACGACTATTGGTTTATTCCAGGTTGCGAATACTCGGCGTCCTTGTGGATAGCCTACTCCGCCACCGCGCGGTATCGTGAAAGCATGATCGCCCGTAGTCAGCATAGTCAGAATCATATCGGTGGTCCATCCGCCGCCATTTTCGCGAACGTCAATCACCAAACAATCTTTCCCGTCTGCAGCTGCAAACAGTTTGCGCTGAAATTCTAACAACGGTTCGGTGCTCATTGATTCGATATGAATATAGCCTAGCTTGCCTTCCGAATGATCTTCGACAAAGACGCGCGAGTTCTGTTCATAGCGGTGATACAACGCAGTGTTCATTGAAGAAGCAGGACGGATGACTACTTGTCGCAGCTCGCCTTCAGTATTCTTGACATCTAAATACGTTTCGTGGTCAGCGGTGGCTGTCATTAAACGCGACCAATTATCGCCGGCCTTATATTCACGTCCGTTAACCGCAACAATCACATCGCCCATATGTAAACGTGAGTCACTACGCGCTGCTGGTGTCTCGGCGACTACCTCTGCTACGCGGCGTCCGTCTTCAGTGTGTGAATCGTCCCACAGCACACCGAGCATTCCCATGCGTGGCGCGTCGGTTTCTTTCGCAGCTGAATTACCGAAACGACGGTAGCCCATGTGCGATGCATTCATCTCGCCAAGCATCCAGTTAACCATTTCGCCATAATCTTCGCGGGTTGACGCAAGCATTGCTGCCGGCTTCCATTTATCTAAAGATGCGCGCCAGTCATGTCCGTGAAATCCTGCGTCGTAGAACAGCCTATCTAGAACGGCCCACACCTGTTCGACCACGGCTTCGCGAACCGCCATACGATCTTGACGGAAAGTCACACTAAAGGGTAGTTTGTCACCCTTCTCAACACCATTATAAATTTGCCCGCCTTTCACACAGTAGATACTCTTGTCATGGTGCAGTATTCCTGCGACATATTCAGAGTCTATGCTTTCATCCTTGTTCTCGAAAATGTTACTGCTAAAAAACCCGGTGTCTGCGGTAGAGCCACTGGTAAGTCGCGTTCCTAAAGTGGCATTAAAGTAAAAGTCTTCGGAGTCACTGCCCCAGCCCATCGCGCGTTCGTTTCCTTCACGGCGCGTCATTTTTTTGATGCGCGAGTCTAGTCCCTGCCAATCAATTTGTACTAGGTTGTCAGGCACGGCGACTTCTTCCGGAAGTTGCGATGCGTCTTCGTTACGCTCGAATTTATAAGTGTCGTTACTAAGGATGCCACCTTCTAACACCAACACATACTCAATCTCTGCTTGCTGCGAGACGGTGTACTTAAAGGTCTTGCTAGCGGCGTCCCAGCTAGAGTTTTGCAACTCAATTTTCAGGTCGCCCATAATGTAAAGCCCCGTAATCTGTTCTCCGCGTAAGCGCAAATCAAGTACCGCACTTTCGCCTTTGAACACGCCTGTCAAGACGGCATCTAATTCATCTTGCTTCTCTTTACCCTTAGCTGTTTCTTTGTCGGTCTCTTCTTTAAGTTCTGCTGCCTCAAGACGCTCGCGCTCATTCCGCTCAAGATCTTCGGCGCGTAAAAACGCTACCCAGACATCTGTTTCGTCGAGCATCATACGTCGTGAAGTGAATAGAATCTTACGCCCATCAGGTGACCACATCGGTGAAGTGTCATCATCTGGATGTTGACTGATATTCACTGGTGAGCTGGCTTCGTGCACATTGACTACGAATACATCTACATTAAAATCATCGTTTGCCACCGAATAAGTCAACCAGCGTGAATCTGGAGACCAATCATAGGATGGTGCGTCGAAACCGTCACAGACGACGTGCCTTGCTACAAAAGTTTCTGGGTCGCCGACCACCAATTTACCCAAGCCTTCAATCCATGCCATGGACTTACCATCTGGTGACAAGGACAAAGAGGATTCATCGGCTGCTGTTTCGGTCACACGTACGGCCTCGACAGCGTGCATATTGTAGAATTCTTGATCATCTCCGATACTGATTTTGTAGACCTCTGCATTGCCATTACGCTCGCTAATAAACAGCAAGGTCTTATCTTCGTTAGTGAATATCGGATTAGATTCGGCCGCTGCATTTGAGGTTAGGCGTAGCGCACGTTTTATGTCTTCGTGATTACGCATCACGAATAAATCTCCTGCTGAGATAAATGCAACTGTCTCGCCATCACTAGAAATGGTGTATGCGTTCACCCCGCCGCTGATTGTTTTATCGACATAGCGTGGCATCGAACTATCTATACTGCCATAAACTTTTAGCTCGCTCAATTCTCCGGTACCAAGGTCAACGAGCGCCAAGCCCATGTCTAATTCTGCGACGGCCAATTGCTTGTTGGCGGACAAGCTCAAATTTCTAAAAGAACGTCCTCCTGGATGAACCCAAAGTTTTGCTTCACCTCCATCAAGTGGCATGCGCCACAGCCCGAGATCGCGTCCTTCTTTATTGCCATCGCAGCTGCGGTCTGACAAGAAGTACAACCACTTAGCCTGTGGCCCGATTGCTGGCTGCAAGTCATTACCATCGAAGACCGTCAACTCAGTGTGAGTTTTGTCGGCAAAGTTGTACGACCATAAAGCACTTGAAGCCGCGCCGCGGTATGCACGACGACTTGGGTCACCATGTCCGCGCTCATAAACTAATATCGAGCCGTCCGCGCTGACTTCGGGATTTTTCATGGCCCAATCGCCGAGGATGGTTGGAGTGCGCCCGTCAAGATAAGCCACCCATGCGCCATTATCTCTGCGCGAGTAACGGCGGTCGCGCTGCGCGCCAATGAGCAGCCGACTATTATCTAACCATCCATGTATCCTCTCGCCGTCTGAGTGCCAAGTTAGGCGCTGCGGCTGGCCACCTACCGTTGGAATGACGAAAACGTCCCAGTTTGAGTGGCGATTTGAGACAAACGCCAAGTTTTTACCATCTGGGGACCACAGCGGGCGTCCATCGTAAGCGTCGTGCGCGGTAAGGCGTTGAGCGGCCCCATTAGCTACATCTGCTACCCAGATGTCTCCTTGGTGGCTGAATGCTACTTGCGCGCCATCTGGCGACAGCGACGGGTGGCGAGGCAGAGTTAACTCTGGAGCTGATTGCGACAAAATCAGGCTTAAACATGCAATGGCGAAATTCATTGCTACAAGGATAACTTTTCCCTACAGCCATTTGGTGTATATAGACGATAAAGCTGAAGCAGCGTTTAGACCCCCTAGATCATAATGAAAATCCTAATTACCGACGATGACATGGTTAGTAACCGTGTACTTGCCCGCCAACTCGAAGATTGGCAACATGAAGTAACTACTGTCTCAAATGGCTTTGAAGCTCTTGAGGCCTATGAAAAAGAAACTTTTGGTGTGATCATCACCGATTGGATGATGCCTGGCATGAGCGGCCCTGAATTATGCGCCGCCATTCGCAACAAAGAAAGAGCTGGTGGCCCACGGACTTTCATAGTCCTATTAACTTCGCGCAACTCGAATGAGGACTTGGCCTTAGCCATCACAGCCGGAGCGAATGATTTTGAGACGAAGCCTTTTTCACCTTTAGTATTGAAAGCGCGACTCGCTAATGCTGAGAGCATGCTTCGACTGCAAACGATGTTACATCGCAAAGAAGCAGAATTG